>JAIBBQ010000123.1 GCA_019694595.1 Myxococcaceae bacterium
CCGCAGCGCCGCCCACGGCGCCCGCCACCAGCGCCGCCACCGCGAGCTTCACCGAGAGCGCCGTGCCCACCTTCGCGGCCCCGGCCGCTCCGGCGCCCGCAGGAGCGCCGGACGCACTTGCCGGCCCGGGCACCACCGGCGGCAGCGCGGCGACGTTCGCCCAGATGCGCTCCACCACCTCGGGAGACGGCGGCGAGTCGGCGGACTTCTCCGCGGCCACCAGTGCGTCGAGTGGATCCGTCATCGCACCGCCTCCTTCGACGTCATCGTCTGCAGCGCGGCCGTGAGCGCCGCCCGCGCCAGTCGCAGCCGCGAGTAGCCGGTGTTGAGCGGCACCTCGAGCACCTCGGCCGCCTCGGGCATCGAGAGCCCTTCGAGCTCCACCAGGGTGAAGATGGCCCGCTGCTCGACGCTCAGGGTCGAGAGCCCCTTCCACAAGAGCTCGCGCGCCTGGCGCTGCTGCAGCCGCGCTTCCGGCCCCAGCGCCTCGTCCGCCGTGCCGTGCGCCTCGTCGACGAACTCCGCCTTCGCTTCCAGCGTGCGCCGCGCTGCCACCGCCACCCGGAACGCGATGCCCAACAGCCACGGCCGCGCCGGCCGCGTGGGGTCGAAGGCCTCGAAGCGCTGGCAGGCGATGGCGAAGGTCTGCTGGGTCAGGTCCTCGCGCTCCTCGCGCCGCACGCCCATGCGCCGCAGCCAGCTCCACACCGTGCCCACGTTGGCGCGGTACACCGCGGCGAACGCCTCCCGGGGGGCGGGCATCGGCGGGGCCAGGGCGGCGGAGGCAGGCATCGGCGCCAGGGGCGTTGCGGGCATCAGCGCCATCCGTCACCGAAATCGAACGCCAGCAGCACCGCGGCGCGCGCACCCACCGGCGGCGTCTGGGCCACCGTCTCGTCGCCGGCCACGTAGACGGTGCGCGTCAGCGCCGCCCACACCTCGCCGCGCAGCACCAGCGACACGGTGCCGTTGACCGCCACGCTCCATTCCACCCGCGGCCCCACCGCCAGGTACGGGGTGCGCGAGCTCTTCGCCCCCGGGAGGTTGAAGGCCTCGGCTCGCCACACCCCCGCGGCGAAGACGGCGCTCACGTCGAGCGTGCCCACCACCCTGCGCCCTGCCCCCACCGTGCCGCCCAGGGCCGCGCCGCGCACCGCGCCGTCGGCGATCAGCTGGGTGGACCAGGCATCGGCGAAGAAGCCGAGCGAGAGGAGCGCGGCCCCCGCCCGCAGCTGCACGTCGGCCTGGCCCCCCACCGACGGGCCGAAGGCCTGCCCCACCGAAGCCGAGCCACCGCCCTCGACGCGCACGCCCAAGGGCAGCGGCGCGGGCTCCGGGGCCAGCGCGAGCGCTCCGGTGGCCGGGACCGGGCGCCGCGGCGCCGGCTCGAGGCGCGCCAGGTCGAGCGCGAGGAGAATGGCCTGCACCAGCCGCTCGCAGTCGGGCGTCGCCAGCTCCAGCGTGCGCTCGCCCAGCGCCGCGCCGTCCTTGAGCCGCACCAGCCCCGCGCGCAGCCCGCCGTCGTTCGCCGAGACGCGGATGCGCATCGTCGAGCCGTCGGCGAACGGCGCCGCGCGCTCGCCCGCCTTGGCCGCGAAGCCTTCCGCGCCGGGGCACCCGCGGACGCCTTCGTCGACCGCGAAGTCGGGGGTGGCCAGCGCGGCCACGGCCAAGGTGAGCAGCCCGGAAAGCATGTGCCGGGGGCCCTTTGAGCCGATGCCGGGCCACGCGTGCAAGCCGGGGCGTTCGAGCACCCTGCCAATCGCGCCCCAGCTGGGCTACGCGAGCGCCCATGCCCACGCCCTCCACGCCCCCCGACGCCGCGGTCGCCCAGCTCCGCACCGAGGTCGAAGCGCTGCGCGCCGAGCTCGAGGCACTGCGCAGCCGCCGCCTGGCGTCGCGCCGCAAGGGCGCGCTGGCGCTGGTCGCCGTGGGTGCGCTGGCCGCGGCCGGCCTGGCCCACGCGTCCACCCTCACCGACGGGCTCTACGTCTTCGTGGCCAACGAGCCCGCGGTGGCCAGCGAGATCAACACCAACTTCAGCACCCTGCGGCAGTACCTGCGCAACAAGGTCGGCAACGACCTGCTGAGCCAGAACGTCGCCGTCCCCGGAACGCTGAGCGCGGGCGCCACCACCGTCTCGAGCTTCACCACGGGCGGCTCGGTGTCCGCCGGCAGCTTGAACGTCACCGGCACCACCAGCCTCGCCGGCTACCAGCTCTCGTGCGGCGAGTCGTCGTACACCACGACGCTCGCCGGCTACGCCTTCTGCTGCCAGCTCAACGAGCGGACCGGCGAGACCAAGTGCAACGTCGCCACCAACGGAAACGGGGCGACCTGGTCGTCGACGAGCTTCGGCTACCCGAACCTGGGTGCCACCACCCCGGGCCGCTACCACCTCTCGTGCGTCGCGGGTGCCCCGGGGGCGAACTTCCCCTTCTGCTGCCGGATGGACGCCAACACCGGCGCCACCGTCTGCGGGCAAGGCAACAGCTACAACCTGGGCAGCAGCGGCAACTCCAGCGTGCCGTTCTAGACGGCTGCGCAGCGCGCCCGCCGCCACCTCACCAGTCGCCGCGGCGGTCCTTCTTCTTGTCGCTCTGCGCGCGCTTGTCCTGCAGGCGCCGGCGCTTCGCCCCGCGCGTGGGCCGGGTGGCGCGGCGCTCGGTGGGCACGAAGGTCAGTGCCCGCAGCCGGTCGCGCAGCCGCTCCAGCGCGCGCTGACGGTTCATCCACTGGCTGCGGTGCTCCGTCACCACCACCGTGAGCCCGCTCGGCCGGTGCACCAGCCGCACCGCGGTCGACGTCTTGTTGCGGTGCTGCCCGCCGGGCCCCGGTCCGACGAAGAACGACTCGTCGCACTGGGCCCGCAGGGTGTCGTCATCGAGCGCCAGCAGCGCCCTCGCTTCCTCGGGGGTCATCGCGCCCATGCTCGCACAGTCTCCTCCTGGAACCCGCCGACGCACGGGCCCTGCGTTCCCTGAACGGCCGGGCGATACTGCGGCCGCCGATGTTCGACCTGCGGCTCCACCCCGACACGCTGTCCGACGCCGACCTGGTCACCCTCCAGACCTTCGGCGTGCGCGCGGTGCTCGCCGCCCCCCATGCCACCGAAGGGCCGACGCCACCCAAGGAGCTCCTCGCGGCCTTCGAGCACCTGGTCGAGGTGCAGCTGCCGCGGCTGGAGCGCGCCGGGCTCCGCGCCTTCGCCATGCTGGGCGTGCCCGGCCCCGCGCTGCCGCGCCGCGGGCTCTCCGAGGTCCTGCAGGCCCTGCCGGCGCTGCTGCGCGCAGGCACCGTGCGCGCCATCGGCCCGCTCGGCCTCGGCTCGAGCGCCTCGCCTGCCCACGCCGACGCGCTGCTCGAGCAGCTCACCCTGGCGCGCTCGCTGCGGCTCCCGGCGGTGGTGCTGACCCCGGCGCGCGCCCGCGAGCGCGTCACCCGGCAGACGCTCGCGCTGCTCAAGCGCTCCCGGCTCCCGCCCGCGACCGTCGCGGTGGAAGGGGCCACCGGGGTCACGCTCCCGCTGATCCTCGGCCAGGGGCACCACGCCTGCCTCTGCCTCCACCCCGACGCGCTGCGGGCCGAGAAGGTGCCCGCGCTGGTCGCCCGCGCCGGGCCCGAGCGGCTGCTGCTGTCGAGCGCGGCGGGGGCTGGCGCCGCGGACCTGGTGGCGATTCCCCGCGCGCTGCACCTGCTCGGCAAGGCGGGGCTGTCGAGGCCGGTCCTCGCCGCGGTGGGCCAGCGGACCGCCGAGCGCTTCCTGGGCCTCTAGCGGGCCGGTCGCGATTTCCCGCCCGCCCGGGCGCAGTTGGTTAAGCTCCCACCCTCGGTGAGCGGCCGGGATCAGCACGAACACACGGTGGTCTTCCTGGTCGCCCCGGGCGACGTGCTCGACGAGCGCTGGGAGATCCAGGCCCGCATCGGCCAGGGCGCCATGGGCAGCGTCTTCCGCGGCCGCGACCTGGAGACCGGCCAGACCATCGCGGTGAAGATCCTCGCGCCCGAGCACTGCCGCAAACCCAAGGTGCTCGCCCGCTTCGAGCGCGAAGCCGAGCTGATGCTGTCGCTGCGCCACCCCAACATCATCCAGCTCAACGGGGTCGGCCACCGCGGGGCGCTGCCCTACATCGTGATGGAGTACTTGGAAGGCCTCACGCTCGCCGACGTGCTCAAGCGCAAGGGCGGCAAGCTCACCGGCGGCGAGGCGATGGCGGTGGTGAAGCAGGTCTCGAGCGGCCTGTCCTTCATTCACCACCACAAGCTGGTGCACCGCGACATCAAGCCGCAGAACATCTTCGTCAGCCCCGGCGGTCGGGTCACCATCCTCGACCTCGGCGTGGTGCGCGACCGCTCGAACCCCGGGCTCACCAAGCCGGGCGCGATGGTCGGCACGCCCTATTACATGTCGCCGGAGCAGATCGCCGGCGTCACCGAGATCGACAAGCGCACCGACGTCTACGCGCTGGCGGCGATGACCTTCGAGCTCCTGGTGGGGCGCCCGCCGTTCCTGGGCTCCACCAACTTCGAGGTGCTCTACGCCCACAAGAACACCCCGGTACCCGACGCCTCCACCCTGGCCAAGGGCATCTCCCGCGACGTGGCCAAGGTGCTGATGCGCGGCATGGCCAAGAAGCCGAGCGACCGGCCCCAGAGCGCGAGCGAGTTCTACGCCGACCTCGAGGCCTATTTCGGCAGCGCCGAGAAGGTCGACCCTGCGAAGGCCTTCGCCTTCCTCCAGGAAGAAGTCGACGCCGCCAAGGCCAAGGAACGGCCGCGGAGCGGGACCAAGGCCGCGGTCACCAAGGCGCTCCCGGCGGGCGCCAGCGTGCCGCTGGGCACCGGCAAGGTTCGCTCCACCCGCGCCACCACCTTGCCGCTCGAAGCGCTCGGCCACCCGCCGCCCAACACCGCCGCCGGCGCGCGCCACACCTCCGCCGACGTGCCCATGGCCGCGTCGGGCGACGTGGAGCTCATCGCCTCGGGAGACAGCCCCGACGCCACCGAGGAGCGCAGCGACGTCAAGACCTCGCCCAAGCGCCAGGTGCCCGTCGACGGGGACACCGAGGTCCACATCAACACCGGCAGCCAGCCTCGCAAGGTCGACCCCAACGCCACCGTCACCGAGTCCGGCGAGCTGCGGGTGGTCACCACCTTGAAGGGCCTCACCTCGCCGGCGTCGCTCTTCATCGACGAGCGGCCCCAGGGTCAGACGCCCAAGTCCATCGCCGTGCTCGCCGGGCGCCACCAGGTGCGGGTCGAGCGCAAGGGCTGCAAGCCCCAGAAGAAGGAAGTGGTGGTGGAAGCCAACAAGGTCGCGCTGGTGCGGCTCGAGCTGACGCCGGCCAAGGCGCGCTGACGGCGTTCCCCGTCAGCCCTTGCCCTTGCGGGGCCTGGGAATCGCGTACGCGTCGAGCCGGTTGAGCATCGTGCGCCGCGAGATGCCGAGCGCCCGGGCAGCCAGCGTCTGGTTGCCGCCGTTCGCTTCCAGCGCGGCGATGATCTTCGCGCGCTCCGCGTCGTGGTCGTTGGGGCCGCCGCTCGGCCGCTCGCGCTGCGCCCCGGCCAGGCTCTGGTTGGCCAGCGGCGTCGAGGTGAGCTTCTCGACCGGCAGGTCTTCCGGCGTCAGCACCGGGCCGCTCGAGAGCAGCACCGCGCGCTCGATGACGTTGCGCAGCTCGCGCAGGTTGCCCGGCCAGCGGTAGCCGCGCAGCAGCTGCATCGCCTCGGGGCTCACCGACGGCTCGCTCTTCTGGAACTGCTTGGCCGCCTTGCCGATGAAGAAGCGCGCCAGCGCGTCGAGCTCGTTGAGCCGCTCGCGCAGCGGAGGAATGACCAGGGTGATGCCGTTCAGGCGGAAGTACAGGTCCTGACGGAAGGTGCCCTGCTGCACCCGGGCCTCGAGGTCGCGGTGGGTGGCGGCGATGAAGCGCACGTCGATGGGGCGCGGCCGCACGTCGCCCACGCGCAGCACTTCCTTCTGCTCCAGCACCCGCAGGAGCTTGGCCTGGGTCGACAGCGGCATCTCGCCGATCTCGTCGAGCAGCACCGTGCCGCCCTGCGCGCTCTCCAGCAGGCCGATCTTGGTCTTCACCGCGCCGGTGAAGGCGCCCTTCTCGTGGCCGAACAGCTCGCTCTCGAGCAACGTCTCGGTGAAGGCCGCGCAGTTGAGCCGCAGGAGCTGGCCATTCGAGCGCGGCGAGCTCTGGTGAATCGCCTCGGCGAAGATCTCCTTGCCGACCCCCGTCTCGCCCAAGAGCAGCACCGAGATGGTGCCCTGCGCCACCCGGCGCACCAGCGCGTGCAGCGCCTCCATCTGCGGGTCCTTCACCACGAAGGCCGACAGCCCGGGCGCCTCGCTCTTGCCTTGCGCCTCGACGCGCGCGTTCGCCTCGCCGAGCAGCACGTCGGGGTCCTTGCCGTCCTTGCCCCACAGCGCCACGCCCGCGGTCACCGGCAGCCCGCGCTTGGCGAGCTCGTCGGCCAGCTTGCCCAGCGGGTCGAGCTTGCCGCCCTGGATGAGCAGCTCGTACTCGCCCGGGCCGTAGGCCGCGACCAGGGTCGACGGGTCGAGCAGCTCGGCGAGCGCTTCCTGCGCCGCGGTGGGCGAGGCGGTGCCGTTGAGCTTGAGCCGCGCCACCGCGAAGCCGACGCCCGAGCTCTCTGCCCGCGCGCACTCCTCTTCCACGCGGCCTTCGAAGTACCCGTGGGTCCACAGCCGGCGCGGCCGGGCCGAGAGCTCGGCCTTCGGCACCCGCTGCAGCACCAGCGTCACCTGCCCGAGGTCGATGCTGTCGCCGGGCCGCAGCGTCGCCCGCTCACCTTCGGCGAGGCGCTGGCCGCGCACCCGGGTGCCGTTGACGCTGCCCAGGTCTTCCACGGTGAGCGGCGGGCCGATGCGCAGGAGCGCGTGGCGCCGCGACAGGGCGGGCACGTCGATCTGCAGGTGGCACTCTTCCGCGCGACCGATGGCGAGCTCGCCTTCCTGCGGCAGCGGGTGCACGGTGAGCGACTCGCCGGAGAAGACGAGCACCCGCAGGCGGACCTGCACGCTGCCGGGGTCGGTGTCGACCGAGTCGATGAGCGTCGCGGTGGGCTCGGCGTCGGCGCGCATCAGGGCTGCCCTTCGTTGAGGAGCCGCGCAGCGTCGCGCAGCACCTGGTCCACCGCGCCCTCGGCTTCGGCCGGATAGAGCCCCCGGACCTGGTGGCGCTGGTCCACCAGCACCAGCTGCTCGCCGTGCGAGATGCTCATCGGATCGTCACCCTTCTTGTCCATCGGCTGCTGCAGCCCCGCGATGATCACCGCTTCGAGGTCCGCGCGGTCGGCGGTGAGGAAGTGCCAGCGTACGCCGGCCTGCAACGACGCGGCGTAGGCCTTGAGCACCGACGGGAGATCGTAGTCGGGATCGACCGTGAAGCTCACCAGCTGAAACGCGTCGCCCAGCCCCCCGGAGCGGCCCTGGAGCTGCTGCATCGCCCGGGCGATGGCCGGACAGTCGCGGGTGCACCGCGTGAAGCCCAGGCTCGCCACCCACACCTTGCCCAGCAGCCCGCTCGACTTGAACGGGCGGCCCTCGCTGTCGGTGAAGACGAAGTCCGGCACCGTGCCCAGCACCGGCAGCGGCCCGGGAACCGCAGCGACGACCGACGGAGGTGCTGCCGACGCCGGAAGCGGCGCCTCGGGCCGCAGCGCGCGCCACAGCGGCAAGGCCGCGAGCAGCGCCACCGCCACCACCCAGAACGCCGGCCGCGACACCAGCGCCGAGAGCGGTCCCGGCGGCTGTGGCGCGGTGGGCTCGGTCGCCATGCGGCCGCGAGGTGTACCGACCCGCTCCTGGAGCGTCAACGATTGCCCACTCCAGTGCACAGCCCCGTGCGCGCGCACTCCAGGCGACCGGGCCCAGGCCAGCGTCGGCGCGCAGATCCGCGGAAACGCGCAGGTGTCACGCACGGCGTCGATGTTGCACACCACACTTCACACCTCCCGGAGGTCTCACGTGCGCACCCTCCTCGCCTTCAGCGCTGCGGCGCTGCTCACCTTCGCCTTCGGTGCGGGCTGCGGCCCCACCGGCGCAGGCCCCGGGGGCGGCGGTGGCTGCAAGAGCGACGTCGACTGCGGCGGCCTCAAGTGCCTGCCCACCGGCGCCTGCACCCAGGGCTGCAGCGCCGACGCGCAGTGCGGACAGGGCTCCCGCTGCAGCTCCGCCGGTGGCTGCGTGCCCCAGGCGGGCTGCGGTACCGACTCCGAGTGCAGCGGGGGCAAGGTCTGTGAAGGCGTGAGCTGCACCGCCGCCTGCACCGCGACGAGCTGCACCGGCGGCGCCACCTGCGGAAGCACCGGCCACTGCGTGGGCGGCAGCACTGGCGGCAGCGGGGGCGGCACCGGCAGCGGCGGCGCGGGCGCGGGCGGCCCGACCTGCGGCGGCGAGCTGTTCCAGGCCACCCGCGTGCCCGCCAACTTCCTCATCGTGCTCGACCAGTCGGGCTCGATGGAAGAGAAGCTCGCGTCCGGCACCTCGAAGTGGGCCACCGCCACCGACGCGCTGCGCACCGTCACCAAGCAGAACGAGAGCACCATTCGCTTCGGGCTCTCGATGTTCCCCGGGCCGGACAAGTGCAGCCAGGGCTCGAACTTCGTCGCCGTGGGCGACCAGACCTCGGCGCAGATCGCCAGCGCCATGGGCCCCAAGGCCGTGGGCTCCGGCACGCCCATCGGCAAGGCGCTCGCGCTTGCCGCCACCCGCATGGACCTGAAGGACCCCGCCCGCGCCAACTTCGTGCTCCTGGTCACCGACGGCATGGAGAACTGCCAGGGCGACCCGGTCGGCGAGGTGAAGAAGCTCTTCGGCGCGGGGGTGAAGACCTACGTGGTGGGCTTCGGCAGCGACGTCGACCCGAGCCGCCTCTCGCAGATGGCGACCGAAGGCGGCACCGCGCGGCTCAACACCACCAAGTACTACCAGGCCGACGACCAGGCCTCGCTGATGACCGCGTTCCAGCAGATCGCCCAGGGCGCGGTGGGCTGCGACTACGCGCTCGCCAAGGCGCCGCCCGACCTGAACAAGATCTTCGTCGCGGTCAACGGCGGCCTGGTCCCCCGCGACGCCGCGAAGAAGAACGGCTGGGACTACAACCCGCAGAACCAGCGGCTCACGCTCTTCGGCGCCGCCTGCGACCTGGTCCAGAAGTCGGCCAACCCCAAGGTGCAGATCGTCTACGGCTGCCCCGACCAGGGCATCATCGAAGGCAACGGCTCGGGCGACGGCGGCTACGTCTTCTCCAGCGACGGTGGCTCGGGGCTCAACTGACGAAGAACCGTCACCGCCCCGAGAAGTACCGGCGGAAGAAGTCCGACGCGTTCGACTCGCCCCGCCCCAGGCGCGCCCGCGCCTCGGCCACCAGGGCGACCGCCTGCGCCTCGCTCACCTCGCCCGCCGCGCGCGCGTGCGCCAGCAGACAGACGAAGCGCCGGCACCCTTCCGGGCGCACCGCGTAGCAGCCGCACACCGTGCCCTGGAGCCCGGCGCACGGCTGGCGCAGCTTGAAGCGGCCCTCGGCGCGCTCCACCGGCACCGCGTGGGCCTCGAGCACCCGGGCTTCCGCGGCGCTCACCGCCACCACGTCGAACAGCGAGCCGTCGCAGCACAGGCCACAGCTCCGGCACAGGCCCTCGATGGATTCGCTCACGGTGGGGCGCAAGGCTTACCGCCGCCGGCCCCGGCCGTCACCTCAACGCGGCTGCACGGGCACGACCTTCCACCGCAGGTACGCCGCGCCGCCGGCGAGCAGCCCGAGCACCGCGTTGATGGGCAGCGCCTGGAGCTCGCCACGCATGACGTGGAACCCCGCCGCCAGCACCATCACCACCACCAGCAGCGCGCCCGCGAGCGGGGTGAGCGCCGGCTTGATGCGCGTGAGCGCGGGGAGGATGAGGCCCAGCCCCCCGAGGAACTCGGACACGCCGATGAAGCGGACCATGCCGTCGGGCACCGCGGTGCTCCACGCCATCGCGGTGTGCAGCGCGTCCATCGGCTGGGTCGACTTCATCGCCCCCGCCATCAGGAACGCCACCCCGGCCAGGCCCTGGAGCACCCAGGCCGCCACCTTGGCCCCGGTGCGGGAGGACGTCGTCTCGTTCAGCGTCGCGGTCGTCATGGCTTTCTCGTCGAGTTCGACCGGACGGAACGGTCCGGCGGCAAGCCATATGTGTGCCCGCGCCCTTCGTTGCGCAACCATCAACGCCATCAACGAACCGTTGTCACGAACGCAACGTTCGCTCAGAGGCCGAGCAGCTTCATCTTGTTCTTCGCGGCCTTGGCGAGCTTGCCCTTGCCCTTGCCGGCGAGCACCTCGAGCACCTCGGCGCCCAGGTTCTTGAGCTCGAAGACGCTCTTCTCGGCGAAGTGCACGCCCACGTAGTAGCGCGCCTCGTCGGACAGGCCCTTGGCCTTGAGCACCGCCTCGCTCACCTTGAAGCCTTCGCGGTGCAGCTTCTCGAGCGTGATGAGCGCGGGGTCGTTCAGGCGCGCGCGCGGGTGCGGGTCGAGCGCGTGGTGGGCGAACTGCTGCACCACGAAGGCGAAGCGGTCTTCCGGCGTGGCCACCATCGAGCGGCCGAGCAGCTGCGAAATGGCTTCCGCCTTCACCGGGTCCTTCTTGGCGTAGGCCTTCGCCTGCTCGCGCAGGAGCTCGCCCCAGGCCGCGCCGTCGGCGTTGCGCACCGGCTCGAGCTGGCGCTTGGCCACCGCGAACGACGACTTGAAGCGCGCCGCCGCTGCCGCCAGCAGCGCCTTCACCTGCTTCTTGTCCAGGGTCTGCGCCAGCGGGTTCAGCACCTCGGCGAGCACCTGCGCGCCCACCTCTTCCTCGGCGTCGGCGAGCGCCTCCACCAGGAGCGCGGTGCCGCCCTTGAGCGTGGCCACCACCTTGGCCGCGGCCTCCGCGCGGGTGCGGTCGGCGCTGCGCGCCACCGGCAAGAGCGTCTTCACCGCCAGCTTGCTGTCCTTGGCCAGCGCGCCGAGGTGGTTGATGGCCCACAGCGCGACGTCGACGTCGGGGCTCACGCAGAGTTCGGCGAGCTCCTCCGCGAACTCCGCCCCCACCGGCAGCACGGTGAGGCTGTCGCGCGCCGCGCGGGCCACCAGCGCCTCGCCGCCCGCGAGCAGCTCCATCAGCTTGCGCATCGCCTTCTTCGACGCGCCCTGCGAGAGCGCGAAGCGCAGCGCGGTCGCCGCCTCGGTGCGCACCAGCGGCGGGTGCTTCGCCGACAGGAAGCCGAGCAAGGTGTCCTCGGACTCCGGCAGCTCGAGGTAGCCGAGCATCTTGAGCGCCACGCGAGTGGCCACCTCGTCTTCCAGCGTCTTCTTCTTCTCGAGGAACTTCTCGACCTGGGTCTTCATCACCCGCTTCTCGGCGGGCGACATGGTGCGCGCTTCCTGCCGCAGCGAGAGCGCCACCGGGTTCGCCGCTTCCCAGGCCTGGCCGCGCAGGCCTTCGAGCGCCATCTCGAAGCTCGCCTTGCCACCCACCGCGGGGAGCAGCTTGCTCAGCGCCACCCGCGTCTCGGGCGTGGCCGCCGCCAGCCGCGCGCGGATCTCCGGGAGCGCGTCTTCGCCCAGGGCGGCGACGGCCTGTGACGCCAGGCGCTCGAGCTCGCGCGAGCGGCCGAGCGCGTCGAGCAGCACCGGCAGCGCCTTCATGGTGCGGATGGCGCCCAGGGCTTCCACCGCCGCCTCGGCGAAGGCGTCGACCGGGTCCTTGGCCATCGCGATGAGGCGGGAGACCACCGCGGGGTCCTTCACCTGCAGCTCGCCGAGCACCACCGCGGCGGCGATGCGCTTGCGCGGGGTCGCGTCGTCGAGCAGCTCGGAGATTCGCTTGAGCGGGTCCATGGGGGCTGGACCCTACTTGAAGCCAGGGCGGCAGCGGGCGCCGCCGGCACCGCGCCAGCGCCCTACTTCTGGGCGGGCGCGTCGAGCCGCAGGCCTTGCCGGTGGGCTGCGAGCGCCGCATCGCGCCCGAGCTTGCGGTACAGCGTGGTGCGGTCGAAGCCCAGGAGCGCCGCCGCCCGCCGCTTGTTCCCCTTCACGTGCTCCAGCACCGCCTGGATGTAGCGGCGCTCCACCTCGTCCATGGGGAGCCAGCCTTCCACCGGCGACGCCGCCGCGCCGGACGCCGGCGGGGTGCTGCGCAGCTTCTCGGGCAGGTCTTCCACCTCGATGCGCTCGCCCCGCGTGAGCGCCACCGCGAACTCCACGCAGGTGTCGAGCTCGCAGACGTTGCCCGGCCACTGGTAGCTCAACAGGCGCGCGGTCGCGGCTTCGGAGAACCCCTTGGACACCTTGCCTGCCGCCCTGGCATGCAGCTCGAGCATGCTGGCCGCGAGCAACAACACGTCGGTGCCTCGCTCGCGCAGCGGCGGCAGCGACAGCTGCACCACACCCAGGCGGTAGTAGAGGTCTTCGCGCAGCTGGCGCGAGGCGACCGCCTCCGGCGACGCCGCGCTCACCACCCGCACGTCGAGCGACACCTCACGCTCGGCCCCCACCGGCAGCACCTTGCGCTCCTTGAGCACCCGCAGGAGCTTGGGCTGCAGCTCGGCCGGCAGCGCCTGCACGTCGTCGAGGAACAGCGTGCCCCCGCGCGCTTCCCGCAGCGCGCCCAGCCGATCGCTCGAGGCGTCGGGGAAGGCGCCCTTCACCTGTCCGAACAGCTCCCGCTCCAGGAGCTCGGGCGGAATGGCGGAGCAGCTCAACGCCACGAAGGGCCCCGCCGCCCTGCGCCCACCGCGATGCAGCGCCCGCGCAACCTGCTCCTTGCCGGTGCCGGGCTCGCCGGTCACCAGCACCGTCGCCTCCGAGTCGGCCACCCGGTCGAGCACCCGCAGGAGCTCCTGCATGCCGTGGCTGCGGCCGAGCAGGCCCGGGTGCCTCGCCCCGAGCTCGACCGTGTTGCGCAGCCGCGAGAGCTCGCGGCCCAGCCGGCGGTGCGCCACCGCCCGGTCCAGCGCCAGCAGCAGCGCTTCCACGTCGGTCACCGGAGAGACGAAGTCGAAGGCCCCGGCGCGCACCGCGTCGACCGCGGCCGCGCGCACCTGGGGCGGCGCGAGCAGCACCACCGGGAGCGACGGATCCGCCGCGTGGGCCTGGCGCACCACCGACTGCGCACCGGCCGCATCGCCGGACACGTCGGTCACCACCACGTCGAGCGAGGCGGCCGCGTCGGCCAGCGCGCTCGCAGCCAGCGCCCCTGCGCTCTGGATCGCCACCTCGTTGCCGCGCGCCTCCAGCTCCGCCTTGAGCAGCGCGGCCCGGCCCTCGCCGTGGTCGACGATCAACACCCGCGGCCCGTTCTTCTCGACGAGCGAGGTGGGGCCCAATCGATCCGATTCCTGCGTTCTCGACCTCAAGCGTGGGCCTCCCCCGACCGCGTGGCGTGGCCATGACCGCAATCAGCAACGCGTGTGCCGACCGAGGCGTGCACGGGAAAACCTGACATCCCACCGCACCGGAAACCATGCCGCCTCGAGCATCGCGGCACTGCGCCACACATCGTCGCCAGACATTGCGGCGAACCGCTTTGAGACCTGTTGCTCATTGCAACAGACGCATCGTTTGCAGCCATCTAATGCGACTCCCCCCGAGACATTCACGGCGACCCGAGAACCACACCACCCAGGCGATAAGATTCCACCTGAGGTCATTCAGAACACCCTGAGTACATTTGTACCCACTCAGATCGCCGGCAGTTCCCCTTTCGGTGGGTCGAGCCCGACATCTCGGGCTGCTCCGAATGATCTGGTGGTCACAGAGCGTTTGAATTCTGGGAAATACCCTTATTGATGGTTCGGGTAAACTCCCAATCATCGTACTGGGGGGAATTCATGTTCAGCAGCAGGTTCTTCATCGTGCTCGGCGCGCTCGCGTGGCTGGGATTGGCTGCCTGCGAAGCGCCTCGGGGCTCCCCTGTCGAGCCGGAGCAGGCGCGGCAGGCGCTGCTCCAGAACTTCCCCGCGGGGTCGATCGTGATCCCCATGGACAACACCTTCCAGAACACCGGCATGCTGCGCGCGTACGGCCTGGTGCACCGGCTGCTGCGCAACAACGTGCCGGTGAGCTGGGTCATCGCCACCGGCAAGGCCGCCGACGGCGTCGACTTCGTCGCCAACGCGCAGAACCGCGAGAGCCTCGCGGTCATCGCTTCCGCCAACTACCGCGGCGGGCCCTTCGTGGTGCACGCCAGCGACAAGGCCGCGGCGGACCCCATCATCAACGCCTGGCTCGCCGCCGACGCGGTCACCGTGGTGCACGACGCCACCGCGCCCTTCCAGGCCGACGTGCGCCGCACCCTGACGGCGGCCCCGCGCATCGCCGTCTTCCAGGACGGCAACGAGTCCATCGCCTTCGACGACCTCAACGCCGCGGGCATCACCGATTCCACCGGCGCGGTGTGGTCGCCGACCTCGGTCGACCTGCTCACCGAAGCGCAGATCGCCGGCGCCACCGCCACCGGCGCCGCCGACGGCCGCCTGCAGAGCAACGGCGTACCCGCGTACGACCACGTCACCTCCATGCACTACACCGCGGGCGCGAACAGCGCCGAGGTGGTGCGCGAGTTCCGCCTCTTCCTCGCCAGCCCCACCGTGCACGCGTTCATGCAGTGCGCCGCGGCCTCCACCTTCGAGAACGACGCCAACGGCCACTTCCTCACCACCGCCGGCATCGCCGACGACACCCCGCTCCTCGGCGGCCCGCCCACCCCGGTCAACCGCAAGCCCGACGACCCGCTCGACCAGTACAACGGCACCCTCACCATCGACACCGGCACCCTGCAGTCGCTCGGGCTCGCCAACGGCTCGGCCATGCGCAGCGGCGTCACCACCCTGCTCAACCAGGGCGCGAACCTGAGCGCGCGCGTCGCGTGGCTCACCGGCAACCTCGACGGCAACGCCGCCCGCGGGGAAATCACCTACCTCGTCGGTCACCAGTACTCGACCGCCACCCCGGTGTCGTCGAACGCCCAGACCAACGGCGTGCGCCTGCTGCTCAACAGCCTGATGGACGCGCCGGTGACCGCATCCACCCAGCCGGCGGTGAGCCTCACCAAGTCCGCGCCCGCGCTCACCAGCGCCGGCACCATCACCTTCACGCTCTCGTACTCCAACACCGGCAACGGCTACGCCACCGGCGCGGTGCTGACCGACGTGCTCCCGGCGGGCCTCACCTACCAGTCGTCCACCAGCGGAGGCATGAACGCCGGCCAGACCGTCACCTGGGCGCTCGGCACCCTGAGCCCCGGCGCCTCGGGCTCGGTGATGGTCACCGCGGCCGTCGCCGCCGACGGCACCTACGCCAACTCGGGCACGCTCGCCTTCGACGTCGGCCAGACCCACAAGACGGTCACCAGCAACGGCACGATGACGGTGCGCGACGCGACCCCGCCCGACACCGGCTTCCTCAGCACGCCGCCGGCCACCACCAGCAGCACCATGGCGGCCTTCACCTTCACCACCACCCAGACGCCGAGCACGTTCCAGTGCCGCCTCGAGCAGACGGGAGCGTTCGCCGCCTGCACCAACCCGGTGACCTTCACCCTCGCCCAGGGCCAGCACGTGCTCGAGGTCCGCGCCATCGACGCCGCGGGCAACGTCGACCCCACCCCCGCCAGCTACACCTGGGTCATCGACACCAGCGCGCCCGCCGCGCCGTCCATCGCCGCGCCCGCCGCGGGCAGCAGCGTGAGCGACACCACCCCCACCGTCTCGGGCTCCGCGGAAGCCGGCAGCACCGTCACCGTGCGCATCGACGGCGCCGTGGCCTGCACCGCCGTCGCCACCGGTGGCGTCTTCAGCTGCGACGTGAGCCCCGCGCTCGTCGAAGGGCAACACACCGCGCGCGCCAACGCCACCGACGCCGCGGGCAACGTGTCGGCGAACTCCAACCAGCCGACCTTCACCGTCGACGTCACCGCCCCGACCGCGCCGGTCATCTCCGGGCCCTTGAGCGGCAGCCGCACCAGCGACACCACCCCCACCTTCTCCGGCACCGCCGAGCCCGGCAGCACGGTCACCGTGACGGTCGACGGCACCACCGTCTGCACCGCGGTGGCGACCGGCGCCGGCACCTTCAGCTGCGACGCGGCCAGCCCGCTGCCCGAAGGCGGCCACGTCGCCGCCGCCCGCACCCAGGACGCCGCCGGCAACACCTCGGGCGACTCCGCCCAGGTGGGCCTCACCGTCGACACCACCGCGCCCGCCGCGCCCACGCTCGACGTGCCGGCGATGGGCTCGGTCACCAACGACGCCACCCCGACCTTCGCCGGCACCGCCGAGCCCGGCAGCACCGTCGCCGTGAAGGTCGACGGCGCCACCGTCTGCACCGCCGTCGCCAACGGCGCCGGGGCCTTCACCTGCGACGCGCAGAGCGCGCTGTCCGCGGCCCAGCATTCGGCCACCGCGACCGCCACCGACGTGGCGGGCAACACCTCGGCGAGCTCGCAGGCGGTGGGCTTCACCATCGACACCTCGACGCCGGCCACCCCGAGCCTCACCGCGCCCGCCGACGGCAGCGCCACCAACGACACCACCCCCACCTTCTCCGGCACCGCCAACCCGGGCCTCACCGTCACCGTGAAGGTCGACGGCGCCACCGTCTGCACCGCCGTCGCCAGCCGCGCCGGCGCCTTCAGCTGCGACGCGGCGACGCCGCTCGGCGAAGGCAGCCACAGCGCCACCGCCACCGCCACCACCATGGCCGGCACCACCTCGCCGCCGTCCACCGCGGTGAGCTTCAGCGTCGACCTCGCGACCCCGGCGGCGCCGGTCCTCGCGACGCCGGCCGACGGCGCCCTCACCCAGGACACCACCCCCGACTTCTTCGGCTCCGCCGAGCCCAAGGCCACCGTGAGCGTGCGCGTCGACGGCGCCCAGGTGTGCACCGCGCAGGCGAGCGCCTCGGGTGACTTCAGCTGCACCGCGGCCGCGCCGCTCGGCGAAGGGCTGCACACCGCGCAGGCGCTGGCCACCGACCCGGCGGGCAACGGCTCCGCGCCCAGCAACCTGAACCACTTCACGGTCGACAGCCTGGCCCCTTCGGCGCCGTCGCTCCTCTCGCCGTCGGCCAGCGCCACCACCAGCCTCACCCCCACCTTCGCGGGCATCGCCGACCCCCTCACCACCGTCACCGTGAAGGTCGACGGGGCGACCGTCTGCACCGGAGTGGCCGACGACCTGGGCCGCTTCACCTGCGCGGCCACCACGCCGCTCGCCGCAGGCGCCCACCAGGCCACGGCCACCGCCGCCGACGCGGCCGGCAACGCCTCTCCCGCCTCGCCGGTGGTCGGCTTCACCGCGTCCGCGGCGCAAAAGCCGGGGGCCCCCGTCATTCTCTCGCCGCGCTCGGGCGCCATCCTCGCCACCGCCACGCCCGCCATCAGCGGCACCGCGGAAGCGGGCAGCATGGTCACCGTGCTGGTCGACGGCACCGCCGCCTGCAGCTCGACCGCCAACGGCGCCGGGGCCTTCTCGTGCACTCCGAGTTCTCCGCTCCTGGAAGGCGGCCACACCGCCACCGCGACCGCCACCAACGCCAACGGCAGCGGGCTGCCGTCGCCGGGGGTGACCTTCATCATCGACACCCGCGCGCCCGCCGCGCCCAGCATCAGCGCGCCGCAGGCCGCGGGCACCACCGGCACCGCGCCGTCGTTCGCCGGCGTGGCCGAGCCCGGCACCACCGTCACGGTGCGCCTCGACGGGAACACGGCCTGCACCGCCATCGCCGACGCCCAGGGACAGTGGAGCTGCGCGGTCGCCGGGCCGCTCGCGCCGGGCGCCCACGGTGCCACCGCGGTGGCCACCGACCCTGCGGGCAACACCTCGGCGAGCTCGGGCGCGGTGGCCTTCTCGGTCCAGGTGAACGCGGGCCCGGGCGCGCCGTCGTTCACCCGGCCGAGGTCGGCCTCGGCCACCTCCGACGACACCCCGCTCTTCGAAGGCGTGGCCGCCCCGGGCAGCACGGTGACGGTGAAGATCGACGGCGCGACCGCCTGCACCGCCACCGCCAACGCCGCGGGCGCCTGGGCCTGCGCGCCCTCGAGCAGCGTGGGCGAAGGCGCTCACCAGGCCACCGCCGTCGCGGTCAGCAGCACCGGCACCAGCCCGCCGAGCGCGAGCGTGCCGTTCACCGTCGACACCACCGCGCCCGCCGCGCCGGTCATCACCGTGCCCGCCCCCAACGCCACCGTGGGGCCCTCGCCGCTGGTGAGCGGCACCGCCGAAGCGTCCAGCGTGGTCACCGTGCTGGTCGACGGCGTCGCGGTCTGCGTCACCACCACCTCGAGCAGCGGCGCCTTCAGCTGCGTGGTGGGGACCACGCTGCTCGACGGCGCGCACAGCGCCACCGCGCGGGCGACCGACCCCGCGGGCAACCGCTCGGCCGCTTCCGCTGCGGTGCCCTTCACCGTGCTCGCAGGCATGGCGCCAGGAGCGCCCACGCTCACCCGCCCCGCCCAGGGCGCCACCAGCCGCTCCGCCACCCCGGGCTTCGAGGGCACCGCGGAGCCCGGCAGCACCGTCACCGTCACCGTCGACGGCATGACTGCCTGCACGGCGGTGGCCGCCTCCGACGGCCGGTGGACCTGCGCCGCCACCGCGGCGCTGTCCGAAGGCAGCCACACCGCCACCGCCAAGGCGAGCAACGCCGCCGGGGCGGGCCCCGCGACGGCCGGGGTCACCTTCACCGTCGACTCCCAGGGCCCCGCCGCGCCAGTGTTCACCGCGCCGGCGTCCGGCGAGCAGACCTCGGCCACCCCCACCTTCCAGGGCACCGCGGAGCCTCTGAGCACCGTCACCGTCACCGTCGACGGCATGACCGCCTGCACCGCGAGCACCTCCGCCCAGGGCCAGTGGAGCTGCAGCCCTGCCGGAGCGCTCGCGGCGGGTGAGCACTCGGCGAGCGCCACCGCGAGCGATGCCGCGGGCAACACCTCGGCCCCCGCCTCGACGCTCACCTTCGCCGTGAAGGGGCCGGTGGTCTCCCCCGCGGCGCCGGTCATCACCTCGCCCGCCGACGGCGCGGAGCTCGCCGCGCCCGTCACCATCGCGGGCACCGCGCCCGCGCTCTCGCAGGTGACCGTCAGCGAAGGCGGCACCTCCGTGTGCAGCGCTGCCGCCGACGCCCAGGGCCAGTTCTCCTGCCAGGCCGACCTCGCCGCCGGGAGCCACACCGTCACCGCCACCGCC
This sequence comes from Myxococcaceae bacterium, assembly GCA_019694595.1. Lineage (GTDB taxonomy): Bacteria > Myxococcota > Myxococcia > Myxococcales > Myxococcaceae > JAIBBQ01. The sequence continues at coordinate 19,240 of JAIBBQ010000123.1, forward strand.
GCGAAGGATGGGCAGACCAGCCCCGCGAGCGCCCCGGTCACCTTCACCGTGGCGGCGCCCGTGGCCGCGCCCGGCAACGTGCGCCTGGGCGGCGGCGGCTGCAGCCAGGCCGGGGGCGCGCCGTCGTGGCTCGTGGTGCTCGCCCTCGCAGCGGCGAC
>JAIBBQ010000124.1 GCA_019694595.1 Myxococcaceae bacterium
ACGCACCCGGTCGACCCACGCACCCGGTCGACCCACGCACCCGGTCGACCCACGCACCCGGTCGACCCACGCACCCGGTCGACCCACGCACCCGGTCGACCCACGCACCCGGTCGACCCACGCACCCGGTCGACCCACGCACCCGGTCGACCCACGCACCCGGTCGACCCACGCACCCGGTCGACCCACGCACCCGGTCGACCCACGCACCCGGTCGACCCACGCACCCGGTCGACCCACGCACCCGGTCGACCCACGCACCCGGTCGACCCACGCACCGGGTGGGCGGCACCTCGGCGGCTCGGGGGAGAGCACTCGGAGTTTGACTCGGCGGGCGAGGCGACCGCTGATCGCCCCACGCATGATGCTCCTCGCCCTGCTGTTGACCGCCACCCCCCAGGTCGCCGTGCTCTCGACGGCCCCCGGCGCGGGCCGTACCGAACTCCGCTGGCAGCCACTCGGACAGAAGGCCCCCGCGAAGGTCGCCGCCAGCTTTCCGCACCTCGAGGACGCCACTGCCCTGGGCGCGGTCATCCCCGGCACCGACCGCGTGGTCGCCACCGCGTCCACCGTGCCTTCCCGAGACCTGAGCTTCTCCGGCACCCTCTTCGCGCTCGAGCCCGGCAAACCGGCGCGCGCGCTCGTCGGCCAGGTGGCAGTGAGCACGCGGCCCGTGGTCTCCGCCCAGGGCCGCATCTTCGTGCAGCGAGGCGTCGCGGGCACCGACGCCGACGGTCCCCATGGCCGGGTCGACTCCCTCGAGGTGGACGAGGTCGACTGGGCCACCGGCACCGTGCGCCCGGTCCTCAAGGCCCAGGGCTTCACCCTGTTCCTCGCGGGCGTCTCGGGCGCCGAGCTCCTCGTGTACCGGGTCGACGAGCGGGGCGGCGCGCTGCTCGCGGTGCACATCGATGCGCTCGGTGTGCGCGAGCTCGTACCCTCGATGACGCCACTCGCCCGTGACTTCACACTCGACGCGGCCGCGCACACCCTCGCCTTCACCCAGGGCGACCCGGCCACCCGGCGCTGGCACGTCGAGCGGCTCGACCTCCAGCGCTCGGTCCTCGAGACGGTCGGCCAGGACAGTGCCTCGATGGCGCTGCTGCCCACCTTTCTCGGCGATGCGCTCGCCGTCGCCCAGGGCGAAGGACTCCCGCTGCGCGCGGCCGTCGGCGACGCCGTGCTCCTCGACCCGCGCGCCAAGGGCTACCCCCACGTGCTCGCGGTGAGCCGGAGCAAGGTGGCCGTCGGCCTCGACGAGCGCCCGGGCGACTTCCCCGCCCCCTTCGCGGTCGCGCTGGGCTCGGGCAGCCCGGTTCCGCTCTGGGTCCCGGCGCGTGCGCGCCTCGACCTCGCGGGGGTGCGCGAATGAAGCGCTGCCTGAGTCTCGCCGCGGTGCTCGCGGCCGCCACCGCCTCTGCCGCCTACTGCCCCTGCTACACGCTGTCGTCGACCAACAACACGCACAGCTGCGGCGTGGAAGCGGCTGGCGGCATCAACCCCACGCCCGCCCAGTGGCAGGCCATCTTCGACCTCGTGGCGCAGGGACCAGCGGTCTGGGGCTCTGCCGGCCCGGCGGTCGCCAACATCGGCCAGGGCTGCGGCAAGCCCATGCCCAACATCCAGGTTCCGGCCCGCTTCCCTTGCGAGCTGCTCAAGGCCATCGCCATGCAGGAGTCGAGCTGGCAGCAGTTCTGCGTGCCCACCACGCCTTCGGATCAGGTGGGCGGCGCGTCGCGCACCATCATCTCCTTCGACTGCGGCTACGGCATCGGCCAGGTGACGAGCGGGATGCACAAGGGCGAGGCCCCAGCTTTCGACCGAGCGCGCGTCGCGTCCGACCCCACGTACAACCTCGCCACCGGCACGCAGATCCTCGCCGGGAAGTGGAAGGCCACCGCCTGCGTCGGCGACAACCAGCCCTCCATCGTCGAGGACTGGTACACGGCCACTTGGGCGTACAACGGGCTCGCCTACAGCAACAACCCGTCGAACCCCGCCTACAGCTCGACCCGCGGCGTCTACAACCCGTCGGTGGGCGGCAGCCGCCCGTACCAGGAGCGCGTCTTCGGGTGGATGGAGCACCCTCCCGCCGCGAGCTACTGGTCGGTGCTCGCCGCGGCCTACCCGGACCCCACCACCGTGGGCGGCGGCGGTTCCCCGCCGTCACTCGCGGAGCCCAGCTGCGCCGCGCCCACCGACTGCGTCGGCACCCGCCCGGTGCACGTCTCGGCCTGCTTCGGGAAAGACGCCGGAATGGACGCTGGGCCGCCCGACGCGGGCCCTCCGGACGCAGGCGTGCCGGACGCTGGCCCTCGCGATGCCGGGCGCGCCGACGCCGGACCGGCAGACGCCGGCCGTCTCGACGCGGGACCGGGCGTGATCCCCGCCCTGCACGCCGAGCTCGGCAGCGCGCCGCCGCATGGCTGTGGCTGTGGTGCAGCGGGCGGCGCGGTGGCTTGGCTCGCCCTGCTGGCGCTCGCGGCGCGACGCACGCAGCGCGCTGTCCTTCATCGTTGACTCCCCACCGTTCGCCGGTAGGGTGCGCCCACTTTTGGTTACCCCGAGGGAGACACCCACCATGAAGCGGCTCGTCGTCGTCGCGACCCTGGCGCTTGCCGCCACCGCCGCGGCCGAGCAGTCGAAGTTCAACCTCCACCTCGAGCCTGCGCTCGGCGGAGGGCTCAACCGCAGCATGTTCGTGGCGGGCGGGTGGCTCAAGCTCGACACCACCATGTTCGAGCTCGGCCCTGTCGCCCCCGAGTTCGAGATCTTCGGCATCGGCGCCCAGAACCGCAGCTACCTCGCCGACGGCGCGGCGTACGGCGGCGGCATCGGCGTGCGCGCCCGGTTCTTCAACGACGAGAAGGGCTACCTCTTCACCCCCGGCAAGAGCAGCACCGGCAACGCCTGGGGCAACCTCTGGCTCGACGCCCACCTCACCTTCCAGCACGGCGGGCTGGGCATCGGCTTCGACGCCTCGGCCGGGTACGAGTTCTCGCTCGTCGAAGGGCTCCAGGTCGGCCCGCTGCTGCGCTTCAGCCTCGCCGGCAACAACACCATGCTGATGGGCGGCCTGTCCTTCAGCGTCGGCTTCCCGTCGGCGGTGCCGACCGACTCCGACAACGACAACGACGGCATCAAGGGCGAAGCGGACAAGTGCCCCGACGTCGCCGAGGACAAGGACGGCTTCGAGGACCAGGACGGCTGCCCGGATCCGGACAACGACAAGGACGGCATCGACGACGCCAAGGACAAGTGCCCCGACACCGCCGGTCCGGCCGCCAACAACGGCTGCCCGTGGGGTGACACCGACGGCGACGGCCTCAAGGACGACGCCGACAAGTGCCCCAACGCCGCCGAGGACAAGGACGGCTTCCAGGACGACGACGGCTGCCCCGAGACCGACAACGACGGCGACGGCATCGAGGACTCGAAGGACAAGTGCCCCAACGACGCCGAGGACAAGGACGGCTTCCAGGACGACGACGGCTGCCCGGAGAAGGACAACGACGGCGACGGCATCGAGGACGCCAAGGACAAGTGCCCCAACGAGCCTGAGACCTTCAACGGCACCGACGACGAGGACGGCTGCCCGGAGAAGGAAGCCACCGTCTACGTGACCAAGGAGAAGATCGTCATCACCGAGAAGGTCTTCTTCGCCACCGGCAAGGCCGACATCCTCCCCAAGTCGTTCGCCCTGCTCGACAACGTCGCCGCGGTGCTGAAGAAGTTCCCCAACGTGAAGAAGGTGCGCGTCGAAGGGCACACCGACGACGTCGGCGAGGCCAAGGCGAACCTCGAGCTTTCCGAGCGCCGCGCGAAGTCGGTGTACGACGCGATGGTGAAGCGCGGCATCGACAAGACCCGCCTCGAGTCGGCCGGCTACGGCGACACCAAGCCGCTCGTCGCGGAGAAGACCGACTCCGCCCGCGAGCAGAACCGCCGGGTGGAGTTCACCATCGTGGAGATGGAGCCCTCGAAGTAACCCGTCGGGGCAGCTCCCGGCAGTGAAAAGCCCGCGGCGCCTCTCGAGGGCACCGCGGGCTTCTTCATGCCTTCGCGGCCGTCAGGCCAGCGACGCGTCGAGGGTGATCTCGCAGCTGAGCACCTTGGAGATGGGGCAGTTCGCCTTGGTCGCCTGGGCAATCTCCTGGAACTTCTGCGGCGAGATGCCCGGCACCTTCGCCACCAGCGTCAGGTGCACGCCGCTGATGGTCCAGTTCACGTCCGGCGTCTGCATGGTCAGCTTCGCCGACACGTCGAGCTGCGTGGGCACGAAGCCCGCCCCGGTGAGCCCGAAGGACAGCGCCATCGCGAAGCAGCCGGCGTGCGCCGCGGCCACCAGCTCCTCAGGGTTGGTGCCCGCGCGCCCGTCCTCGGCGGCGAAGCGGGTGTGGAAGGAATACGGCTGGGCCTTGAACACCCCCGACTGCGTGTCGAGGGTCCCCTTGCCCTCCAGACCGTTGCCGGTCCAGCGGGCGCTGCTGGTGCGGAAGAGTTTTTTCATGGGCGTGACGGATAACCGCCACCCCCGGCCTTCGCCAGCGCTACAGCCCCAGCGCGCGGGTGAACCCCCCGCCCCACGCCTGCGCGAGCGCCTCCACCGGAACGTCGAACAGCCCCTTCACGGTGAGCCGCTGCCCGCCTACCGAGCCCAGCCGCACGAAGGGCACCTGGTGCGCCTTCAGCACCGACTCCAGCGCGCCGCGCGAGCTGCTCGCGCAGGACACCACCGCCCGGGTGGGCTCCTCGCCGAAGAGCAGTGCGTGTGCCGGCGCGCTCGCCGCCGGCAGCTCCAGCGAGGCGCCCAGCGGCGTCGCCTGCGCGACGCAGCACTCGGCCAGCGCCACCGCCAGGCCGCCCTCGGAGCAGTCGTGCGCACTCCTCGCCACGCCCTCGCGCGCCAGCTGGCGCAGTGCACGCTGCAGCGCGCTCTCCGCCGCCGCGTCCAGGGCCGTCAGCCTTCCCGCGGTGTGCCCGCGCCGCGCGAGCCACTCCGAGCCAGCGAGGTTGCCGCGCAGCACGCCGAGGAGGAACACCTCGTCGCCTTCGGCCTGGAAAGCCGAGCCCACCCGCCGCTGCACGTCGGGCAGGAGCCCCACCACCGCCACCGTCGGCGTGGGGAAGATGCCCTTGCCGTCGGTCTCGTTGTACAGGCTCACGTTTCCCGAGACGACCGGCACCTCGAGCTGCCGGCACGCATCTGCCAGGCCACGCACCGCTTCGGCGAACTGCCACATCGCCTCCGGGCGCTCCGGGTTGCCGAAGTTCAGGCAGTCGGTGAGGCCGAGCGGCTCGCCGCCCACGCAGCTCACGTTGCGCGTGCACTCCGCCACCGCCTGCCGCGCCCCCTCGTACGGGTCGAGCGCCACCAGCCGAGAATTGCAGTCGGCCGCCATGGCGAGCCCCTTCGCCCCACGTTCCACCCGCACCACCGCGGCATCGCCCGCTCCCGGCAGCAGCGCTCCGCCGAGGCGCACCTGGTGGTCGTACTGGCGGTACACCCACGCCTTGGAGGCGATGGTCGGCCGCTCGAGCAGCGCGAGGAGTTCCTCGCCGTGCGGCGCAGGCGGCACCGCCGCAACGTCGAAGGCGTGCGCCGCGTCGAGCCAGGCGGGCCGGGTCCGGGGCCGGTCGTAGAGCGGCGCGGCGTCGGTTAGCGGCTTCACCGGGAGGTCAGCCACCACCTCCGCCCCGTCCTTGAGCACCACCCGGCCGGTGTCCGTCACCACGCCGATGACCGCCGCGGCCAGGTCCCACTTCTCGAAGATGCGCAGGACGTCGCCTTCCTTGCCCTTGCGCGCCACCAGCACCATGCGCTCCTGGCTCTCGGACAGCATGACCTCGTACGGCGTCATGCCCGCCTCGCGCCGCGGCACCTTGTCGAGGTGCAGCTCGATGCCGCTGCCCGCGCGCCCCGCCATCTCGATGGAACTGGAGGTGAGCCCCGCCGCCCCCATGTCCTGGATGCCCACCACGCAGTCGGTGGCGAACAGCTCGAGGCACGCCTCCAGGAGCAGCTTCTCGGTGAACGGGTCGCCCACCTGCACGGTGGGCCGCTTCTCTTCGCTGCCTTCCCCCAGCTCGGCCGACGCCATCGTCGCTCCGTGGATGCCGTCGCGCCCGGTCTTCGCCCCCACGTAGAGGATGGGGTTGCCCGCGCCCGCCGCCGTGCCCTTGAAGATGCGGTCCTTCTTCACCAGGCCGGCGGTGAAGGCGTTCACCAGGCAGTTGCCGTTGTAGCTGTCGTCGAAGGCCACCTCGCCGCCGACCGTCGGCACGCCGATGCAGTTGCCGTAGCCGGCGATGCCCGCCACCACGCCCTGCACCAGCCGGCGCGTCTTGGGCAGCGCCGGGTTGCCGAAGCGCAGCGAGTTGAGGAGCGCGATGGGCCGGGCCCCCATGGTGAAGACGTCGCGGAGGATGCCGCCCACGCCCGTCGCCGCGCCCTGATACGGCTCGATGAAGCTCGGGTGGTTGTGCGACTCCATCTTGAAGGCCACCGCGTCGCCGTCGCCGATGTCCACCACCCCGGCGTTCTCGCCCGGGCCCACCAGCACCTTGGGCCCCGTGGTGGGGAACTGCCGCAGGTGAATGCGGGAGGACTTGTACGAGCAGTGCTCGCTCCAGAGCACCGAGAAGATGCCCAGCTCGAGCAGGTTGGGCTCCCGGCCCAGGTGCTGCACGATGCGCTGATACTCGTCGGTCTTCAGACCGTGGCGCGCGATGACGTCTGGGCTGTGGCTCATGGACGCTTCCTTACCGCACCTGGTCCGCCCGCACCGACAGCTGCTTCACGTGCCAGGCCTGCAAGAACAGCTGCCGCTGTGCCGCCGAGAGCGAGTCGCGCAGGCGCCCCACGAGGAGCGTGGGGGTGAGCACCGCCGCCAGGCTCCCCAGGGCGAACACCAGCTGCGCGGGCCACCCCTCGAACGCTGCCATGCGCGGCAAGAGCGTGATGCCTGCCGCCGAGACCGACCACGACGGGGCCACCAGCCCGGTCAGCTCGAGCACGTACGGCACCAGCACCGCCGCCAGTCCCGCCGCCATCGCCAGCGGCCGCAGCGGGGCCTTGAGGTCGCTGGCGAAGAACAGCGTGTTGGTCGCGGCGAGCGCGGGGACCAGCACGAACGGACCCGCGAGGAAGGTGAGCACCGCGAGTGCCCCGGAAGACAGGGCGAGCATCGTCAGGCTCGCCGCCTGCGACAGCGTCTCCTTCCGACGCAGCACCAGCGCCACGGCGAGCGCGCACCCCAGCAGCGACAGCTCGGCGAGCGCGAGCGGCCACGAGCGCACGCCCATGAGCCACACCAGCGGCACGAAGGCGAGCCAGCTCGCGTAGCGCACCGCCGCGGTGCGGGCAGCCCCACCCCGGGCGCGCGCCTGGGCCTGTTCCATCTCCGCCTCGGCCTCGGGGGGCAGACTGGTCGGCAGCTCCGTCAGCAGCCGGCCCAGGAGCACGAGGGCGGCCGGGTGGTCTGGCACCAGGCCCAGCGCCCGGGTGACCTCGCGCATCGCCTCGGCGCGCGCCGGCGTGGACCCGAGCGCCGCGAGCTCGAGCCGGCGCGTCGCGCTCTCCACCAGGACCTGCGCGGCGGCGCTGCGCCGCTGCTGGTCGCGATCGCCGTCGAGGTAGCGCTCCACCGCGTCCGAGACCGCGCGAGCGGACCGGGTCCGCTCGTGTGGCGAGAGCGCCGTGGCGGCGACGATGATGGCCTCCAGCTCCGGTGGCACCTCCCGGTGAGGGAAGCGCACCGACGGGCGAACCTCGAAGCCAGAGAGAGTGAGGCGCAGTCGCTCGGTGGTGCCGCTGCCGGGGTTGAACGACTCCCGCGTGAGCAACTCGAAGAGCATGGCGCCCAGGGCATAGACGTCGGTGGCAGGCGAGAGCGCGGTCACGTCTCCGCGCGCCTGTTCCGGCGCGAGGTAGCCCGGAGTGCCCATCACCTCGCCTGCGAGTGTGCCGGCCGCCTGCGCCGAGGAACCACCGAGCGCGCCCTCGTCGGTGCCTTGCACGCGCGCGAGCCCCCAGTCGAGCACGTGCACCTCGCCGAACGCGCCCAGCATCACGTTGGCGGGCTTGAGGTCGCGGTGGAGCACCCCGCGGCTGTGCGCGAAGTCGACCGCCAGACACACCTGGCTGAAGGCGGCGAGGAGGCGGCGGCGGTTGAAGGTCTTCTCGGTCGCCGGGTCGCGGTCGACCAGGGTCAGGATCTCCAGGAGCGTCTGCCCGCGCACGCGCTTCATGGTGAAGAACGGCGCCCCGGCCTCGATCCCCAAGTCGTACACCGGCACCACCGAAGGGTGCTCGAGCTGCCCCTGAACCCGGGCCTCGCGCAGGAAGCGCGCGGTGGCCGCCTCGTTCGAGAGCTCGGGGCCCATCACCTTGAGGGCGACCTCCCGGCCGACGCGCTCGTCCTTGCACAGCCGCACCTCGCCCATGCCACCCCGGCCGAGGACCCGTTCGAAGACGTACCGCGGCCCGCTCGACGCGAGAGCGCCGCCGTCGAGCTGCACGGGTCGAACGTCGTCGCCGTCGGTGCGGCTGATGAAGGTCGAACCGTCGCCGTCGATCATGGACCGCGAGTATCGGCCCCCGAGCGGGGCGCCGTCTTGCGCCTCGAGCCAGCATCGAGGGCGCCGGCATCACCGCCAGCCTTGCGGCCAGCGTCGGCGGCCGGGAGCACCACGGGTTCCGCGGCCACCTCCTGCAGCTCGGGCGGGGGACCGGCGTCGGGGCGTCCGGAAACCTCGACCCGGTCCTCGAGGGCCACCCGGCCCACCGACTCCCGGAAGAGCACCCACAAGGCGCGCTGATAGTCAGCGAAGCTCGCCGCACCTTCGAGCACCACGCCTGCACCCACGTACCGGGCGGTGAGCCCCTTCGGCAGCGCTGCCGTCAGCCGACGGAGCTGCACCTGGAGCACCTCGCCGCTGAAGGTGAGCTCGAGCTCTCGCGCCAGGTAGCCATCGGACTCCAGCGCGGTGCGCAGCGCGTCGAGACAGGCGACCGAGTCCACGGTCCCCTCGAGCGCGCCTTCCCGGGCGACCAGCTTCGGGCAGCTCGGCGGCAGCGCGAATGCGCGCCGGCTCTGCCCCACCCGCACCGTCCACACCGCGAGCTTCCCCTCGGCATACAGCAGCAGGTGCGCGCGCCCCGGTTGCTTGCCCTCCACCAGCAGCTCGCCCGAGGCGGCCAGCCATTCGGCGGTAGCCACGGCCGGTGCATCTGACAGCGACCAGTCGACGGAGGCGACGCGGGCGAACGCCTCCCGGCCCGGAGCGACGTCCTGCTGGAGGTCGGCAGGCCAGGCGAGCGCCAGCGCGGGGAACAGCAGCGACGCCAGGCCGGCGCCGCGGCTCATCCCAGCAGGCTCTCGAAGATGCGGCGGCCGTCGGTGCTGCCGAGCAGAGTCTCGGCGGCCCGTTCGGGGTGCGGCATCATGCCGAGCACGTTGCGCTGAGCGTTCACCACGCCCGCAATGTCGTGGAGCGAACCGTTGGGGTTCTCGACGTAGCGGAAGACGACCTGGCCATTGCCTTCGACGGCGCGGAGGGCCTCGTCGTCGAGGAAGTAGTTCCCTTCGGCATGGGCGATGGGCATCCGCAGCGTCTGCTTGGCAGCGAGGCGGCGGGTGAAGGGGGTGTCGGTGCGCTCGACGACGAGGGAGACCTCACGGCACTGGAACCGCAGCGAGGCGTTGCGCAACAGCACTCCCGGCAGCAAGCCCGCCTCGGTCAGCACCTGGAAGCCGTTGCAGATGCCCAGCACCGGCGCGCCCGACTTCGCGTGCGCCGCGACGCTCTCCATGATGGGAGAGAAGCGGGCGATGGCGCCGCAGCGCAGGTAGTCGCCGTAGCTGAACCCGCCGGGCACGATGACCACGTCGCAGCCCTGGAGGTCGCGATCCTTGTGCCAGAGCTTGACCGCCGGCCGCCCCGACACTTCCGAGGCGACGTGCACCGCGTCGTCGTCGCAGTTCGACCCGGGGAAGACGACCACGCCGACCTTGGCCATGGTCAGGGCAGCTCCACGCGGTAGTTCTCGACCACCGTGTTGGCGAGCAGCTTCTCGCACATCTGCGCGAGGCGGGCCTTGGTCGCGGTCGGGTCTTTCACCTCGCCGAGCTCGAGCTCGACGAACTTCCCCAGGCGGACCTGGGACGCCTCGGAGAACCCGAGTGCGTGCAGCCCCTTCTCGACGGCCTGGCCTGCGGGGTCCAGCACACCCGGCTTCAAGGTGACGTAGATGCGTGCGCGCATGGGGGCCTTCCTACTACGAGCGCGCACCCGCGACCGACGTGGTTTCACAAGGTTGGGACCACTCGCCGCACCGCAAGGAGACGCGCACGCCCGGCGGCTCTATATAGAAGTGTGTGATCCCGACGTGGGCGCTCTGGGCGCTCGGCCTGGGGCTCCTGGTGGTGCGGGGGCTTTTGTCGGCGGCGGACACCGCGCTGTACGGAATCTCCGACGCCAGGGCGCGGGAGCTGCGCGACGTGCACCCTCGGCGCGGGGCGCGGCTGGTCCGACTCAAGACCGAGCGCGAGGCGACCGCGGCGGCGATCCGCTTCGGCATGGTGCTGTCCGGGTTCACCGCCGCAGGCATCGCGACCCTGGTGCCCCCTCGGCTGCTCGGGGCGCCGTTCGAAGCGATCGATGGCGGCTGGCGGGCGTTCCTGGTGCCGCTGGCGAGCGCACTCCTGCTCGCGCTGCTCGCGAGCCTCATCGACGTCGTCTTCCGCGCCGGTGCTTCGGCCGGCTCCGAGGCCTGGGCGCTGACGCTGTCCAGCTTCGTTTCGGCCACCAGCACGCTGCTCTACCCGGTCATGCGACTGATGATGGCGCCGGTGAACCTGGTGCTGCGCCCGTTCGGCGCGCGCGTCAGCTTCGAGGCGCCCCCGCCGCCGCTCGAGGAGCTCGAAAAGCTCCTGCAAGCGCGCGCGGTGAAGCACGAGGTGGACAAGGGCGCGCCCCAGCTGATCCGGGGCGTGTTCGCGCTGACGAACAAGACCTGCCGCGATCTGATGGTCCCGCGCACCCAGGTGGTCGCGGTCGACATCTCGACGCCGCCTGGAGACATCCTCCTGATGATCTCGGAGGAGAACCACTCGCGCATCCCGGTCTTCGCCAACGACATCGACCACATCGTCGGCGTGCTGCACGTGCGCGACCTCGTGCCGCTGATGCAGAACCCCGAGCTCATCGTGCTGCACGACCTCGTGCGGCCTGCGGTGTACGTGCCGTGGGTCAAGCCCATCGGGGATCTTCTGCGCGAGATGCAGCGCCAGCGCATTCACATGGCCATGGTCGTCGACGAGTACGGCGGCTTCATGGGCATCGTGACGCTGGAGGACATTCTCCGGGAGATCGTCGGCGACATCGCGGACGAGTTCGAGGAGGTCACCAAGCCGTTCGAGAAGCAGGCCGACGGCTCCTTCCTGGTCGACGCCGGCCTCGCGCCAGGCGACTTCGTGCGGACCTTCGACTTCCAGCTGCCCGAAGGCGAGTACGAGACCCTGGGCGGGTTCCTCGCATCCCTCGCAGGAGCGCTTCCCGAGGTCGGTGAGCGATTCACCGTGAACGGCTGGATCTTCGTGGTGCACTCCAAGAAGGGCCCAAGGCTCGACCGCATCCGGGTCGTCAAACCGAAGCCCTCTCCCGAAAAACGAGAAAAAGAGGGCAGCGCCGAGCTGGTGCCCCCTCGGGCCTCACCGGTCCAGCCCTGACCCGGGCAAAACCGGGAGTACTCACGCACCCGGTCGACCCACGCACCCGGTCGACCCACGCACCCGGTCGACCCACGCACCCGGTCGACCCACGCACCCGGTCGACCCAGGTACTCGGTCACCGGGTCGACCGAGTGCCTGAGTACCCTGCCGCCAACGAGTTCACCCGGCCCGCCCAACCGGTGCTTTCTCGGACACCCCACCCGTTTCAACGTACAAACTCGCGACGGTGGCGCACCCGAATCAGACGCGGTGGCTCGTTCCTGTCGCGCTCAGCATCACCTTCCGTGTCTCGTGCTGGGTCGGGGCGGCGTACGTCATTCTCTTCGCGGAGGCCCGGGCGGCTCCCTCGCTGCCGGACGCGGTCCTCGAGCTCGTGCCGTACGTGGGCTGGGTCGACCGCTACAACTACCTCGCCTGGCTGGCCGCCTACCTCCCGGTCGCGCTCGCGCTGCTGCGCGTGGAGCCGGGGCGGTTCTGCCGGTACATGGTGACGTCGGGACTGCTCGCGCTGGTCCGCGCCGCCTGCATCCTGGCGACCGGCCTCGGACCGGTTCGCGGCGCCGACGTCAACGCGGGCATGAACGCCGAGCAGCGCTGGAACGCCTTCGTGTCGCTGGTCACCCCGACCCAGTTCTTCAGCACCGAGGGCGCGTCCCACGTCTACCTGACCAAGGACCTCTTCTTCTCGGGCCACACCGCGACCACGCTCCTGCTGTTGCTCTACGTCTGGCCGTTTCCGAAGCTGCGCTGGTGGATGCTCGCGGGCCACCTGCTCATCGTGGCCTCGGTCTTCCTCTCCCATCTCCTCTACACCATCGACGTGGTGGGCGCGTACGCCATCACCTTCGCGCTCTTCGCCGCCCGGGAATGGCCCGTCCGGCGGCTGCTCGAGTCGCCCCCCGCGCCACTGGCACGGTAAGAACACCGCATGGCGCTCACCTTTCACCCCGACGGCATCGAAGCCTACGCGGAGGCCCACTCCGACCCCGAGAGTCCGCTCCTCGCCGAGCTCGCGAAGGAAACCGCTCAGACCTTCGGTCAGCTCTCGCGCATGCAGGTGGGCCGGCTCGAAGGGGCTTTCCTGACGCTCGTCACCAAGCTGGTCGGCGCGCGCCGCGTGCTCGAGGTGGGCACCTTCACCGGCTGCTCGGCGCTCTGCTTCGCCGCCGGGCTCCCCGACGACGGCGAGGTCATCACCTGCGACATCGAGCCGAAGCACGTCGAACTCGCGCAGCGCTACTTCCAGAGGAGCCCGCTGGGGCGGAAGATCCACGTCCGCCTCGGAGACGCGGTCCAGACGCTCGGCGGCCTGAGCGGCCCCTTCGACGTGGTCTTCCTCGACGCCGACAAGGGCAACTACCAGCGCTACTACGAGCTCGCGCTGCCGCTGCTGCGCTCGGGCGGCCTGCTGCTCGCCGACAACACGCTCTGGAGCGGCCGCGTCCTCAAGCCGCAGGACGAGGACACCCGCGCGCTCGCCGCCTTCAACGACGCGGTGGCCCAGGACGCGCGGGTGGAGCGGGTGGTGCTCACCCTGCGCGACGGCGTCACCATGGTCCGCAAGCGCTGAAGCGACCGCGGCCTCAGGGCACGGGCCGCTGGAATGCCTCGAGCGACACCGGCGGGCCGCGGAAGCGCGCGCCCACCACCTGCCAGCCCACCACCAGCGCCACCAGCACCCCGACCAGGGTCACGCCGGCGAGCTCGTTGGGAGGCACGACCATGAGCACCATGAGCGCGCACAGCCAGAGCACCGCGACCGCGTTGAGCGCCTTCGACCACCGGCCCAGGTGCCACGGCCCCCGCACCGTCCACCGGCCCTCGTCCCGGGCGCGCGCGCCGGCCGCGATGGGCAGCGCGTAGGAGCCGTAGAGCGCCACCGTCGAGAGCGCCACCATCGCCGAGTAGGCATCGGCCCAGACCGCGACCAGGAGCGCCATGCCCACCGACACCCAGACCGCCACCGAAGGCGACTTGAAGCGCGGGGAGACCCGCTGCAGCGCGGCCGAGAACGGCACGCCTCCGTCGCGCGCGAAGGCGTAGAGCATTCTCGAGTTGCTGGTCACCGACGCCAGCCCGCAGAACCACATCGCCCCCAGCACCAGCCACACCAGCACGTCGCCCACCCGGCCGAGCGACCGGTGCAGCACGAAGAGAAACGCGTTGTCGGCGGCCTTCGCGCCTTCGAGCGACGGCACCGCCCAGGTGACGGCGAGGAGCAGCACCCACCCGGCCACCGCGCTCGAGACCACCGAGAGCACGATGCCGCGCGGGGCGTTGAGCGCCGGGTCCTTGGTCTCTTCCACCGCGTGGGCGGAGGCGTCGTAGCCGGTGAAGGTCCACGCCCCCTGGAGCATGCCCACCAGGAACCCGAGCCACGCCAAGCCTTGCGGCGCCGCGCCGGTCTCCAGCAGGAAGGCCGCGCTCTGGTGCGGCGCGAACGCCACCAGCGCCACCGCGAGCACCACCACCCCCACCACGTGGTACCAGGCCGAGACGGTGTTGAGCCTCGCCACCAGCTGCACGCCGAGGTGGTTGAGCGCGCCGTGCGAGAGCAGCACCACCGCGTAGAGTCCGAGCACCAGCGCCCGGTCCTTCGGGAGCCCGAGCGCCGGGGCCAGCAGCTCGCACAGGCCGTAGTCGATGCCCGCGGTGATGGCGAACTGGCCCACCACGTTGAGCCACGCGGTGAACCAGCCGAGGCGCTTGCCGCCCAGCAACGCGCTCCAGTGGTAGAGCGCCCCCGCGGTGGGGAACGCGGACGACAGCTCCGCCAGGCTCAAGGCCACCGGGACGGTGCCCAGCGCCACCACCGGCCAGCCGAGCGTCATCTCCAGCGGCCCGCCCCAGGTGAGCCCGTGCCCGAAGAGCGTGATGGCCCCGGTGAGCACGCTGATGATGGAGAAGCTGAGCGCGAAGTTGGAGAAGCCGCTCATTCCCCGCTCGAGCTGCTGCGCGTAGCCGAGCCGCTCGAGCGCGCGGTCGTCGGCGCCGCTCACAGCTCGAGCGCCCGCCAGAGGTACCAGCTGGCGACGCTCCGGTACGGCCGCCACCGCTCGGCGTGGGCCGCGAGCACCTTGGGGGTGGGCAGCGCGCGGCGCCCGTAGACCTTGGCGAAGCCCTTGCGCACGCCGTAGTCGCCGGTGGGCAGCACGTCGAGGCGCCCGAGCCGGAACATGAGCACCATGTGCGCCGTCCACTCGCCGATGCCGCGGACCTGCACCAGCGCCTCGACGATGGCCTCGTCGCTCATCGACGCCATCGCTTCCGCCGACGGCACGGTGCCGTCGAGCACCTTGGCGGCGAGGTCCTTGAGCGCCAGCGCCTTGGCGGTCGACAGGCCGCAGGCGCGCAGCGTCTCGGGCTTCACCCGCCGCACCTGGGCGGCGGTGGGCCACTGCCCCTTCCCCACCCGGTCCTTCACCCGGCCGAGAATCGTCTGCGCGGCCTTGCCGGTGAGCTGCTGGTGGCAGATGGAGCTCAGGAGCGCGGCGAAGGGGTCGAACCCGCGCTCGTGGCGCAGGTCGCAGCGCGGCGCGCGGGCGATGACCCGGGCCAGGGCCGGGTCGGCCTTCTTCAGAGTGGAAAGGGCACGCGGCAGAGCGCTCATGGCGCGCGGGAGTGTCGTCGAAGCCCCGCTCGCACCCAAGCGCTTGTATGCTGCGCGGCCGTGACGCCCAGCCGCATTCCAGGCCGCATCCTGGTCATCGACGACGACAAGTCGGCCCGCCTGCTCCTCGAGCGGGTGCTCACCCGCGCCGGCCACACCGTGGTGCTGGTGGACAACGGGGAACAGGGTCTCAAGCTGCTCACCCAGCAGCCGTTCGACCTCATCATCACCGACAAGAACCTGCCCGGCCTCGACGGCCTCGAGGTGCTGCGCCAGGCGCGGGCCCACCACGCGAGCCTGCAGGCCATCATCATCACCGGGTTCCCCACCCCGGAGACCAAGACGTCGGCCAAGGACCTCGGCGTCTTCAGCTACGTCACCAAGCCCTTCGGCATCCTCGACATCCTCGGCACCTGCGACGGGGCCATTCGCGCTGCCCGGGGAGTGACGGCGTGAGCCGGCTGCTCATCGTCGACGATGAGCCCGAAGTCGTCGACCTGCTCGCCAAGGTCCTGGTCCGCGCCGGCCACGAGGTGCGCACCGCCGGCTGCGGGGAAGACGCGCTGCGCGTCTTGCAAGACGGGTACGACGCCGAGCTCCTGCTGGTCGACAAGATGTTGCCGCGCATGCACGGGGCCGAGGTCATCGTCGCCGCGCGCCGCCTGAAGCCGGCGGTGGCGGTCATCTTGCTCACCGCGTTCCCGGAGCCCTTCGCGGTGCCGCCCGAGCGGCTCGACGGCTACCTCGCCAAGCCCTTCAAGAGCCTCGCCCAGGTGGAAGAGGCGGTGAAGGACGCGCTCGAAGGCGCGGCTGCCGCCCGGCGCCGCGAAGAGCTGCGCACCCGCCTCAACCAGGTGGTGGCCGACCTGACCCCGGCGGCCAAGAACCGCGCGTGACGTTGAGCCGCGACGGCGACTCCGTCATCGGCGCCATCGCGCTCGTCACCGGCACGCTCGCCCTGGTGATGCTGGTCTCCGTGCCCACCGGCGCCGCCCCCGACGGTGCGGCGCTGCAGGAACCGGTGGCCACCGTCACCTCCGCCTCTGCCGACCTGAGGGCGCGGGCGGTGCGCACGCTGGGCTGGCGCTCGCTGAGTCCGGGCGCGGTGGTGCGGGAAGACGACTCGCTCTTCGTGCCTCCCGGCGCCGAGGCGCGGCTGACCTTCACCGACGGCACCGTGCTGGAGCTCGACGAGAAGTCCCTGGTGGTCATCGAGGCGCGCAAGGCGGGCGCCCGCCGGGTCGCGGTGCGCCAGGGCTCGGTGCTCGGCCGCGCCGGCCAGGGGACGCTCGAGCTCGCCGCGCGCGACGGCCTGGCCCGGGTGCCGACCGACGCCGAGGCCCGGCTCGACCTCACCTCCGGCTCGGCCCAGGTGTCGGTGGTCAAGGGCACCGCCACCGTGGGGAGCGGGTCGCTCACCGCCGGGCAGCGCGGCACCCTGGACAACGAGCGCCTGGTGCCGCTCGCGCCCTGGCCGGTGCAGCTCGCCGCGCCGGAGATGGGCTTTCGCCGCTTCTTCCACGGCACCCCACCGCCGCTCGAGCTCACCTGGACCGGTGCGGCGGCGGGCGACCACGTGCAGGTGGCCCGGGACAAGGGCTTCGCCTTCGTGCTCGACGAGGCGGCCGCCGGCGCGGGGAGCCTGCCCTTCGCGCGCGCCGAGGCCGGCGTCTTCTGGTGGCGGGTGGTGGACGAGCAAGGTGCGCCGCGCTCCGAGGCCCGCCGCTTCTCGCTCCTCGAAGACGTGCCCCCGGTGCAGCTGACGCCGGCCGAAGGCGAGGTCGCGCTGTCCACCGAGAGCGCGCCCATGGTGTTCCGCTGGACGCAGGTGCGCGGCATCACCCGCTACCGCGTCGAGCTCTCGCGCGAGGCGGGGTTTCCCACCACCGACTTCAGCCAGGTGGTGGACGCGGTGCAGCTGCGGGTGCACGTGCCGCTGGACGAGGGCACCTGGTACTGGCGGGTGCGCGCCGCCGAGACCGGCCACGAGGACGCGCCGCCGTCGGCGCCCCACGCCTTCCGCCTGGTGCACAAGCCGCTGCTCCAGGCGCCCGAGCTCCTCGCGCCGGAGATCGAGGTGAAGCCGTGAGGCCCGCCGTGTGCGCGCTCGCCCTGTGGGCCGGCCTCGCCGGCGCGCAGACCGCCCGGGTGGTGCTCAAGTGGCGCGCGGTGCAGGGCGCGAAGTCGTACCAGGTGGAGGTCGCCAAGGACGCCGACTTCAAGCAGGTGGTGGCGCGGCAGACGGTGAGCGAGCCCAGCTTCACCTGGGACGAGCTGCCCCAGTCGAACCACTACTGGCGCGTGCGCACCGTCGACGCCGAAGGCCGCGAAGGCGAGTGGAGCTCGGCGCACACCGTGCGCGCCGCGGTGGAGGCGCCGGTGCCGCTGGAGCCCGCCCCGGAGGCGACCGCGCTCTGCGGCCAATCGGTGACCTTCCGCTTCCAGCCGTCGCCGCTCTTCAAGGAATGGCTGGTGGAGCTCTCGAGCGACGCGCGGTTCGCCACCGTGGCCCAGGTGGCGCGCGCTCCCGGCCCCGAGGTCTTGACGACGCTCAGCACCGGCACCTTCTGGTGGCGCGCGCGCGCGGTCGACCTCCGCGGGCGCGGCTCCGAGCCCACCGAGGCCCGGCGACTGTCGGTGAAGCTCGACCGCCCGCGCCTGTCCGCGGTGAGCGACGCGGCGCTGGGCGAGGCGAGCACCAGCCTCGCCTTCTCCGAGGTGGCGTGCGCGCAAGGCTACGTGGTGGAGGCGAGCGTCGACGGCGCCGCCGCGGTGCGCTTCGACGTTCCCCGCGGCCCCTTCGCCTTCCGGCCCAACAGCCTGGGCGAGGTGCGCTGGCGGGCCGCCGCGGTGGACGCCGCCGGCCAGCAGGGCGACTGGAGCGCCGAGGGCACCTTCAAGGTGCGCCTGCCTGCGCCGGCGCCGCGGGGCGAGTCGCCCGGCCAGGCCGAGGTCGACCTCGCGTGGAACCCGGTCGCCCAGGCCAAGGGTTACCTGGTGACGCTCACCGCCGAAGGCGGGGCGCCGAAGACGCTGTCCACCACCGGCACCACGCTGCGCGCGCCCATCGGCCCCGGCCGCACCAGCTGGAAGGTGGCCGCGAAGGACGAGAAGGGCCGGCCCGGCCTGAGCAGCGAGCCGCGCCGCTTCACCGCGCGCACCCCGGCCCGGCCCGAGGTTTCCGTGGTGTCGCCAGCCCCCGGGGAAGACGTGCACGGCGCGCTGGTGGTGCGGCTCGAGGGCAAGCCGGGCGAGGTCGCCGTCGACGAGGCGGCCTTCGTGCCGGCACCCGGCGGCACCCTGCGGCTCGACGCCCTGGCCCCGGGCACACACACGCTGCGCGCCCGTGCGCTGGGCACCACCGAGGAAGTCACCGTCAGCTTCACCGTCTCGCCCCGCGTGGCGGCCCGCGCCGAGCTCTCGGTGGCGCCCGACGCGCTCGCCTGCGACGGCGTTTCCCAGGCGGCGGTGGTGGTGCGGCTCCTCGACGACCGGGGCGACGTCGTCGACGGCGCGGGCCTGCACCTCGCGGCGCAGCACGGCATCGTCACCGCGCTCACGGCGGGGCCGTCGGGCACCTGGCTGGGCAGCTACACCGCGCCTCCCACCGTGCCCGCGGGCGACGAGGTGCTCTCGGTGTGCCCCGACGAGGCGTGCACCTCGCCGCTCGC
>JAIBBQ010000365.1 GCA_019694595.1 Myxococcaceae bacterium
GCAGCGGGTGGTGGCGCTCCGCGGATGGTTACGCCACTACAACGAAGGCCGATGCCACGGAGCCATCGGCATGACACCATTCAGCCGCCTCACCGCTACAGCGTGAACAACGTCATGAGAATCCACAACTAGCGCTTGAAGAGGTCGGCCTTGAGCGTGACCGTCTCGCCCGGGCCCACCTTCACCGTGTAGGTCTTCACCACCCCGAGCTGCGAGTTCTTCAGGGTGAGCGTCACCTTGCCCGCCGGCACCTCGAGGGCGCTGCGCAGCGGCGTGATGCCGTAGCTCTTGCCGCCCAGGAAGACCTCCGCCCAGGGGTTGGCGCGCACCACCACGTGGCCGGGCTTGGGCGGCGGCTTCTTGCGCACCAGCTTGTCCGGCTTCTCCGCGGGGCCGGGCGCGCCGGCGTCGACCGGCGCCGCGGGCACCGGGACCAGCACCGGCACCTCCACCACCACCACCGCGGGCCGGCCGGCGTCTTCCTCGACTTCCACCGCCGCGTCGCTCACCTCGGGCGGCGCCGCCACCGGGGTGGGCTCGGGCGGCGTCACCGCCACCACCGGCTTCACTTCCGGCCGCGCGGAGACGAGCTCCACCGCCGCGAGCACCGCCACCGCGAGGAGCGCGAGCGCGATGGCCGGCCACCACGCCTGCACGCGGTTGGGCTTCTCGTCGGGCAGCGGCACCAGCGCCGGCGCGGGCGTCGAGCGGCCGGGGAGGATCGCGGTGGAGTGCAGGTGGTCGACCGGCGAGAGCACCGGCGAGCCCTGCGAGAGCACCGCGGTGCCGCCCCCCGGGCCGGTGTTCGACGACAGCGGCGCCACCGCGGGGTTCGCGGACACCACGTCGGCGCCGAACAGCTCGCTCAGGAAGCGGGCGACGTGGGTGCCCATCATCGGCTCCCCCGTCGACTGCACGTAGCTCTCGAGCGCGGCGGCCATCGCCTCCGCGGACTCGAAGCGGTCGCGGGCGTCGAGTTCCAGCGCGCGCTGCAGCACCGCGTTGAGGCCTTCGGGCAGCTCGGCGCGGGGTTCGAAGCGCTTGCGCGACTGCAGCACCTCTTCCGGCGAGCGCGGCACCGACGACGGCAGCTCGTTGGTGAGCAGCTCGTGGAGCAGCACGCCCATGGCGTACACGTCGATGCGGGCGTCGATGATGGCGCCCGGGGTGAACTGCTCCGGGGCCATGTACGCGAACTTGCCCTTGAGCCGCCCGGTGCGCGTCATCAGCGCGCCGCTCATCGCCTTGGCGATGCCGAAGTCCACCAGCTTCACCTCGCCGGTGAAGCTGACGAGCACGTTGTCCGGGCTCACGTCGCGGTGGAGGATGCCCAGCGGCTTGCCCCGCTCGTCGGTGAGCCGGTGCGCGAAGTGGAGGCCGGCGAGCGCCTGGGCGGCCACCCGCGCGGCGAGGCGGGGCGGGAAGCGGCGCTGCTTGGCCTGGGCCTGCTGGAGCGTGGCGCGCAGCGAGCGCCCGTGCACGTGCTCCATGGCGATGAACCAGGTGTCGTCTTCGCGGTCGAGCTCGAAGATCTGGACGATGTTGGGGTGCTGCAGCTGGGCCGCCAGCAGCGCCTCGTTGCGGAACATGTCGATGAAGCCCTGGTCGTTGGCCAGGTGCCGCAGGATGCGCTTGACCACCACCGTCTTGGAGAAGCCGGCCCGCCCCTCGAGGCGCGCGAGGAAGACCTCGCCCATGCCGCCGGTGGCGAGCAGCGACAGCAGCCGGTACTTGCCGAGCTTCTCGTCCATCGAACGGGTCCGTACGAATCAGCTTAGAGGCTGCCCGCCAGGCGGATCGACGCCTCTGCGAGGGTCACCAGTTCCCCGTCACCCGAGAGCCACTGCCGCACCTCGCGCAGCCGGCGCAGCTTCTCGCTCGCCTTCACCTTGAGGTCGCGCTGCTGGCGCACCAGCACGGCCGGCACCCCGTCGCTCTCGTCGAGCACGTCGACCGCGTGCAATTCGAGGTTGAGCAGCGGCGCGTCGCGGCAGCCCTGGTACGTCGAGCGCACCACCGCCCAGGGCAGCGAGGTGACGGTGGTGCCGATGAAGGGCACCCGGCTCACCTTGGCCACCGCCATGGGCAGCTCCACGAGCGGCGCCGTGCCCCGGGCGTACGGCTCCGAGAGGCTCGGGCGGTACGGCACCCGGGGCGAGAGCAGCACCCGCGGCCGGTCGAGCACCGAGCGCGACGGCCGGCCGAGGAGCGCGAGCGCCCCCATCACCATGGCCTTGGCCGCGTAGTACGGCGCCGCCGGGAAGGCGGACGAGTCGTAGGCGTGGCCCTGGGCGGCGACCGCCCCCAGGAGCGCCGCGCTCAGGGTGTAGCCCGGGGCGCGGAAGCCCGGCGGCCGTACTCCGGTGGCCGCCGCGATGGCCTCGGCCGCGCGCGCCAGGTCCTGGGCGATGGCCTCGGGCGGCTGCCGGCTCAGGGCGTAGTCGTGCGCGTGGCTGTGGCTCGAGATCTCGACGCCCGCCGCGTGAGAGGCCTGGAGCGCCCGGGCCATCGACGGCCGCGCCGCGTCCTCGCCGATGGCGAAGAAGGTGCCCTTGGCGCCGTCGTAGAGCTCGAGCAGCCGGGGAATCGCGACGTCTTCCACCAGGCGCAGCGCGCGCTCGTCGAGCACCCCTTCGGGGATTCCCTGGATGCGGCAGTAGTGGGGCAGCGTGTCGAGGTCGACGGAGATGGCGGCGAGCGCGCTCACTCGCCTCGCACGCGGATGACGTAGACCAGGCGGGCGACGTTCTTGAGCACGTTGGGCACCCGGCGGAAGAGGTGAATCGACGGCTGCCGCTTCTCCTCGAGCTGGATGGGGATCTCCACCACGTCGAGCCCGTCGCGCCAGGCGCGCACCACGAACTCGCTGGCGAAGACGTCCATGTCCACCACGCACTTGGCGATGGTGGGCATCAAGGACTCGCGGCGAAACGCCTTGAGGCCGTGGGTGTCGGTGCCCTTGAAGCCCAGGGTGACCTTGAGCAGGCCGTTGTGGGCGCGGGTGGCCACCCGGCGAATGAGCGGCCGGCGGTCGGAGCTGCCCTTGGCCGCCTTGGAGCCCACCACCAGGTCGGCCTCCCGGCGCTCCAGGCGGGGGAGCGCCAGGTCGTAGAAGGCGAGGTCGCAGAGGTCGATCTCGTCGCACACCACGAGCTCGCCCCGGGCTTCCTGGATGCCGCGCTTGAGCGCGCTGCCGTAGTTCGGGGTGTCGTTGTGGAACCACTTGAGCCGGGGGTGCGCCTTGGTCAGGCGCTCGAGGATCTCGGGGGTCCGGTCCTTGGAACCGTTCTCCGCGAGGATGATCTCGTAGTCGACCTTGCGCTGGTCCAGGCCCGCAGCGAGCTCCAGGGCAGCCGATTCGACGATCGACTCCTCGTTGTACACCGGGATCACGACCGAGAGGTGGGGGCCGGCGGCAGCCATGGACGCAGGTCGGTTAGCACGGACCATCGCCATGGTCACGATGCTGAAGTAAACCCGTGCGTCCGCAATGAGTGCAGCCCTGGGGAGACCACCACCGTGAAGGTCGCGTGTCCGTCGTGCAGCACGACGCTCAACATTGACGAGCGCAAGGTGCCCGCCTCGGGTGCGCGCATCCGTTGCCCGAGCTGTCAGCAGATCTTCCCGTTCCGGCCGCCCGCCGCCGCGAGCCCCGGCGTGCCGCTCCCGGGCGCCGCCACGCCGGTGCCA
>JAIBBQ010000125.1 GCA_019694595.1 Myxococcaceae bacterium
CAGCGGCGCGTTCGGCAGCGGCGCGGTCAGCAGCGGCGCGGTCAGCAGCGGCGCGGTCAGCAGCGGCGCGGTCAGCAGCGGCGCGTTCGGCAGCCGCGCGCTCGGCAGCGGCACGGTCAGCAGCGGCGCGTTCGGCAGCGGCGCGTTCGGCAGCGGCGCGTTCGGCAGCAGCGCGTTCGGCAGCAGCGCGTTCGGCAGCAGCGCGCTCGGCGGCGGCGCGGTCGGCAGCAGCGCGGTCGGCAGCAGCGCGTTCGGCAGCGGCGCGCTCAGCAGCAGCGCGGTCGGCAGTAGCGCGCTCGGCGCCTTGAGTGTTCTTCTGTCCGGAGCTCGAGCCGGTGCTCCCTCCGGATGAACTCGCCGCGTTCGCCGCGGCGGCCTTCGCGCTCGCTCGCAGCGCAGCAGCCCAGGCCGGATCCGCGCCACTGGTGGCGAGCTCCCGCACGAAGCGTTCCACCACGAGGCTCGCGGCGGCAGCGAGCGAGCTGCACTCGGTCGCCGCGCCGAGGGATCGCTCCAGGGCCTTCGAGCCATCGGACCGGCGGAGGACCAGCAACTGCTCACCGGAACTCCCGTCCTCGAGTGCGACGCTCCAGGTGTCCGGGGCCGCGCCGGTGAGGCCGGGCAGGCGCGCGTTCATCGACGTGGCCAGCGCCTCGGCGCAGCGCGTCCCCGCCTTCGGAGCAAGGGTCCGGTGCGCGGGGCTCGCCGCCAGCGCTGCCGCGACCGCCAGGACTCCGACCACGCCCACGCTCCTCACGCCCACCGGCTTCGGTCCGGCCCCGAACCCGCTGCGCCGCCCCGCCCGAGCGCCGTTAACGTGGGAGGCCACGGGAGTGCAACCGCCGTCACCTGCGAGCGGGCGTCCGCGCGCTCCACGCCGCCACCGCCTCGGCCAGCACCTGCTTCAGCGGGACTCCGGCAGCGCGCGCGACCGCCTTGCAGTCCTCGAGCTCCGGCGCCGCGTTCACCACCTGGTCTCCCAGCAGGCCGAGCTTCATCTTCACTTCGCCGAAGCGGGTCGCCACCGGTTCGAAGCGCCGCCCGAGCGCGAGCCGCTGACCTTCGAACCACCGCACGCCGAGCGACGGGCTCTCGCGGAGCACCAGCTCCGCCAGCGCCGCGCGGTCCTTCGGCATCGCGAGCACCGAGAGCACGTGGCCGGGGCGGCTCTTCTTCATCGTCACCGGCGCCAGCCAGGCGTCGAGCGCCCCGCGCTCCAGCACCAGCTCGAGCAGCGCACCGAGGAGCTGGGGGCTGGCGTCGTCGATGGTCGCCTCCAGCACCACCACCGCTTCCTGCTGGGCGCCCGCGGTGGGGCGGCCGAGGCTCGCGCGCAGCACGTTGGCCCGGTCGGTCCAGTCCTTGGTGCCCACGCCGTAGCCGATCTGCTCCACCACCATCGGCGGCGGCGGCGCGATGGTGGCCAGCTCCGCCAGCAGCGCCGCACCGGTGGGCGTCGTCAGCTCGCCCTGGCCCTCGAAGAGCACCGGCTGCCCCTTGAGCAGCTCCAGCGTCGCGGGCACCGGCACCGGCACCACCCCGTGGGCGATGCGCACCTTGCCGCTGCCGAGCGGAGGCGGCGACGCGTGGACCTTCGGGCGGCCCAGCAGGTCGAGCACCACCGCCGCGCCACAGAGGTCCACGATGGAGTCCACCGCGCCGACCTCGTGGAAGGCGATCTCCTCGATCGGCACGCCGTGAATCTTGGCCTCCGCCGCGCCGATGCGGCGGAAGAGCGCGCTCGCCTTGCCCTTCGCCCAGTCCGACAGCCGCGACCGCTCGATGCGCTCGAGGATGGAGCTCAGGCTCCGGTGCTCGTGCGCGCCATGGTGGTGCTCCTCATGGCCGTGGTCGTGAGGGTGGTCGTGGTCGTGGTCGTGACCGTGGTGGTGGTGATGGTCGCCGTGGTCGTGGTGGTGCGGGTGGTGCCCCTCGAGGACGTGGGGCCCGCCGCCGTCCACCACCACGTCGACGTGCGTGCCGGTGAGGTGGTGACGCTGGGAGCGGGAGACCTCGAACTTCCACCCCTCGAGCCCGAGCGACGCCAGCTCGGCAGCGACCGTCTCGAGGTTCACCCCGAGGTCGGCGGCCGCGGCCAGGAACATGTCGCCGGCGATGCCGCCCAGCGGCTCGAGGTAGAGGATCCGCTCGCTCATGGGTCGCGGTTACCGTGGCGAGGCCACCGGCGCAACCCTCCGCGACCCGCCGGCGCGGATCAGCGCCGCTCGCGCTGGACCCGCTGCAGGAGCGCGTGCCACTTGGGGAGGATGCGGCTCGGCTCGTAGCGGGTCGCGACCTCGGCGCCCTTGCGACGCAGCTCCGACTGGAAGGTCTCCGAGTCGGCGCGGCACAGCGTGCGCTCCAGCGCATCGACCAGGCTGCCGGTCGAGTACGGGTCGAAGAACACCGCTGCGTCGCCGTAGATCTCCCGGTGCGCGGGAATGTCGGAGGCCACCACCACGCCGCCGCTCGCCATCGACTCCACGCCCGAGTAGTCGAAGCCTTCGCTGAGGCTCGGGCACACCGTGGCCGCCGCGTGGCGGTAGAGCACCTTGAGGTCGCTCGCCGGCACCGCGTTCAGGCAGAACACCTCGCCGCGCTCGATCCACGGGGCGAAGCCCTTGGTCACCGCGTCGTTGTCCCAGCCCAGCGTGCCGACCACCACCAGGCGCACGTCGGGCATCAGCTTCGCCTTGAGCGCCTCCCACCCCGACAGCAGCCGCAGGTGGTTCTTCCGCGGCTCGATGGTCGAGACCGCCAGCAAGTAGCGGAAGGGCCGCGCCGCGAGGTGCTTGCCGTAGAAGTTCTCCTGCTCGCGCAGGCTGACGAACTCCGGGACCAGCCCCGGGTGCTGGTAGAGCCGGGTGCGGACGATCTGCGCCACGCGCTCCGGGCTCGCCGGCTCGTTCACGTAGTGCGGCGACACCATGTTGTGAATGGTGACCGCCCGCGGCTCGGCTTGCGGGTAGATCTTGAGCAGCTCCTGCCGCGTCGCCTCCGACACGCACGCGAAGTACGCGCCCGCGCGCACGTTCTCGGTGAGCGCGTGCATGTGCGTCGCCTGGTGCAGCGCCTTGTCGGGGATCAGGTGCGGCATGAAGATGGGAATCGCGTCGTGGTAGCGCACCACCATCGACGTGCCCTTCGTCAGCCGCGCCGGGTACGGCGTCTGCGCGATGAAGATGTCGACGCCGGTGGTGTCGAGCTTCGGGTACACCGCCCGCGGCGAGAGGTTGAGCGAGCTGATGCCCGCCTTGTGCATGGTGCGCCACGAGGTGGTGCACACCTTGAAGCTGCCGCGCGTCACCTTGCTGAAGTCGCTCGACGGCAGCGTCTTGGCGAACATCGAGCGCCACACGAAGTCGCCGAAGTGCTCGGCCTCGAAGTCGGTGAGCTTGAGCCGCGGGAAGCGCAGCATCGTCGTGGTGAGCAGCGAGAGCGTCGAGAAGCGGTCGTCGAGCTTCTCCAGCTGCCGCAAGAGAACGTTCTTGAGCGGCCGCTCTCCCAGCGAGACGATGACCCGGGAGTACTGGTTGAACTTGTTCGCCGCGCTGAGCGCCTTCTTGCCCGCGCGCGCCGGCTGGGTGCCTCGCGACAGCTTGATGTTCGCGTGCTGCAGGAGCCCCTGCACGCCGACCCCGTCGAGCATGCGCAGCCCGCGGAACAGCAGGCGCGTCTCCTGGGGAATGCCGGCGAAGCCTTCGAGCGCGGGCCGCATCTCCAGCATCACCTTGAGCGGCGCGGTGGCCACCTGGGCGGGCGGCACGGGGGCGCTCACCGGCGCCTGCTCCAGCACGGGGCGGGGAGCGGGCGGCACGACTTCCGGGGCCGGGGGGACGTACGACGGCGGATCCGTGGGGAGCTGGGGCTGAGCGCGCAAAGCCGCGGGCTTGTACGGGACGTGCGTCGAAGCCGTCAAGGCAGCCTCCCGCCAGTGTCCGTGACGGAAGCCACCACCAGGCCCCAATGACGGGCATGCGCGCTCTTCTGCTCGTGGTGTCCCTGGTGGTGCTCGGCGTGGCGATCCAGTCCTGCGGTGCCCATGGCACCTGTGTGCCCGGCGCCACCAGCGAGTGCGCCTGTACGTCGGGGGCGAAGGGGGCCCAGGCCTGCACCTCCGACGGGCTCTTCGGGGCCTGCGTCTGTGACGGGAGCGGCGGCGGCGCGGGCAGCGCGGGCGGAGGGTCGAGCGCCAGCGGAGGCGGCTCGGTGGTCGCGTGCTCTCCGGCCAACTGCTCCGGCTGCTGCAACGGCAACACCTGCGTCACCGCGGTGGGCAACTCGGCGTGCGGCAAGGGCGGCCAGGCCTGCACCCTCTGCGCGAGCGACGCGGTGTGCGGCGCGTCGAGCGGTCAGTGCGAGCGCACCGACGGAGGCGCGGGCGGCGGCACCGACGGAGGCGTGGTGACCAACAAGCGCATGTTCGTCACTGCGGCCGTCTACTCGGGTGACCTCGGCGGCATCGCCGGCGCCGACAACCGTTGCACCATCGCGGCCTCGGGGGCCAACCTGGGCGGCACCTGGAAGGCGTGGATCTCCTCGGAGTCGGTGGACGCCATCTCGAGAATGGCCAACGTCGGCCCCTGGTACACCGTGAAGGGGGGCACCAAGCTCTTCAACAACCTCGCCAACCTGGCCACCGTGCCGCTCGCGCCCGTCACCATGACCGAGCAGGGCAACCTCCTCACCACCTCCACCGAGCGGGTGTGGACCGGGACCGGAGTGGGCGGGGTGAAGACGAACAACAACACGTGCCTCAACTGGGTCGCCTCGAGCAACACCTCGGTGGTCGGCTCGCCCTTCGAGACCACCAACGCGTGGACGAGCAGCACCACGGTGAACTGTTACCTGGGCATGCACCTGTACTGCATCGAGCAGTGAGGCCGAACGCAGCGAAGGCACGTGACGGATTCGCCCGGGTGTGACCAAAACCGGGGCATGAACCGCACCGCGCTCTCGCTCACCGTCGCCGCCGGCCTCCTCGTCGCCATCGCGAGCGCCTGTGGCGGCAAGTCGACCTGCGTCTCGGGCATGAGCTCGTCCTGCACCTGCAGCAACGGGCAGGCGGGCGCGCAGGTCTGCCAGGCCGACGGCTCCTTCGGTGCCTGCTCATGCACCAGCGGGTCCGGCGGAGGCTCGGGCCAGAGCGGCGGTGGGGCCGTCGCCAGCGGCGGGGGCAACGGCACCGGAGGCGGCAGCAGCGGAGGCGGTTCGGGCGGCGGCATGGGCAAGCGCCTCTTCGTCACCGCGCAGCTCTACGGCGGCAACCTCGGCGGTCTCGCAGGTGCGGATCAGAAGTGCACCACCTCGGCGGCCGCGGGAAACCTGGGCGGCGTCTGGCAGGCGTGGCTGTCCGATGGCACCACCGATGCGGTGAGCCGCTTCGCGGATGCAGGCGCCTGGTACGACCTCGACGGGCGGAAGATCTTCAACAACAGCGCCAACCTCACCACCGTGCCGCTCGACCAGTTGAGGGTCGACGAGCAAGGCCAGCTGGTGGACTACGGCTTCGCCTGGACTGGCACCTCGAACGGCGGCACCCGCAGCGGCAAGCACTGCCGCGGGTGGACCTCGCAGGATGCAGGCAGCCCCGACGACACGGGCACGCACGGCATCATCGGCGTGTCGTCGTACACCTCGACCTGGACCGACAGCACCTCACCGTACGGGTGCAACCAGCAGCTGCACCTCATCTGCCTCGAGAAGTGAGGCTCACCGCCGCTCGACGAGCCAGAGCGCGCCGGTGAGCTGGTCCTGGAGCAGCGTCTCGCGCTGGTGAACCTGCAGCGGCGTCAGGCGCGGGCCGTACCACTCGAGCACCAGCGCCGAGCCGTCGGGCCGGAAGAGGAACGTGTCGTCGGCCCAGAAGAGCCGGCTCGCCCACGGCGTTCCGCGGGGCGGAGCTGGCGGCGGTGACATCGGCGTCGGCCCCGTCACCGGGGCCCAGCCCGCAGGGAGCGTGACCTTCGCCTCTCCGGCGTCCGGGGCCCCGAGCAGCGCACGGGTGAGGGTCATCGAGGTCGACGGCGCCCACCAGGCGGCCTCGTCGTCGAGCCCGATGAGGCGGCCGGTGACGCAGGTCCTCGTGCCGGCGTCGAGCGCGCCCCGGCACGTGCCCACTCCGTTGCCGGTCCACAGCTCGGTGCCGACCAGCGTGGCCGCGGCGCCGACCTGCGCGAAGTCGAGCGTCCAGGGCGGTGGGGCGGCGGTGCCCGCGTCGAAGGTGACGGGGCTCACCAGCCCCGGTCCGAACTCGCCCCCGGCCTCGTTCACGCGCGGGTCGAACCGGGCCACCAGCGCCTCGCCGGGCCCCGTCGGGACCACCCACGCGATGCCCTTCCCCAGGGTCTGCTTGCCGAGCAGCTCGAGCGGGCCGGCGCCCCGGTCGACCCGCAGCGACAGGGTGAAGGTGTCGCCGAGCCAGAGCTCGTCGCCGCGCACCCAGGTGCGCAGCCCGGGCGTCTCCAGGCGCTGCACCTCTCCGCCGTCGCGCACCACCACCAGGCCCGCGTCCGGCGTCCGGCACACCGCGGCGCCGCTGGCGAGCAGGTCGACCCCGTCGCACCACAACCCGGCGGGCAGGGGAATCGACCGGCGTCCCGCGTCGGCGTGGTCCTCCGCCACCGGCACCAGCCGCTGCAGGTGCCCGAAGCCGGGCTCGAAGCGGACCTGCACGTCGTGCGGCTCGAGGCGAGTGGGCGTGAAGCGCACCGTGGCGGTGAGTTCGCTGCCGTGCACGCTCTGCGCGACGACCTCCGCGGGCACCTGGTGCTCCTGCTCGTCGTGGACCGCCACCTGGACCTTGAACTCGGCCGGGTCGATCAGCCCGCACCCCATCAGGCGCAGCGAGACGTCCACCGGGCGGCCCAGCACCGCGATGGGCGTGGTGGTGAATGACGCGTCGGGCGCGAAGGGAGTGTCAGGCGCCAGGGCACAGGGGTTGATGAACGGCGGGTCCGGAAGCATCGGCGCCGGGCCGCTGCACCCGCATGCCACGAGAAGTCCCGCCAGCGGCAGCACGGCGCCCCAGGAATTCGAGGGCTGCTCGGTGCGATCTCGCCTGGTTGCGCGGAACATCGGCATCGTGCGCGCGAGGATGCACGAGGCGCGCCGGGCCGTCAGCGGCGGCGGGCCACCAGCGCGGCGTAGAAGCCTGCCCCGAAGCCGTTGTCGATGTTCACCACCGACACGTTCGGCGTGCAGGCGGTCATCATCGACAGCAGCGTGGTGAGGCCGGCGAGGTTCGCGCCGTAGCCGATGGAGGTCGGCACCGCGACGACCGGCGCCGCGACCAGCCCACCCACCACCGAGGCGAGGGCGCCTTCCATGCCCGCCACCGCCACCACGCAGTCGGCCTGCTGGAGCAACGCGCGGCGCTTGAGCAGCCGGTGCAGGCCGGCCACGCCCACGTCCACCACGCGGTCCACCCGGGCGCCGAAGGCCTCCGCGGTGACCGCCGCCTCCTCGAGAATCGGGAGGTCGGACGTGCCCGCGCACACCGCCACCACGTGTCCGCCGCCGCGCGGTCGCCGCTTCGACGGCAGCTCGAACAGCCGCGCCACCTCGTGCCAGGTCCCGCGCGGGAAGGCCTTCTTCAGCGCCGCGCCCTTCTCGGGCTGCACCCGCGTCACCAGCGCGCTCTGGCCGCGGGAGGCGAGCGCCTCCACCAGCTTCACGCAGTGGGCGGTGGTCTTGGTGCCGCCGAAGACGACTTCCGGGAAGCCCTGGCGCAGCGTGCGGTGGGTGTCCAGGGTGGCGAAGCCAAGGTCGGCGAAGGGCAGGTCCTTCAGCGTGCGCACCGCTTCGTCGAGCGCGACGCGGCCCGATTTCACCCGACCCAGGAGCTGCTTGAGCGACCGCTCGTCCATGCCGCGGCCCTACCGGGAGCCTGCGACGCGCGCAACCCTGCGCAGACCAGGCGGCGGGACTGCGACCTGCGGCGGCTCGCGTGTCCTTCCAGGCGAGCTGTCCACACCCGCCTCCGAGGAGTGCCGACCCATGGCCGTTCGACCGGTTGCCCCGTCCCGCGCCGCGTCTCCGCGCCCGCCCAGCCTGGCCGCGGTGAAGGCCTTCCTCACCACCGCGCCCCGCGGGGAGACGCCCATCGCCCGGAAGATGGAAGACGGCTGGCTGCTGGACGACACCCGGCTCAACGCCCATGGAGCCTTCACCGCCAACGCGGCCGGCGGCTTCGGCACCAGCGCGGAGCGCAAGGCGGTCGCTGCGCTCGAGCGGTCCGCCCCCGCGTGGCTCGCGGCGCGGGTGAAGGAGCCGCTCTCGGTTCACCGCGTGGCGGCCTTCGAGCTGCCCGGACCCGGACACCATCGCCTGTGGTTCGTCGAGACCCAGTCGTACAAGGCCGGCTTCTTCGTCGACGGCTCGCCGCTGCCGGCCTTCATCTTCGAGCCGCGCCGCTTCCGTGCCGCGGCGCCCGGCGAGACGCTGTGGCCAGAGGCTACGGCACGAAGTCGAGGTGCCCGTTGACGTGCAGCATCGGCTCCAGCCGATGACAGGTGCCGCAGTCCGAGCGCTGCACGTGCGGCGCCGCCGGCGGCTGGCCGTGACACGCGGTGCAGCTGGCCTGGCCCCCGTCGACGTCCGTCCACCGGGGGCTCGGTCCCGGCGGCGTGCCCACGTAGGCCGAGAGGTCGTGGCACGCGGTGTTGCCACAGGTGCCGCCCGCGTAGCGGGGCACCAGCGCGCCGTTGACGGCCACGCCGGAGAAGCGCACGTCCACCACGCCGTCGAGGTGGCCGGTGCTGCGCACCTCGGCGGGCACCAGGTGGCACTCCGTGCAGAGCACCGGGCGGGCGAGGCCGCGGCCCACCAGGTGGGCCTGGTGCGCGCCCACGCCGGGGCTCGACGTGGAGCTGCCGCCGTCGAGGTCACGCGGCGGCGCCGGACTCGCCGCGCTGCCGTGGCACCCGTCGCAGCGGGTGGGCACCGCGACCTGCAGCACGCCGTCGACGTGGAGGGCCCGCTGCACCGGGTGACACACCGAGCAGTCGCGCATCTGCGGGTGAGGCAGCGGCGGCGGCGCGCCGTGGCAGCTGGAGCAGGCGAGCGGCCCGGGGTCGACCCACGCGGGGTGCGTCAGCCGGTGACAGGCGTTGGTGCAGGTGGCGCTCCCGCGCTCGAAGCCCGCGTCGGCGCGCACCTCCGCGCTGCCACCGCTGGGGTGCCGCGGCGTCACCACCGTCGCCGGCACCTCGTGACAGGTCTCGCACGGCACCGGCTTCGACGCCGCGCCCCCCGACAGGTGGGCCTGGTGGGCGCCGACGCCGCGCTGGGTGGTCGCTGTTCCGCCGTCGAGGCTGCGCGGCGGCGCTCCGCTCGGGTCGCTGCCGTGGCACGCGTCGCAGCGCGGCTGCAGGCGATTGACCACGCCGTCGACGTGGGTGGCCGGGCTCAAGGCGCCGTGGCACGCCACGCAGTCGCCCGCGCGGGGGTGGGGCGGGGGCGGCGGCAGGCCGTGGCAGGTGCCGCAGGTCTGCTCCGGCGGGCGCGGCTTGGTCCACTCGCCCGACGCCGCGGGGTGGCAGGCGCTCCCCGCGCAGGTGCGGGTGATGGGATCGTACGCGGACACCAGCACCTGGGTGCGGCCGTCGTTGTGGCCTTCGGCGGTCGGCGTCGCGGGCACCGGGTGGCAGGTCTGGCACGCCACCTTGGGGAACTGGCCGGTGCCCTCGAGGTGGCGCTGGTGCGCGCCCACTCCCGGGAAGCGGACCTCCGAGTTGCCGCGCAGGTCCTTCGGCGGCGCGGCGCGGGCCAGCGCGTCGCCCGGCCTGGTCGCGTCGCCGTGGCACGCGGTGCAGGTGCCGTCGTCGTGGCCCGCGGGCTCGCGCGGCACCAGGCACCCGGCGAGCAGCGCGGCGAGCAGCGCGAGGCGCTTCATCGGGTGCCTCCGTGGCAGGGCGCGCACGCGCTGGACTCCAGCGGCGCGGTGCTGCGCCACCCGAGCGGGTGCGGCGTGCCGCCGACGCCACCGACGCGGTGACAGCCCACGCAGTTGCTGGCGGCGCCCTGGTCGTGACACGCGGCGCAGCTCGCGAGGTCGCGGCGCGCTGCCGGTCCGTGCGTGTTGGACACCAGCCCGCTCGCCCACCCGGGAGGATGCGGGCTCTGCGCGCCCCGCACCGCGCCGCTGACGCCGTTCGAGGCGTGGCAGGCGTCGCACTCGGTGCGGGCGTGGCAGGTGAAGCAGCTCCCCGGCTGGGCGCGCGACTCGAGCGCGTGGCGGGTGCGGAAGTCGAAGCGGTGCACGAAGGAGCGGTCGAGCTTCTCCGGCGCGAGCTGCGCCGGCCCCAGCCGGCGGGTGGCGTCGTGGCAGCCGTCGCACTGGGTCTGCGCGTGGCACAGCGCGCAGGCGGCGCCGTCCTCGCGCGCGCGGTCGCCGTGGCGGCGCATCCACGCGGTGTCGTGCGGCAGGAAGCTGACCGGCCGCAGGGCGCGCAGGTCGCCCAGCGCGTGGCAGCCCAGGCACTGGCCGGCGTCGAACTGCGCGCGGTGCTCGTGGCAGCCGAGGCAGGTCTCCATCGGCGGGAAGAGCGGCGGCCCGCTCTGGAAGCCCACCGCGCCGGCGTGGCACTTCACGCACTGACCTCCGAGCGGCTCCAGCGCGAGGTGCCGGGCGTGCGAGAAGACGATGTGCTTGGCGGCGGGCACCGCGGCGAGCGCGGGCCGCAGCGCATGCGTCAGCTTCGCCTCCGCGTCGGCGTGGCAGGCGCTGCACGAGGACGCGCCAGGCGCGGCGAAGGCGTCGTGCTGCGCGGACGAGTCGCTGTGGTGGCAGCTCGCGCAGGTGAGACACGCCGGCTGGCCTTCGCCGCCACACGGGTGGTCGGCGAGGTGGGCGCGGTGGTCGAAGTGCGTGAGGCGGCTGCCGCGGCAGGCCAGCGCGGCCACCACCGCCAGAGAGAGCCACAGCGGGAGCCGGCGCGTCATGGCGTGGGCCCTTCCGCCACCGTGCCGAGCTCCACCTCGAGCCGCGCCAGCGCCTGCAGCTCGAACGAGGAGTAGGGGGTGGTCATCGCCGTGCCCGACAGCAGCGCGCGGAGCCGCGGCCAGGGGCTCCACTCCAGGCTCGCGATGCCGGTGAGCGAGTGCGACTGCCCGCGAACGGGGGCGTCGTAGCCGTAGAGCGCCCCGTCACCGCTCAGCCAGAGCGTCTCCGCCAGCCGCGTGCGTGCGCCCAGCCGCACGAAGGTGAGGCCCGACTGAGGAACGAGGGCGCGGCCAGCCTCCGCCACCACCAGGGTGCGGCGGTCGAGGCCAGGCACCCACGCCACCTTGAAGGCCCCGCGCCCGCCCGGCCGCTCGCCTTCGTACAGCTGCGCGGCGGCGCGCGCGGTGAGCTTGAGCGACTGCAGCGCGGTCAGCGTCGTCTCCGCGCCGAGCTCGTGCCACGCCTGGGCGCCGAAGGCCGCCAGCACCGAGGTGCGCGGCAGGAGCAGCGACGGGCTCTGGAAGACGTAGTCGAGCGAGACCGGCACCCACGGCGTGCGCACGTCCGCGGACACCCGCGCCTCGCTCACCGCCAGCGACATCAGGTCGAACGTCAGCCGCGCCGCGCCCTCGACGCGTTCGCCCAGGCGACCCGAGCCTTCGACGCCCACCACGCGGTAGGCGACGCCCGACTGGTCGCGCTGCTCGTGGAAGGAGACGCCGAGGAGAGCCGTGGGCCAGCGGCCCTGCGCGCGCGCGCCGAAGGTGAGCTGCCCGGCGCGGTTCTGCGTCTCCAGGAGCGCGGGAGAGACGAGCGCGTCGGCGGCGAAGCCCGCCAGCACCGCGCCGCGCGGCTGCGACCAGCGGGGCAGGGCGACCCAGCCCGCGTACGCCTGCAAATCGAAGCGCTCGACGCGCGCGCCCAGCGTCAACCCGTCGAAGCGCACGAAGCGGCTCGCGCCCGGCAGCGTCACCTGGCGGCCGAGCCGCACCGTGAGCCGCTCTCCCGCGTACTGCACCCAGGCCGCGCTGAGGTCGCCGTCGCCCAGCAGGCCGTCGAGCGGCCCGGCCCGGCCCCACGCCGACAGCTCTCCGCTGAGGCTGCCGTCGACGAGCGGTGCACTCAACCCACCGAAGCGGGTGAAGGCCGAGAGCGTGAAGGGGTACGCCGGCTCCACGCGGGTGACCGCGCCCGGCAGGCCGGGGATGAGCGCCTGCCGGAAGAGCTGCATCGTCGACGTCACCCGCGCGTCGATCCACTGCGGCTCCTCGCCGTGCACCACGCCCGGCGCCAGCAGCGCGGTGGCCAGCACGGCCCCGCTCAGGAGCGCGCCGAGGCGAGCGCGTCGGTGCTGCAGCAGGCGTGTCGGGGCCCAGGCGTGGCGCATCGTCGACGGGCGCGTCTGGTACAGCGTGGCCGCGACGAACGCCACCGCCCTCGCCGTGGATTTCGCGCGCAAAATCTGCGCGTGAGAATTCGCGCCGAGTGCGTCTATGCGGGCGCGCGATGACTCCCATGGGCGCGCTGGCGTTGGTGACCGCTGCCATCTCGGCGGTGCTCTTGCTGCACCAGCTCGTGGTGCGGCCCGCGCTGACCTTGAGCACCCGCCTCAAGCTGCTGCTCGGGCTGGCGGTGTTCCCCTTCGTCACCGCGGTGGCGAGCACGGCGCACGGCATGCATCGCACCACCGAGCGCGACTTCTGCGGCTCCTGCCACGTGATGACCACCCACCTCGGGGACCTGGAAGACCCGAAGAGCGCCTCGCTCGCCTCGCGCCACGGCCGCAACCCGATGTTCGGCGGCACCGCCTGTTACACCTGCCACGCCGACTACTCGATGCTCGGCTACCCGCTCACCAAGCTGACGGGCATGTCGCACGTCTTCAACTACTACCTGGGCGGCTACAAGAACTGGTCCCTCGAGCGGTTCCACGCCGAGGTCCGCATCGCCAAGCCGTTCCCCAACTCCAACTGCCGTCAGTGTCACTCCGCCGCGCTGGCGTCGTTCCAGGGCGTCGAGGAGCACCGCGCCATCGCCGAGGAACTCACCAGCGAGCGCGTGTCCTGCGCGTCGGCGGGCTGCCACGGCGTCGCGCACCCCTTCAGCAAGCGGCCCGAGGAGCTCTGACCGCCATGCACCACCGCCTTCATTGGTTGCTCGCGTGGTGGCCGGTCGAGAAGGCCGTCACCGTGGCGTGCGTGCTGGGGTTGATCGCCCTCACGTGGATGGCGCTCGGCGTGGTGCTGGGCACGCCGCTGTGGGTGGTGGGCTCGATGTCGGTGGCCCAGGGGCTCGGCCTCACCGCGGGCGCGCTCTTCGCGCTCTCGGTGGGCGCGGACGCCGGCGTGAAGCGGGCCAAGCGCTCGTGAGCCGTCGGGCCCTCAGCGTGCTCGCGCTCCTCGGCGCGGCCGGGTGTCTCGACGTGTCCGAGCTGCTGCCGCCCGCGCGCGACGGCGGGCAGCTCAAGGTGCCCGGCACCTACCTCGACGCCCGCCTCTCCACGGGCCACCGCGCCCACCTCGCGCTGTCCGGGGAACGCCAGCTCTCGTGCCGCGATTGCCACGCGCTCGCCGACGCGGGCTTCAGCGCGCAGGCGGTGAAGCGCTGCGAGAGCTGCCACCAGCAGGAGAAGGAGCACCACCACCCCTTCGACGGCGGCGTGGCCATGGGGTGCACCAGCTGCCACGTCTTCCGCGCGTCGGGCGAGGCGGCCCACATCGACCCGTGGGGCTGCCGCCGCTGCCACGTGGAGCAGCTCGACGGCGGCGCCGTGCTCGGGCCCGCGCCGGGCGAGGCGAACCCGGGGCACCTGCCGCCGCACGTCAGCGTGCACGTGAAGCGCTGCGAGGCCTGTCACCGCCCGCACGGCGCGCCCTTCACCCAGCCCGCCGACTGCGGGGGCTGCCACGACGTCAACGTCTCCCACGGGAAGGGCGAGAAGGCGCTGGTGGCCGACACCTGCATGGCCTGCCACCCGCACCACTCCAAGGCGAGCGACGCGCTCGCGCGCTGCACCGGCTGCCACGTGGGCGGTCCGGTGCCGGCGAAGGCGCAGGTGAAGGCCGCCGCCCTCTTCAGCCCTGGCCACACCGGCTGCAGCACCTGTCACGCGCCCCACGCCTTCGTCTCCGAGCGAGCCGCCCGCTGCACCAGCTGCCACGTCGAGAAGCCGGTGCTGGCGGCGGCCAAGCACCAGGACTGCGTCAGCTGTCACCAGCCCCATGAGCCGCGCGCCGCGCCGAAGGGCTGCGAGAGCTGCCACCAGAAGCTGCACCCCAAGCACCCGGTGGATGCGCGCGGCCAGCCGTGTCTCGGGTGCCACCCGATTCACGGCGAGGTCGCGGGGCTCACCAAGCCTTCGCCCGACGGAGGCACGCCGGTGTCCTCGTCGCTCGCGGTGGGCTGCGGCGCGTGCCACCAGACGCCCGAGCTCAACGCGCAAAACCTGCACGCGCGGGGTCTCGTTTGCCTCAGTTGTCACGCTGCCCCGCACGACGGTAGTCCGCCGCGCGAACACCTATGCGACCGCTGTCACCTGACGCAGATCACCTCGACCAGGGCGAACGCGGGGCACCAGCGCTGTGGCGACTGTCACCCGGGGCTGCCGCACGCGCCGCCGGTGAGCCCCAAGCCGTGCCTCGACTGTCACCCGACCAAGCAGCCGCCGCAGCGCGGACACGTGCAGAAGCTCGAGTGCGCGTCGTGCCACCAGAGCCACTCCGCGAAGGTGACCACCCGCTGCACCGACTGCCACGGCACGCCCGATGCACCACTCCCGGGCTTGCACCTGATTCCCAAGCACGCCCAGTGCTCGACCTGCCATGCCCCGCACGCCCCGGCGCCGGGGCTGGAGCCGAAGGCGTGCCGGAGCTGTCACCCGCAACCGTCGCTCAAGTCTCACCCCACCCCGCCACAGCAGTGCATCAGCTGCCACCTCTTCACCACCGGCAAACCATGAAGCGCTCACTCCTCGTCGCCACGCTCTCCTTCGTCGCCTTCTCGTGCACCGGCACCAACGGGCAAGACGGCAAGCCCTGCACCGTCAAGGACAACACCGACGGCAGCGCCACCATCACCTGCCCCGACGGGTCCACCACCCGCGTCACCAGCGGCGCGCCCGGGAAGGACGGCACCAGCGGGACCAACGGCACCGACGGGAAGAACGGCAGCAACGGCATGAACGGCATGGCGGGCACCTCGTGCTCCGTCACCAGCGACGCCGACGCCGGCACCAAGACGGTCGCCTGCACCGACGGCACCAAGGTGGTGTTGCAAGACGGGAAGAACGGCAGCGACGCCAACTCCTCGCTCGACTTCTCCAAGCTGACCGCCGCCGAGCTCAGCCAGGACGACTTCGTGGTCACCGTGCAGGGTGTGTCCAACACCGCGCGGCCGGTGGCGCATTTCACGGTGAAGAACGCCAAGGGCGTGGGCATGCGCGGCATTCCGCCGGCGTACCTGGCGGGCCTGTCGCTGCTGCAGCTGGTGCCGGGTACGCCGATGACCGGCGGCAACGGCCTCGCGGTCGACACCTGGGTCTCGCACATCGCGAACTGCGCCACCTGCACCGCGGGCACCGAGAGCGCCTCCGCCACCTCGCTGGTGGACCACGGCGACGGCACCTACACGTACACCTTCAACAAGGACGTGGTGAACCCCACGCCGTACGACGGCGGCATGGCGGTGGCGGGGGTGGCGTACGACGCCACGGCGGTGCACCGCTTCGCGCTGCGCTTCGCCGACCCGGCGAGCGACGTCGAAGGCAACAAGGCGAACGCGTTCCGCCCGGTCGACGTGACGTACGACTACGTGCCGGCCACCGGTCAGAACGTCGACGGCCAGCACGACAAGGTGAACGCCTCGAACTGCCTCACCTGCCACACCCAGTGGCGCGCGGGCGCGCTCAACGTGGGCGGCCTGGTCCCCTTCCACGGCGGCCAGCGCTACGACGTGCGCTACTGCGTCGTCTGCCACAACGACCAGCGCAAGTACGCGGGCAACAACATCGCCGGCAACCCGGTCATCGCCGAGCCCACCATCGACGTCGACGGCAACATGACGCCGCCGGCGGGCCGCACCAACATCGCGGTGCTGCACGGCGAGGCGGTGCTCGACCTGCCGGTGTTCGTGCACAAGATTCACGCTGGCGAGTACCTGAGCCTCAAGGGCAACTACGCGGGCGTCGGGAACGAGATCAACGAGTTCAACTTCCCGCAGGACCTGCGCAACTGCACCAAGTGCCACAGCAACGCGGCGCAGGCCGACAACTGGCTCACCAAGCCGAGCCGCCGGGCGTGTGGCTCCTGCCACGACACGGTGAACTTCGAGACCGGCAAGGGTCACGGGCCGCTCGACCTGAAGATGCTCAACGACAACGTGTGCAACCTCTGCCACGACCCCGCGTTCATCGCCTCGCGGCACGTGCCGCTGGTGAAGCCGGATCCGGCGAACGCCTTCCTGGTGACCGGCGGCAGCGCCAACACCAACGCGTCCTGGGTGGGGAACCCGCGCAACGCCCCCGACGGCGGGCGCGCCATTCGCTACGACCTCGCCGCGGTGACGGTGACCGACGGCGGGCCCACCGGCGTCTTCCCGGTGGTGAAGTTCCGCTTCCTGGAGAACGACGCGGGCGTGGTCTTCAACACCCCTGACGGCGGCAACGAGCTCATCGACGGCTTCGTCGGGTCTCCCAGCGTCTACTGCGCCTTCTCGATGCCGCAGGACGGGGAACGCGCGCCCGCCGACTTCAACGTCACCGTGAGCGCGTACCTGCGCAACCTCTGGGCGGGGACCGCGAGCGGGAGCGGCGCCGGCGTGCTCACCGGCCCCGACGGCCAGGGCTACTACTCGGCGACGCTGACCGGCGGGCGCATCTCGCCCGACGCCACCCAGCTCACCTGCGGCCTCGGCTACTCGTACGCCATCACCGCCACCCTGCCGCTGACGCAGGTGAGCCTCCCCAGCTTCCCGTACGACCCGGTGAAGAAGACCGGCGGGCTCTCGCTGCCTGCGAACAACGTGTGGAAGGTGGCCAGCGGCTACACCGGCCGGCGCGGCGCCACCGCGTCGACCGTCGCCGCCGGGCAGATCGTCACCCGCGAGAAGTGCGAAGGCTGCCACGGGCAGCTCGGCGCGTCGCCGAACTACCACGCGGGGCAGCGCAACGATCCCGCGACCTGCGCCTTCTGCCACACGCCCAACAAGACGAGCAGCGGGTGGACCGCGGGCTCGGGCAGCTTCATCCACGCCATCCACGCGGCGAAGAAGCGCACCGTGCCCTTCAACTGGCACGCGGTCGCCGCCACCGAGGACCACCCGTGGCCCACCGGCTTCTGGGGCGTCGACTACCCGGGCCGGCTCAACGCCTGCGAGACCTGCCACACCGCCGGGAGCTACGACCTGAGCGGCCCCTGGTACACCGACGCCAACCTCGCCCGGCGCCGGGTGCAGACCGTGGCCACCGGCACCTACGACGCGGTCACCCGCACCGCCGACGGCGGCGTGCCCGCGCTGGCCATCAGCGTCTCGCCGTACGTGGTCGCCGACGGCGGCACGAACTACGGCGTGGGCTACGGCTACGCGCTGGGCACCCAGCAGGTGACCGAGGCGGCGCCCACCACGCTCGTCATCTCGCCGATCGCCAACAACTGCTTCGGCTGCCACGACGACGTGCTCTCGCGCATGCACATGGAGACCAACGGTGCGACCATCTACGAGTCGCGCGCGGTCGCCGCGGGGCGCACCGAGCAGTGCGTGGTGTGCCACGGCCCCGGCCGCATCGCGAGCATCAAGGCGGTGCACGCGAAGTGAGGTGAGGTGCGCGCGTCACTGGTACGCGCGGGCGTAGCGCACCACCATCTCCACGCCGGTGGCGTAGGCGCCCACGCCGTCGGCGCACTTCATGTTCGCGCCTGGCGTCGGCGCATCGCACGGCGGGCGGTAGCTCGGCAGCACGCCGCCCACCGCCAGGTTGAGGATGAGGTACATCGGCTCGGCGGGAATGCGCGCCGCGGTGGCCTCGGTGCGGATGAGCGCGCCGTCGACGAAGTAGTCGATCTTCGCGGCGTCGAACTCCACCGCGTAGAGGTGGAAGCCCGCGACGCCGCCCACCGGCACGTTGGGGTGCCGCGCCTCCGCCATCTGCTGGTTGGGCTGCGCGCCCCAGAAGACGTTGGTCTGGATCTCGCTCAGGTTGCCCACGTGCTCCATCACGTCGAGCTCGGGCGGCCAGGGGTTCGCCCCCGGCGCCCCGCCCGGCGAGTTCTTGAGCAGCCAGATGGCGGGCCACGCCCCCTGCGCGGTGGGGAGCTTGGCGCACACTTCCCAGCGGCCGTAGGCCTGGAAGCCCTGGTGCAGCGGCGACGACTTGTTCGCCGAGAACACCTCGCCGGAACGGTACGTGTACGTCTTGCCGTCGGCGGCGACGAAGGGCGCCGTGCGGACCGCCTTCAGGTGGAGCCCGTCGGCGGCCACCGACACCTGCGACGGCTCGTAGTGCTGCTGCTCGTTGTTGATCTGCGGCAGGTTCGACGACACCGCGAAGGCGTCGTCGGGCAGCCCCGCGCTCTGCCGGAAGTCGTCTTGCCAGTAGGTGCGGTACGAGCGCGTGGTGAGGCCGCTGGCGCCTTCGCACGGGCCCACGGTGCGCCGCGCCGGCGTTCCGCCGTCGAAGAGCGTGAGGGAGCTGCTCAGGCACACGCCCGCCCGGCACGACTGGCTCGCCGCGCACGCGGGCACGCAGCCGTTGCCGGCATCGGGCGCGCCGCTGTCGGGCAGGCTCCCGCCACCTGCGCCGCCCCCCGCGGTGCCACCGCCGCTGCTGGAGACGCCACTGCCTGCGCCGCCACCCGTGGCCGCGGCTCCTCCCCCGGCGCTGCCCCCACCGATGCCGGCGCTGCCGCCGCTCTGGCC
>JAIBBQ010000126.1 GCA_019694595.1 Myxococcaceae bacterium
ACCACCGGAAGCTCGGGGGGCGGCCGGGGCGTGGCATCGCGCGCGGGGAGCACCGCGGACCGCTCGGGGGCCTCGCGGGCACGCCGGGCCTCGACCACGCGCACCGCGCCCGCCGCCGCCGCGGCGAGCACCGGCACGGCGACGGCGACGGCCGCCCAGCGCCGGGCCGACGGCGACCAGCGCGGGCGCGCGGCGCGCACGTCGTCGGCCTGCTGGCGGGCCGCGGCGAGCGCCCCCGGAGAGAGCGTGGGCGCTTCGCGCAGCGCACGCACCAGCACCGCAGCGCGCGCCTCGTCGCCACCGTCGCCCTGCGACCAGCGCTTCAGCGGCAGCTCAGCCACGGGCGGCCTCCTGCGCGTCGAGCGCGCGCTGCGCGGCGAGGAACTTCTGCCGCGCGCGGTGCAGGTTGACCCAGACGGTGGTGACCTTCATCGAGAGCAAGTCGGCGATCTCCTGGCCCGACAGTTGTTCGACCTCGAACAGAATGATCAACGTGCGGTGCTTCTCGCTCAGGGACTCGAGCACCTGCTGCGCGCGCCTGAGGCCCTGGCGAGCCTCGAGCGTCCCTTCCGCGTCGGGAGCGCCCGACGGTACCTCGCCCGCCACTTCTTCCGCCGAGCCACCCAGCCAGCGGCGGAACTTCTCGCGCCGCCGCTTCTGCCGCACCACGTTCTCGGTGATGCGAAACAGCCAGCCCGGCAGCTGCTCGGCGTCACCCTGGAACTCGGGCAACCGCCGGTGCACCACGAGCAGCACGTCCTGCACGACGTCGGCGGCGTCGACCATCGTCCCCGACAGACGCGCCGCCCAGCGCCCGAGCGCGCGACCGTGGAGCCGCCAGACCTGGTCGAAGTCCAGGACCGGCGCCGCGCTCGCTGCTCCCGCCGCCCGCTGTCCCTCCGCCAGGTTCACACTCCACTCCTTCACTCATGTCCCGGGCTGGCCGCGACCTTTCACCCGCCCCACGAAATTCCGAGGACCGCCGAGAGTTCGGCGCGAGTGAGGCCGCGGGCTTGAGAGACGCCCGTGATTTCGAGCACCTGAGGGAGCAGGAAGAATGCCGTCGCCAGGCCGACGAATGGCCGCAGGCCGCCTTCGGCCC
Source organism: Myxococcaceae bacterium (assembly GCA_019694595.1). Classification (GTDB taxonomy): domain Bacteria; phylum Myxococcota; class Myxococcia; order Myxococcales; family Myxococcaceae; genus JAIBBQ01. The sequence continues at coordinate 1,103 of JAIBBQ010000126.1, forward strand.
ACCGGGCGCGCACCACGGCGACCGTCGCGGGCTGCACGCCAAGCCGCTGCTGGTCGCTGGTGAAGCCGTGGCCCGAAGCGATGATCAGCACCAGCCCGACGCCCAGCTGACCGTCGAGGCCGACGGGCCCCAGCCGCCAGCGGTAGCCCGCCCCCAGCGCGCCGACCGGCCGCATCCAGTCGATGGTGCCGGCGCCCAGCGGCTCGCTGCGCGGGAACGGCACCAGCACGGTGGCCCCGAGGAGCAGGCCGCGTTCCCCGCGGGACACGCGCACGCCGAGTGAGAACCCGGGCGCCGCGACGCGGGCCGCCGACACGCCCGCCCCGAGGTCGACCTCCACCCGCAGCGGCTCGCGCACCGGCGCCGGCGGCGGCGGCGCGAGCTCCAGCGTCGACGGCTTGGCGTCGAGCTCTGCTTCCCAGGCGCTGACCACCACGGCGGCCGCCTCGGCGAGGGCCTCGCAGGAGCTGCCCGCGGGGAGCGCGCGGGTGCCGAGGCGCTGCCCGGCCTCGTCGGTGAGGGTGAGCACCACGTCCGAGCGGCCTTCGCGCACCGAGACGGTGTGCCGATCGCGGGGCGCGAGCGCGCCGTGCTTGGCCAGGGCCGCGCGCAGCTGTTCCTTCGAAGGGCAGCGGGCGTCGCCTTCGACGGCGAGGGCGGCGAGCAGGAAGGGCACCAGGCTGGCCACCATGGGGCGCGCCTTCTCGCCGATGTCCGCCGGATGCGCCAGCGCGCTCGCGGCCAGTTGGGACTTTCGCCACACCTGGGCTAGGACTTCGGGCAGAGCGGCGGCCCTCGTCGGGTCGACGCGAGAGGAGCCGTGCACGTGACTGGCCGAATCAAGGATCTGCTGACGCCGCCACTTCGCCGCACCCCGGCGCCCGCCGCGCCGACTCCCGCGGGGCTGCAGCGCGCGCCCACCGCGCCCGCCCGCCCGGTGGACACCCAGCAGTTCGCGCCCAGCGTCACCGCGGCGGGGCTCAACCCCGCGGTGTCCGCGGAGCGCCAGAAGGCGACCTTCGAGCGCGTGTTCAAGCTCGGCAAGCTGCTGGTGAGCCAGGGCAAGGTGCCGGTCATCGTCATCGACCACCGCCTCACCGCGATGGACGACCGGCCGATCATCAAGGCCGGCCTTCAAGACCTCGCGCGCCGCAACAACGTCACCGAGCTGCTCGACGTCGACGCCGCGCTGGCCAACGGCACGCTCAAGAGCCTGCCCGGGTACACCGAGCAGGCCTCCGACCACTGGCGCGCGCAGCACCCCGAGCTGGTGGCGAAGTACCCCCAGGTCTTCGGCGGCGAAGGCAGCCGGCTCAACATCGGCTTCATGAGCCACAGCCCGCGCGAGGCGAACGCCACCGCGGGCCTCGCCGAGCTCGCGCAGCGCTGGGCGGTGGAGACGGGCGGCAAGGGGCAGATCGTCTTCGCCGGCTCGGGCACCGGCACGCTGGCCGACTTCGTCAACGTCTACTCGCGGCCCAAGGCCCAGGGCGGGGCGGGCCTGGAGAACCCCGACGTGCGCTTCGGCGCGCCGTCGCCGTCGGCCGCGGCCACCGCGCGCGCGCAGGCGCTGGTGCAGACCTACAACCAGCAGCACCAGGACGAGGAACCGGTGCGGCTCGACCAGGACTCCGCCGGCAAGGCGGGGTGGATCGAGACCATCGAGGGCGAGCAAGGCCCCAACGGCGAAGAGAAGGTGGTGGCGGCCTTCATCGACGACCGCGCCGACAACCGCATCGGCGCCGAAGGGGCGGCCAAGCTCGGCCAGAACCTGATCGCCATCAAGGCCGACGCGCCCGGGCTGTCGTTCTCCCAGAACGACGACGCCAACGAGAACCAGATCTCGACGTTCTCGCCCAACCCGCAGTAGTTGCGGGGGCATGGTCACTCCACAGCAGCGCGACTGGGTCCGCCGGGAAGTCACCGGCATGTATCTGCGCAACCGCCAGCAGGGCCACGCGGCCTGGGCCAAGCGCGACTACGACTTCGTCTGCCCGTCGACCGGGACCTACCCGTTCCAGTGGCTGTGGGACTCCTGCTTCCACGCGGTGGTGCTGAGCCACCTGGACATCGGCCGCGCGCGCAGCGAGCTCGAGAGCCTGCTCGCCAACCAGCAGAGCGACGGCTTCCTGGGCCACGTCACCTTCTGGCAGCGCGAGAAGTTCGAGGAGATCATCAAGACGTACGGCATCGCGTTCCGCACGCCGTACCTGTCGGACTGCATCCAGCCGCCGGTGTTCGCCGAGGCGCTCGACGCCATCGACCGGCGCGGCGGCGGCGACGCGTACCTGAAGCAGATGCTCCCGCGCGTGAGCGCGGCGTACGACTGGCTCGACCGCATGCGCGACCCCGATCAGGACGGGCTCATCGCGGTGGTGCAGGCCGACGAGACGGGGCTCGACCACAGCGTGAAGTGGGACGAGCTCTTCCAGGTGAAGGCGGTGACGCTGGAAGAGTTCCAGAAGGCGTGGGACCGGGTGGCCAAGCCGTACGACGCCTACGGCCGCGACCACGCGAAGATGTTCGCGAGCGACCACTTCATCGTCGAGGACGTGATGGTGAACTCCATCTACGGCCTCAACCTGCAGCTGCTCGCCGCGCTGCACGGCAAGGCCGGCGACGCGGCGAACCAGAAGAAGTACCAGGCGATGGCCGACCGCACCTTCCAGGCGCTGCTGAAGAAGTGCTGGCACGAGGGCGACGGGCTCTTCTACGACCTCGCCGGACACACCGCCGAGAAGCACCTGCGCCACGACACCTTCACCGCGCTGATGCCGCTGGTGTTTCCCCAGCTGCCCAAGGACAAGGCGGCCCGGCTCATCGCCCGGCTGGAGGACCCGAAGAAGTACGCGGCGCGCTACCCGGTGCCCACGGTGGCCATGGACCACCCGCGCTTCGAGCCCGGCATCAGCGGCACCAAGCTGGTGTGGCGCGGCCCGAGCTGGATGAACTCCAACTGGTACCTGGCGCGCGGGCTCAAGGCCCACGGCCGGGCGGACCTCGCGCAGCGCATCACCGACGCCTCGGTGGAGCTGGTGCAGAAGTCCGGCTTCCGCGAGTACTACAACCCGCTCACCGGAGAAGGCCACGGCGCGGAAGACTTCTCGTGGACCGGGCTGGTGCTGGACCTCGTCGAAGGCTGACCGGGAGCGGGCTGGAGGCGTGCTCGCGCTCCAGCGGGCTGGCAGCTGGCCTTGCCAGGCGAGCGGCTCAACCCCGCGTCAGCCCGGCCTCCCGCGCGCGGAACGGCGCTTGCTCTCTGGTGGGCTCGAAAGGGGAGCACCAGCCATGATCAAGTCCGTTTCCGAAGTGCGTCACCTGAGCCGCAGCCTCACGAGCTCGAACGTCGAGGGCTTCAAGCCCGGCACCACCCGCATCTCGCGCGGGGTGTACGTGAACCAGGGCACCCTGCCCGACGGCACCCTGGCCACCATCCGCTGGCGGGAGGGCCAGGCGCCGACCATCTCCACCGGAGGCCAGACGCGCGAGCTCACCGGCGCGGAGATGCAGGCGCTGGGGCCGGTCATCACCGGCGCCGCAGGCGAAGGGTCGAATCGCCTGGGGTTCGAGTTGCTCGCGAGGGGCAACGCCGAGAAGGTCCGGGAGCTCACCGAGCAGGCGCAGCAGCGCCGGCTGGGGGCGGACGACTTCTGCCCGGCCCCCCCGACGCTCCCGCGCTTCTGACGGTCACTGCACCGGGCAGGTGCCGTCGGCGGTGCTGAAGATCTGCAGCATGGTGCGCTCGAAGCCGTCGATGGTGCAGTCGTACACCGGGCGCTGGTCGCGCTGGCCCGGGTGGGTGATCGCCGAGCAGCTGACCCGGCCGTGCGCCGAGGTTCGCGTGGTGCGGTTCCAGCTCATGTCGTACGCACCGGTGGCGACGTGCTTCTCGACGGTCTCCTTGGCGCGGGTCATGGCGTCGAAGAGCGCCTTCGCCGCCTGGTACCGCTTCTTCGCGGTCACCAGCACCGCCTCGTCGGCGGGGCCCGCGCTCAGCTGCAGCACCATGCCGCTCTTGCCGGGGCGCTCGTCGGGCACCACGTCCCAGGTGGCGATGGAATAGAAGTATTCGTTGGGCGAGCCCACCGACGACGGCGTCAGCACCGCGTCCATCACCCCGGCGATGGCCACGTGCTTGAAGTACCCCTGGCCCGGGTCCTTGATGAACGAAGTCCCGACCGCGTCGCGCAGGTCCTCGCTCATGCCGAGGTGCACGTCGAAGGTGCCGAGCACGCATTCCTTCGCCCGGCCGAGCTCGGCGCCGGTCTGCCCCGCGGGGCCCCCCTGCTCCGCCACCGTCGGCTCCACCGGCGTCGTCTCGCCGCATGCCGCCACCACCACCACCGCCGCCATCAGCACTGCACGCACGCCAGTCATCGAACGCTCCATGGTCTTTCACTGCTCCCCTTGCGAGGGTGGCGTTCACCACCGGCGACGCAAGAAGAGAATCAGAATGACCTGAACGCCTTTGTTCGGCGCCTGCGAACGATGGGCCGGACGGCGTCACTTCGCCGGAGGCGGCGTCGCGCACCACGGGAGCGGCCGGTTGAGCTTCGCGTACAGCTCGGGCCGCTTCAGCTTGAAGTGGTTGTTGTACCCCTGGAAGCCGATGGCGAAGCCCACCACGAGCTGGGCCAGCACCACGAGCGCCACCACCGCGCCGCCCTGCCGCTTGCGGCCCGAAGCGAGGAGCGCGAAGGCCCCCAGCGCGCCCATCAGGCACAGGCCGTAGGCGACGTCGCCGAGGTAGCGCATGGTGGCGGAGAACATCATCAGCGGCACCGCGAAGGTCGCGGTGGCGAGCGCCGCCCCCACGCCGAGCCACCACCAGAGAGCGCGGCGCTTGTCCGGCGGGTCCTGCCGGCGCGCGCTGCGGGCGACGAACAGCATCGCCGGGACCGCGAGCCAGCTCAGCGGAATGGAGCGCAGGAAGCCGACGAGCGGCTCGCCCACCAGGTAGTCGGCAGGCGGGTGAATCCACGACGGGAGCGAGTCGGGCGGGTCCCACCGCTGCAGCAGGTACGGGAAGGTGCACCAGTCGACCGCCAGGTTGCGCAGCGCGTACCCGTGCAGGTTCGCCGGCAGGTACGCGAACGACGGCTGGAACTTGATGGTCGACATCTGCAGCGTGATGCCGAACTCGAGCGGCTTGCCGAAGCGCGCCTGGTTGTAGGCCAGCATCGCCACCAGGCACGCCGCCACCGGCGCCGCGACGGCGACCAGCGCCCTGGCCGCGGCGCGAACGTCACCCCGCCCCACCGCCCACGCGGTGAGCAGCCCGATGACGGCGATGGCGGGCGCCACGGTGATGCGACACGCGAGCGCGAGCCCGAAGGCGAGCCCCGCGGCCCACAGCCGCCACGTCCCTCCGGCGGGAGGCGCGGCGTTGCCGGCCTGCCGCGCCGCCAGCGCCACCCCGAGCACCAGGAACGCCTGCGCGCCGATGATCGCCGCCTGGTACACCGCCGCGGTGGTCACCAGGTGCAGCACCGGGCCGATGAAGCCGACGGCCAGGAGCAGCACCGTCACCCAGCCGCGCGGCACCTGCGGGAAGTGCTCGGCGCGCAGCCGCCACAGCAGCGCACCGGACGCGGCCAGGGCGAGCAGCCAGAAGACGTAGACGGCGAACGGGTCGCCCAGCCAGGGAATGTGGAAGGCCCACTTCACCGCCGCCATCAGCAGCGCGGGCACCGGGCCCCAGTACAGGTAGTAGTGGCCGTCGTGGAGGCTGGCGTCCCACAGCCAGAGCGCGCGGTGGGCGGGGTCTCGGGGGTTCTCCTGCTTGAGCAGCTCGGGCGCCGGTTCCCACGAGAGGTGGAGGTGGCCCTGGAGGAAGCCCTCGGCCTGGAGCTCGTGGTAGTCCATGTACGACGGCCAGGCCTTGAACGGCTCGCCGGCCCCCGCCATCCACGCGCCGAACAGCGCGAGCGCCACCCACGGGAGCCAGACGAAGCCCAGGGCTGAGAGGAACCGGCGCAGCATCACTGGCGCCGCCCCTTACCTCAGCTCGCGCCCGCTTCGTGGGCCCGTGCTTCCTGCTCGGCGGAGGCCTGCGACGCCGCCTTGGACTCCTTGAAGAGCCAGCGCAGCCCGATGACGCCGCTGGTGGCGGAGATGACGAGCAGCACGACGCCCTGGACGGTCTCGCCGAGCAAGAGCTTGCCCAGGCACAGCATGCCGCCGCAGACGAAGATGAAGGCCAGCACCGCCTGGGCCACGGTGTTCCACCCGAGGCCGGTCGGCCCCACGTCGCCCGCCTCGGCCGCGATGGGGCCCCACAGCGCCTTGGGCGGGCGCACCCGCCGGTAGAAGGCGAGCAGGTGTTCCTTGGGCTCGGGCCGGGTGACCAGCGTCACCAGCACCGCGAGCACCGCGGAGGTCGACACCACGATGAGCGTGCGCAGCGCGGAGTAGTTCGCTTCCTGTCCGGCCGGAGCGACCAGCACCAGGTTGAGCATGAGCGCGGTCACCACCGAGGTCCCGAGCGCGGTGAGCTCGGTGATCGCGGTCACCCGCCACCAGAGCCAGCGCAGCACGAGGATGAGGCCGATGCCGGCGACGAGCTCGATCTTGAAGCGGAAGGCGCCCATCACCGACGGCAGGAGCAGCGCCACCACGCCCGCCAGGGTGGCGATGAAGGCGGTGAGCAGCCGCGAGACGCGCACGTAGTGCTTCTGGTCCTTCTGCTTGGCGACGAAGCGCTTGTAGACGTCGTTCAGGGCGTACGACGCGGTCATGTTGTAGTGCGACTCCATGGTGCCCATGAAGGCGGCGAAGAACGACGCCACCATGAGCCCCTTGAGCCCCACCGGCAAAAGGTCGTGCACCATGAGCGGGTAGACGGTCTCGTGGTCGACGATGGTCGGGTACAGCACGGTGGACGCCAGCGCGGTGAGGTACCAGGGCCACGAGCGGATGAGCCACTGCACCGACAGGTTCCAGATGCCCGCGGCGATGGCTTCGCCTTCCGACTTGCAGGCCGAGAAGCGCTGCGCGCGCTGGCCGGACCCGTCGGACTCGTGCCGGGCCCACCACTGCACGCCGAGGTAGATGCCGAACGACAGGAGCCCCAGCGTGTCGGTGGCCGAGAAGTCGGGGGTGAAGTCGAGCGCGTGCTCCTTCATCGGCGACAGGCGGGTGAGCCCTTCGCGCAGGCCGGTGGGGCCGCCGACCTTGATCATGGCGATGATCGCCAGCACCACCGCGCCGGTCATCGCCACCACGAACTCCACCGTGTCGGTGACCACCACGCCCCAGAACCCGGAGGTCACCGAGAAGGCGAGCGCGGCGAGGATGAGGCCTGCCACCACCACCGCGTTGGTGGGCACGTCGAGCCCGAGCAGCCCGAAGGTGGGCGGCAACCCGAGGATGGTGGTGACGATCTTCGTCATGCCCAGCGTGATCCACGCCATGGTGAGGATCTCGAGGAAGAAGCACTTGAAGATCGCCAGGCCGCCGCGGAGCACCGCCGCGGGCTTGCCGGTGTAGCGAATCTCGATGAGCTCGTTGTCGGTGAGCACCCGCGCCCGGCGCCACAGGCGCGAGAAGACCAGCGCCACCAGCACCCCGCCGATGATGCCTTCCCAGTAGAACCAGGCGCGCGGCAGACCGCCTTCGCGCAGCGCCCGCGTCACGTGCAGCGGGGTGTCGGACGCGAAGCTGGTCGCCAGCATCGAGGTGCCGGCGAGGTACCAGGGCACCGAGCGGCCGCCGACGAAGTACTCGGAGAGGTTCTTGGACGCGCGCTTGGAGAACAGCACCCCGACGATGGAGATGCCCACCAGGAACGCCGCCACCACCAGCCAGTCGATCCAGGACATGGGCGGCGCACCCTAGCAGAGCGGCCCGCGGCGGCCGCCTGCGTGTTCGGCGCCCGGCGGCCCCGGGCTACAGTGGCCCGACCGTGGCCGTGCTGGGCATCGACATCGGGGGCACCAAGATCGCCGCCGGGCTGGTCACCGCCCAGGGCGAGGTGCTGGCGCGCGAGCAGATCCCCACCGCGGTGGAGCTGGGCCCCCAGGCCGCGCTCGAGCGGCTCGGGGGCCTCGTCGCCGAGCTCGAGGCCCGCGCGGGCACCAAGGCGACGGCCTGCGGGGTGGGCGCGCCGGGGCCGCTGGAGACCCGCACCGGCGTGGTGCTCGAGCCGCCGAACCTGAAGACCTGGTGGGGCTTCGCGCTGCGCGAGCGCCTGGCCGCGCGGCTCGGACTCGCGGTGACGGTGGAGAACGACGCCAACTGCGCGGCGCTCGCCGAGGCCCGCTTCGGCGCCGGGCGCGGCGTGGGCACGCTGGTGTACCTGACGCTCTCCACCGGCGTGGGCAGCGGCGTGGTGGTCGACGGCGCCTTGCTCACCGGCGAGCGCGGCTTCGCGACCGAGCTCGGCCACACCACGGTGGACCTGAACGGCCGCCTCTGCGGCTGCGGCCTGCGCGGCTGCCTCGAGGCGCTCTGCTCGGGCACCGCCATCGCCGCCCAGCTCGAGGAAGCGCTGGCCAACGGCGAGCGCTCGAGCCTCGCGGCGCCGGTCACCGCGGCCCAGGTGGTGGACGCGGTGCGCGCAGGCGATGCGCTCGCCGGCCGGGTGTGGGCGGGCGCGATGGCGGCGCTCTCGGCGGGCATCGGCAACTTCATCACCGCGTTCAACCCCGGCCGGGTGGTGCTGGGCGGCGGGCTCACCGCGGCGGGCGCCCTGCTCTTCGACGCGGTGCGCACGCAGGCGCCTTCGCGAGCGCTGCCGGTGCTGGCCCGCGGCGTGGAGATCGTGCCCGCGGCCCTGGGCGCCGACGTCGGGGTGCTGGGCGCGGCGGCGCTCTGCCTTCCCGCGCGTCAGTCGACCACGAGGTGATTGGTCAGCACGCGGGGGAGCCCGTCCTTCCAGGCCTCCACGCGGTACCAGCCCTTCTGGGTGGCGAGGCCCTTAAAGAAGCGGCGGCCTTCGCCGACGCCGAGCTCGGTGGCGACCCGCTCGCCCTTGCAGAACACGCGCAGCTCGACCGGCTCGGGTGAGCGCTCGAGCGTCACCACCACGTCGCCGTTCAGCAGCTGGAAGTCGAGGATCGGCCCGCCCGACATGATGACCTTGCCCGAGCGTAGCCCGGCGAGGATGGCGGCGGGTGTGTTGTCCTCGGCCCACACGCCGGTGAGCGGCGCGGTGCCGGGGAAGGCGGTCTCCTGGCCCGGGCCGTGCCAGTCGCGCGCGGCGAGGCCGACGATGCGGTGGCCCTTGGCCCAGTAGCTGTTCCACAGCGCGTAGGCGGTGAGGTTGTCGGTCTCGGCGGCGTCCCAGTCGCGGTACCAGACCTCCATGGAATCGAAGGACTGGGGCGGCAGGTCGTCGCGCATGCGGCAGCCGGTGCACACCGGGTCGCCGATCTTGAACGGGTGGGCCACCGACACCAGGCCGCCCTTGCCGCGCACCAGCGGCGCGAGTTCCTCGAGCGGGAGCACGCGCCCGTCCTTGTGCCAGGGAACGATCTCGCTGAGCCCGTAGATGGGGTGGTGCCCGTGGAAGGTGGTGAGCTCGCAGCCGGCGAGGAGCGTCAGCGGCAGCGGCGTGTTCTCGAGCAGGCCGCTGGTGGTGTTGTGGTCGGTGAGGCAGAGGAAGTCGACGCCCTTGGCGGCGCAGCGTCGGGCGAGCTCGATGAGCTCGTGCGCCCCGTCGCTGTGCACCGTGTGGGAATGCACCTCGCCGAAGTACCAGCCGGGGCCGGTGCGCCGCGCGGGGCCCGCCTGCGCCACCGGCGGCGTGAGCGCCTTCACTTCCTGGGGCGTGGGCGCCGGCCGGGCGATGACCTCGAGCGCGTAGCTCACCGGCTCGCCGAACACGCCGTGGCACTCGATGGCGGCCTGCCACTTGCCGGCCTCGATGGCGCCGGGGAGGAAGCCGCGCGACGACACGCCCGCCGAGAGCACCAGCTCGCCCGCGTCCGACGACGGGTTGCGATCCCACCGGCCGCGCCACTGGCCGCGCGGGTCGATGAGCACCACGTTCATCAGGTTGTTGAGCGCCTTCTCCAGGCTGTGCGCGCCGATGCGGCTCTTCTGGTCTTCGAGCGCGGCGGCGTCGAGCTCGGCCTGCCGCCGCACGTTGTGACGGGTGAGCGCGGCCTCGACCAGCGCGGCGTTCCTCTTGGTGTCGAGCGACTTCCGCGGCGAGTAGTCGAAGGTCAGGGTCAGCGCCTCGACCCCCGGCGGCACCTGGAAGTCGACGATGCGCACCGTCTTGGAGTCGGCGGCGCTGGCTTTCCCGGTGGCGTGAATGAGCTGCGTTCTCATGGGGCGAATCCTACGCGCGCTCGCCCCGCGAAGCGCGCCCGTTCGGCCACGGGTCGCCGCTGACTGCCCACCCGAGTTCCCAGGGCGACAAGGTCGGAAGATGTCGGAGCGCTCGGCACCTCGCGGACCGGCAAACGGCGGCGGATCCGACGGAATCCGGTTGGCCCGAATCTCTTCGTTGATCTTCGCGCGCTCATCGCGGTTCATGCCGCGCGCTCGACTTTCGAGGGGGAAGACACGCTCAACGCTGGAAGCAGTCTCAAGCACGACGGAGGTCTCATGGAGTCATCAACCGAAGCCCTTGCCGACACCGCGCCGCCCAAGCTGGCGCCCTGGCCCGCGCCCTCGGCGCCCTCGGCCCCGGCGATGCCGGCGCGCCCGCGCTGGTTCGCGAGTCTCCTGTTCAGCGAGGTGGTGGTGGTGGCGCTGGTGGTGCTGTCGGCGGTGCTGGTCTCGCGCCGCCTCGACGCCCAGCGCGACGTGCTCGCCGCGCAGCAAGGCAGCGCGCAAGGGGTGCAGGAGCGGCTCGAGGCGCTGCAGGCGCAGACCAAGGGGCTGTCCGACGAAGTGGTGAGCCTGCGGCAGTCGATGGCCAGCCACACCGGCGAAGACGTGCTGTTCCTGCGGGTGCTGTTGCTCAAGCCGGAGATCGACCTCGCGCTGGCGCGCACCATCGCCGGCATCGTGCACCGCGCGGCGGCGCAGTACGGCCGCGACCCCAACCTGGTGCTGGCGATCATGGCGGTGGAGTCGGACTTCAACCCACAGGCCATCTCCAGCGTGGGCGCGGTGGGGCTGATGCAGGTGATGCCGCACTGGAAGCGGGTCCTGAGCATCCAGGGCGACCTCACCAACCCCGAGGTGAACATCTCCACCGGGCTGCAGATCTTGGGCTTCTACTTCGAGATGTACCGCGACCCGGAGATGGTGCTCACCGCCTACAACCGCGGGCCCGGCCCGGTGGACAACGCGCTGGTGAAGGGGCGCGACGCCCGCAACGGCTACGCGGCGAAGGTGCTCGCCACCTACGAGCGGCTCAAGCAGTACTCGTTGCGCTGACGGCGCCGGGAAGTTCTGGCTAGAGTCTTGGGCTCCCGCCGAGGCCGACCGCCCGGCGGCAGGGAGACCCATGCACACCGACGCCCGCATCGCCGCCGTCCTCGAGCTGCTCGAAGGCCGCACTCCTGCCGAGGCCGTGGCCGCGAAGGCCGGGGTGAGCGTCGCCGAGCTCGAAGGCTGGCGCGACGCGTACGTGGCGGGGCTCAAGGCGGGCGCTCCGGCACAGCGCACGCGGCGGCGCCGGCTGGCCGCGGTGGGGGCGACGCTCGGGCTGGCCGGGGTGGCCGCGTGGTGCAGCATCGCCTACGCCGCGACCTGCACTCAGACCTTGCCGGCGCCGCTGGTGACCTTCTGCGCCAACAACCCCGCGGTGGCCTCGGACATCAACGGCAACTTCGCCGCGCTGGTGAACTTCGTGACGTCGAAAGTGGGCGCGGTGGGCAACACCAACGTCACCATCACCGGACCGCTGGTGGCCTCCGGCAGCACGACCTTCACCGGGCCGAGCGTCAACTTCGCGACTCCGGGCAGCGGCGCGGGCGGCCGGGCCATCTCCCACGACTTCGGCAACCAGCTGAGCATCAACGGCCAGGGCGACTTCTCGAGCGTCGTCATCGGCGGCAACACCCGGGTGAACGGCAACCTCGTGGTGCAGGGGCGCAGGTCGATCGACGGCGCCGCTTCCACGGCCTACGACATCTCGCTGCGGCGCTACGTGCTCGACGTGACCCCGGCCAAGGTCGGCACGGTCCAGCCCATCGACAACTCGATGCTCTCAGAGCTGTGCATGGACGAGGACGGCTGCGACTTCACCATCGCCATGCTCAACTGGGACATCACCAAGAACGTGGCCACGCGCTCGGGCCACCTCTTCTACTCGCAGGTGAGCAACGCCTGGCGCACCGAGATGCCCTTCGGGGCGGGCACGGAGACGGTCGGCTACGACGGCGACTCCGCGCTGCAGGAGATGCCGGTGTGGGACTGCTACCTGACCGATGCCGAGACGACCACCGACACCAACAACGGTCGGGCGGACAACGGCTTCGGCCTCGGGTTCCTCAACTGCCGCGGCTGCACGTACAGCGACGCCACCACCACCTGCCGGCTGATCCTGCGGGACTGAAACGCGCTCACTTCGCGGCGCAGCCGAAGTCCTTCCCCGGCACGCACCACGACGGCGGAGGCTGCGGCGGGGTCCACCCGTCGCCACCCAGGTCGACCCACACCGGGTTGGTGATGGCGAGCGGGAACGCCGGGTAGAGCGACGGGAAGCGCGGCGTGCGCAGGGTGCTCAGCGTGGGCACGATGTCGTAGACCTTCTGGGCGATCTCGAAGGTGCCCAGGCGCGGCAGCACCGAGGAGCCGTACGGCCCGGCGAGCGAGCGCCCGTCGAGGCCCATGGCGATGACCACGTACCAGGCGTCGCGGGTGGGCGCGTCGGTGAAGGTGCCGTCGAAGGCCACAGTCTGGTTGCCCGGCGACAGGCAGCCGTGGTCGTGGCCGTCGAGCGCGTCGCCGGGCCGCCGCGAGGCGCACCCGGTCACCCAGTGGATGAGCTCGCCGTTGCGGTAGACCTCGATGCGGTCGACGTCGAACCAGTCGCCCTTCTCCACCTTGAGCTCGAGCTTCACCGGGCCGGCCGCCTGCTTCACCACGTCGCCCAGGCCGCCGCCGGCGACGGTGAGCGACATCAAGGGGCCGTTGGTGACCTGCACCTGGCCCTTGAGCACGCCCTGGGCGATCTCCTCTTCGTGCACGTACGGCGCGCTGGTGCCCGGCGTGCGGATCATGGTGCGCGGGGTGCCGGTGCCGTCGAAGCCGTAGAGCGCGTGGGTGTCGGAGCCGCCGACGCCGGTGCGGCGCACGCCGTGGTTCAGCATCGCGAACCAGTCGTCGACCACGCCGCGCAGCGCCTTGCAGAGGCCGGCGCCGGGGGCCGGAGCGCCGGTGCCGCGCGTCTTCACGCAGCTCAGGGTTTCCTGGTCGCACACGTTGCCGCCCGAGCAGTCGCCGTCGGAGCCGCACTTGCAGCCGAGCTCGTTGTCGAGGCCGCTGAGCGCCGCGCGCTGCTCTTCCGGGGTGCGGTGGAGAATGCGGCGCGCCGCCTCGGTGGCGAGCTCGTAGGCCTGCGCGGCGTAGGTGGCGTCGTCGATGGTGCCGGTGGCGCGCTCGGCGAGGAGCGCGTCCATGCCCTGGGAATAGAAGCGGACCTCGTCGACGGTGGGCCGGCGCACCTGGTCCATGTTCTTGCCGTTGCAGAGCTCCATGGCCTCGAAGTCGCCGCTGAAGTTCTTGCCCTGGATGAGGGGGTTGATGCCCAGCACGGCGAGGATCGAGTCCGCCGGCTCCACCGTCACCGCGTCGAGCCCGTAGTAGTCGAAGTAGGAGTACGGGTGCGGCACCTCCACCACCATGGTGGCGCCCGGCTTCCCCGCGGCGCGCATGGCCTGGAAGATCTGCCCGGGGGTCTTCTCGCGCCACTCCGGCGCGCCGTTGGACAGCACCGGCTTGGGCTCGGCTTCCGCGGTGAAGCGCTGGTAGTTGAGCGGCCAGCCGATGAAGTGGCCGAGTTCCTGGGTGGTGACCTCGGCGCCGACCTGGGTGCCGAGGCGGGTGCGCCAGCCGAGCTTCTCGAGCAGCGGCTCGTAGTCGGAGAGCACGTCGTGGTCGGACGAGGACAGGAACTCCATGTCCTCGACGATGAAGCTCTCGGCGCGCTTCTGCATCGCGAGGCCGCTGTCGATGCTGTGCTCGGCGTGCACGTGGAAGTCGGCGGCGGTCCACCCGGGGTGGAAGACGCGCCGGGGCAGCGCGCCGCGGACCTGCACCGACTGGTTGCTCGCCACGGTGACGTGCTGGCGGTTCACTCCCACGAAGGGGCCGTGGGAGAGCACGAAGTCGTATTCGCCGGGCGCCAGCTCGAGCGCGCCCTTGCCGGACACCGACTCGTCGAAGGCCATCAGCCCGTCGGCGAGGCGCGGCCCGCCGAGCTCGAGCGGCCAGCCGCTGCCGCGCGCACAGGCGCAGGACCCGGCGACGCACTGCTGGCCGTCGCCGCAGGGCTGGCCGGGGCCGCAGGCGTCGCCCGGGAGACAGCGGCCGATGGACAGCTTCGCCGGCACGCCCTTGCCCGCCTCGTCGGTGGCTTCCCACAGGAGCTTGCCGGGCTCGGGCAGCTCGAGCGCGGTGCGGGTGGTCTTCCCGGCGGTGACGGTGACCGGCACCAGCGACGAGCGCGCCTTGAGGAGCCGCTGGGCCACCAGCACGTAGCGCCCTTCGGGGAGCGCGAGGCGGAAGTCGCCGTCCTTCACCGGGTCGGTGCCGAGGTCGGTGCGCGTCTGCGACACGATGCCTGCCACGCCAGCGAGGAAGATGGTGCTCGGAGTGCGGCACCGGTTGAGCGCGATGAGTTCGTCGAGGCTCTTCTCCGAGAGCTGCGCGTCGGTGAGGCCGTCGAGCGCGCCACAGCGCTTGAGGCATGCGGCGTCGCAGGCGAGCGCCCGGGGGTCGCTCAGGGCGTAGATCTCGGCGTCGCTGACCGCCTTCGGCGTGTGCGAGGCGCGCACGGTGCCCTTCACCTCGCCCAGGCTCACGCCCTTCACCTTGGCGAGCGGCTCGAAGGCGGAGCTCACGTCGCCCTGGCCCACCGCGACGAAGCGCTCGGACCGCATCACCTTGCCGGCGAGGCAGCCGGGGGTGGCGTGGGGGCAGGACACCGCCCCGGTGGCGCCGAGCGAGAACGGGCCGCCGAACACCGGCACCAGCACGGTGCCCGACCTGGGGCCGTAGGCGTACGAGACGCGGTCGCCGATGGCGAAGACCACCTCGGGCGCGAGCGGGTACGAGAGCGTGTCGACGCCGGAGTCGAAGAGCCGGCGAATGTCGGACTCGGTGTCGAAGCCCACGCCGGGAAGGAAGGGCGAGAGGTGGCCGCCGAAGAGCAGCATGTCGCCGAAGAAGGCGCCGGGGTCGCGCGCCATCGGGCCGCGGCACACCTTGGAGGTGCCGCCCAGGCCGGTGGTGATGTCGACGCAGTCCTCGCTCTTGGCCGCGTCGCAGTCGGCGGCGACGAGGCAGCGGCCGGTGCCCACGGGCCGCGGCAGGTCGCCCAGCAAGACGTCGGACAGGCCGACCGGCTCGGGGCGGTCGGGGAAGGCGCTGGCGTCCACCGCCTTCGAGGTCCCGCAGCGCGCGGGAATGGCCGGGCAGCTGCAGTCGGCGTCGTAGTTGATGTCGTCGCACTCCGCGTTGCAGCCGTCGCCGTCCTGCGGGGCGCAGAAGGGCACGTCGAAGCCGACGGTGGTGCGCATCGACACCACCCGCTCGCCGGGCGCGAGGCGGTACTCGGTGTAGAGCCGGAACTTGGCGTGGTCGACGTCGCCGGCGAAGTCGCGGCGGATGAGCAGGTTGAGCGCGTCGAGGATGCGCTGGATGGCGACCGCCTCGCCGGAGGTGGTGACCTCGGCGACGCCGTTGCTCGAGGTGATGCGCACCGACTTGGGCCCGAGCGCGCGGGCCTGGGCGAGGTTCACCACCGGGGACAGCTGCCCGAGCAGGTCGAGGCCGTGGCCGCCGCGGTACTGGGCCTCGGGGCGCACCACGTCGAGGTCCACCAGCGAGCCGCCGATGTCGAGCGGCAGGCGGGAAGCCCCGCCCTGCTCCACCACCGCGCGGATGAGGCCGTTCTCGAGCAGGAAGTCGCCGGGCTTGCCGGTGGCCACCGGGCCGCCGATGGCCTGGTCGATGCTCTCGATGCGGAAGGCGCGGGCCGCCGGGGGCGGAGGCGAGCAGGCCCCGACCAGCAGCACGCCGAGGAGGAGCGCCGCGCGCATCAGAACGAGCCCTGCACCGAGAGCACCAGCAGGTCGTTCGCCCGATCGACGCCCGAGCGCTCGGTGCGGTGAATGAACTGCAGCTGGGCGCGCGCGTAGTCCTTGTAGAGGTCGGTGTTGATGCCGCCGCTGACGAACATCACGTCGCCGGCGTCGGAGAGCCGCAGGTTGTCGTCGTAGTACTCGCCGCGCGCGGTGAGCTGGAACGGCATGGTGAAGAGCGAGAAGGCGTAGCCGGCTTCCACGTAGCCGCCGAGGCGCTCGGTGAGCGCCAGCGTGCCGCCTTCGACCGGCGGCACCACGGTGGGGAGCGACTTGTCGTAGAGCACCTCGACGGTGAGGCTCGCGCCGGCGTAGGCGACCACCACGTCGCCCGAGAACGCGGTGCGCTGCACTCCGGGCGCGCGGTCGTGCACCGCGCTCACGCCCACCGACAGCCCCTTGGTGTCGATGGTGCCCGGCTTGGGGTTGCCCAGCGGGGTGAACTCCAGCCGGCCGCCGAGGAGCACGCCGCCGAACTGGTTGCCGGCGATGAAGCCTTCGGTGCCGTTCATCACCGACGCGAGGTAGGCGAGCTTGCCGCCGAAGAACTGGCCTTCGGCGGTGACGCCGATCCGCTTGGACGCGGTGAGCTGCTGGGCCGAGAGCGGCCGCTCGATGCCCAGGAGCTGGCGCGAGGACGCCAGCGAGGCGCGCGAGAACGGCACCTTGCTGGTGCCCACCGCGACGTTGAGCCACTCGGCGAACGCGTAGGTGAGCTTGGCGTCGGACACCACGCCCACGTCGGGGTCGTCGGGGAGCAGGTTCACCGCCAGCCACACGCCCATGCGCTCGCCGAGCTTGCCGAGCAGGCCGATGCGCGCGCGCCGCAGCCGGAAGCCCGCCTGGTTGGCCGCATCGCCGTTGGCGATGAGCGCATCGGGCCCGGCGTACATCGCGGTGTGGACCTGCATGAAGCCGCCGACCCGCAGCTCGACGAGGTCGCTCGAGAGCAGCTTCACCGTGGGGCGGAACTCTTCCTTCACCACCGAGCGGTCGGACAGGGTGATGACCGGGCTGCGCGGCTGCGCCGTGGGGTCGGCCTCGGCAACCGCGGTGCCCGCGTCGGCAGCGGGCGCGGGAGCAGCAGCGGCGCTCGCCTCGGGAACTCCGGCGTCGGGCGCTTCCTGCGCGGCGGCGGCGAGGCTGACGGCGAAGGCGAAGGCGGCGAGGAGGGTTCGCATGAGTGCGCCGGACTTACTCCACGGGAGGGGGGCTGTGGGCCGTTTGAGGGCGGCCTTCCGTCCTCCCCGAGGGGCCCCGGTGATAAGCACGAGCGCTTCGGCTGCCGAGGCGGCCCATGGGAGGACACCGATGCGTCTGCTCGCGGCAAGCCTGGTAGTCGTCGTGCTGTCGGCCTGTGGCGGAGGCGGTGGAGGGGCGTCGGGTGGTGGCTCCGCGGGCGGCGGCTCGGCTGGCGGCGGCTCGGCTGGCGGCGGCTCGGCTGGCGGC
>JAIBBQ010000366.1 GCA_019694595.1 Myxococcaceae bacterium
CGCGCCCCCGCCACACCCGGCCGTCGCGCCCCCGCCGCTGCCGCTCGAGACGCCACCGCCGGTGCCAGCGTTCCCCGTTCCCCCGCCGGCGCCGCTGCCCCCGGTGGTGCCGCTGCCGCCGCCGGTGCCCGAGCCGCCATGCGGGCCGCCGCTGAAGATCTCTCCCGAGCACCCCAGGAGCCCCGCCACCGTCACCACCACCCCGACCATGCGCATGCCACTTTCGTGAGCAACCGCGGTGCCAGGCGAAGACGCCTGCAATCACCTCGGGTTACGAGGCCAGGGTGGCAGCTCTTGTTGCCGCTCGACCCCGTCCATCACAACCGCAGTTGCCAGGGCTACTCGGGCTTCTCGAGGCCGTGCTTCTTCACCAGCTGGCGCAGGTAGAAGCGCGCGATGCCCGCCTCGCGGGACGCCTTGGACAGGTTCCAGTCGCACTTGCGCAGGAGCTGCTCGAGGTAGTCGCGCTCGAAGGACTCCACGATGCGCTCCTTGGCTTCCTTGAAGGGCAGGTCGCGGCCGGCGGGCAGTGACGCGCGGCCCGGCTGCGCGCCCTTGGTGGCGTCGAGCGCGGCGTCGGCGCCCAGCGTCACCACCCGCTCCACCACGTTGCGCAGCTCGCGCACGTTCCCCGGCCACCCGTAGTCGCAGAGGATGGCGCGGGTCTCCGGGGTGAGCGCGCTCGCGGGCCGCCCGAGCTGCTCCAGCACGTTGTCGATGAGCAGCGGAATGTCGTCGGGCCGCTCGCGCAGCGGCGGCAGCTCGACCTGCACCACCGCCAGCCGGTGAAAGAGGTCGCGGCGGAACGTGGAGTGCGCTTCCAGGCTGCGGTGGGTCGCGGCGATGACCCGCACGTCGACCTTGCGGTACTCGTTGCCGCCGAGCGGCTTCACCTGCCGCTGCTCGAGCGCGCGCAACAGCCGCGGCTGCAGCTCGGGGGGCAGCTCGCCCACCTCGTCGAGGAACAGGGTGCCGCCGTGGGCGCGCACGAAGGCGCCGTCGCGGTCGCCCTGGGCACCGGTGAAGGCGCCCTTCACGTGGCCGAAGAGCTCGCTCTCGATGAGCGTGGGGGCGACGGCCGCGAGGTCGAAGACCACCAGCGGTCCCTTGGCGCGGCGGCCCTGCGCGTGCAGCGCCTGGGCGCAGAGGTCCTTGCCGGTGCCCGTCTCGCCTTGCACCAGCACGTCGGAGTCGCTCGCCGCCACCTTCTCCAGGAGCGCGAACACCTCGCGCATGCGCAGCGACTGGCCGACGAGCTTGCCGAAGCTGTGGCGGCTCGACGGTTTGAGCGCCCCGGCGCGCTCGGCCTGGGGCAGCAGCTTGAGCACCGAGCGCCCGATGCGCACCGTGGAGCCGGCGCTCGCCTCCACCATCGAGAAGCGCATGCCGGCGCAGAACGAGCCGTTGGTCGACCCTTCGTCGGTGAAGCGCACGCCGCCCTCGAGCACCGCCACCGAGAGGTGGAGCCGCGAGACCGCGCTGTCCTTGAGGACCAGGTCGTTCCCGTCTTCCTTGCCGATGCGGTACGTGCCGGGGCTGAGCACGAGCTCCGCGCCGTGGTCGGGGCCTTCCACCACCACCAGCTTGAGCGCCACCGGGGCGGCCTTGCCGGAAGGCGTGAGGACGTCGGTCTTCGGGCTCTGGTTCACGGGGCGGCACACTCGCAGAGTCGGACCGCGACGTCCGTCAGCTCGTCGCGCATCAGGGTCACCGGCGCGCTCGCCCGGGTGACCAGGGTCTGGCCCTTGCGCGCGGTGACCTGCACCTCGAGCGCGCCGACCGTCGCCAGGTCGTCGGTGGTGAGCGACAGGGTGTGCGGGAACGCAGTGGCAATGGCGTGCGACGACTGGTGCACGGCCTTCTTGTCCGAGAGGCGCGTCACCTGCACGTCGAGGGCGTCGACCTGGGTGGGGACCGCGAAGGGGGCCTCCACGCGGAGCCAGAGCGCGCCGGCGGGGTTGCAGGCGCACAGCGCGAGCGCGGCGAGCCAGGCACGCGTCACTGGAGCGTCCCCGTGCCGAGCGTGCCCTTGGGAACGCGGGAGCCCAGCGCGTACACGGTGCCCGCGGCCCCGGCGGCCAGCGCCACGCCCACCGCGGTCCAGAAGTACCAGCGCTGGTAGATGGGCGCGGGCGGCGGAGCCGGGGGCAGGGCGGGGCGCTCGGGCGGGGTGAGGGCCGGGGCGAGCGGCCCGAGCTTCACCGCCTCGGACAGGAGCCCCACGAGCTTGGGGCTGGCGTCGGGCTGGAGCCGGTAGCCGGCATCGACGCCCAGCGCGCGGCGGAAGGCCTCGGTGGCGGCCGGCGCGTCGTCGAAGGCCGCGTGGATGAAGGCCATCAGCTCGTAGGCGCGCAGCTGCTGCGCGGGGGCGAGGGGGCGGCTCAACGCACGCGCGAGCGACGGCAGCACGTCGCGGTAGTGGGCGGCCTGGTAGGCCTGCTCGGCGGCGAGCAGGTCGGGGTCGACGGCGGGCGTCGACGCCAGGAGGACGGTGGCCAGGACCGCGAGCACGCGCGCAGCCTACACTGATGGGCCTCGATGCCGGCGGTGGCCTTTGGGCGGTACCAGCTGTTGGAGCGGCTCGCCGTGGGCGGCATGGCCGAGCTCTTCCTCGCGCGCGCCCAGGGTGACGGCGGGTTCTCCAAGACCTGCGTGGTGAAGCGGGTGCTGCCCCACCTGGCGGCCGATGCGGGGTTCGTCAGCATGTTCCTCGACGAGGCGCGGCTGGCGGCGCGGCTCGACCACCCGGGCATCGCGCAGATCTTCGACCTGGGGAAGGTGGGCACCGACTACTACCTGGCGATGGAGTACCTCGCGGGGGAAGACGCGGCCGCGATCCTCGCCAAGCTGGAGGACCGTCAGCGCCAGCTCCCGGTGCCGCTCGCGGTGCAGATCGTCGCCCTGGCGGCGGACGCGCTGCACTTCGCGCACGAGCACCGCGGCGACGACGGCCGGCCGCTGCAGGTGGTGCACCGCGACGTGTCTCCGGGAAACCTCTTCGTGACCTACCGGGGCCAGGTGAAGGTGCTCGACTTCGGCATCGCCCACGGCGCCGGCCGGCTGGGGCGCACCGAGCCCGGCCAGGTGAAGGGGAAGACCGCGTACATGTCGCCCGAGCAGTCGCTGGCGCAGCCGGTCGACCGCCGCACCGACGTCTGGGCGCTCGGCGTGTGCCTGTACGAGCTCCTCACCGCGAGGCGCCTCTTCACCGGGCGCACCGCGGTGGAGACGGCGTTGCAGGTGGTGCAGGACCCCATTCCGAGCCTCAGGGCCGCGCGGCCCGAGGTGCCCGAGGCGCTGGAGCAGGTGGTGATGCAGGCGCTCGAGCGCGACGTGCAGCAGCGCTGGCCCACCGCGCAGGCGTTCGCCGAGGCGCTGCGGCCGTTCCTGCCCGGGCCCGCGGACCGGACGCTCTCCGACGAGCTCCGCTCGCTCTTCGGCGAGTCGAGGGCGCAGCTGCAGCTCGGCAAGGCGAGCGCGCTGCCGCAGTCCCGGGGGCCGGGCACCGAGGCGCTGGGCAAGGCGCCGCGCGTGGTCGACGCCACGGAGGCGCTGCGCAGCCGTGACCCTGCGCCGGCGACCGACCCGTCGGGCGTGGCGCCGGGCCGCACCTCGCGCCGGGGGCTGGTGTTGGGGGCCGGGCTGGCGACGGGCGCT
>JAIBBQ010000007.1 GCA_019694595.1 Myxococcaceae bacterium
CCGCCGCGCCGTCGGCCGGAGCCGCGCCCGCCGCGCCCGGAGCCGCAGCCGCCGCCACCGGAGTCGCCACCACTTCGGCCTCGGGAATCGAGACCACCGCGATGGTGTAGTTGACGTGCGTCTTCACCGTGATGCCCGCGGGGAGCTTCACGTCGTTGATGTGCATCGCCTGGGTGATCTTGAGCGGGGTGACGTCGACCTCGAGCTTCTCGGGGATCGCGCCGGGCAGCGACCACACCTCGATCTCACGGCGCTGCTGCGAGAGGATGCCGCCGTCGGCGACGCCCACGGCCTTGCCGACCAGCACCACCGGGAGCTTCACCTTGACCTGCTCGTTCTCCTTCACGTCGATGAAGTCGGCGTGGAGCAGCTCGCGGGACAGCGGGTCCTGCTGGTAGTCCTTGAGCAGCACGGTGTGCTTCTTGCCGCCCACGTCGAGCGTGATCAGGGTGTTGAGCTTCTTGGGGGTGGCGATCGCCTCGCGCACCGCGTCGGCGTCGACCGCGATGTTGAGCGGCTTCTCGAGGTGCTTGCCGTAGACGACGGCGGGGACGAGGCCTTCGCTGCGGACGCGGCGGGCGAAGCCCTTGCCGGCGCCGTCGCGGTTCTTGGCCTGGAGGGAGCTGGTCTGTGCGGACATGAGTGATCTCGTGAGGAACCAATGGTCCGGGGAAGCCGCCCCGGGTGCGGTACCGTGTCGGCGACTTTCCCGGCATCCCCCAACGATTGGGGGCCCCGAAGGCGGTCGGCGAACGGCGAGGGGGCTTTGTCAGACCGCCCCGCCTTTCGTCAAGGCCCGGCCTTGCGCTGTCCGGGGGCATTGGGTATGAGCGGCGGCTCATTTCGTTCAAGGAGCACGCCGTCATGGGTCCCGCCGCTATGCAGTTTCTGGAGTCGCGCAGCCTTCGCAAGGACGTCGCCCAGTTCCGTACCGGCGACAGCGTGAAGGTGAACTGGAAGGTGAAGGAAGGCGACAAGGAGCGCGTGCAGGCCTTCGAAGGCATGGTCATTCGCAAGACCAAGGGCGGCGTTCACGCCTCCTTCACCGTGCGCAAGATGAGCTTCGGCGTCGGCGTTGAGCGCATCTTCCCGCTGCACTCGCCCCGCTACGAGTCGATCGAAGTGCTGAGCCACGGCGACGTGCGCCGCAACCGCCTGTTCTACCTCCGCGACCTGCGCGGCAAGGCCTCGCGCGTCGACACCCTCGACGAGCAGAACGAGACGGCTGCCGCCGAGGCGCCGAAGCAGTAAGTTTCGCGCCGGGCCCGCGCCTTCGTTCGAAAGGCGCGGGCGGGCCGCATGATCCTCCTCGAGATCGCAGCGCAGGCCGTGCGGGGCATGTCGCCCGCGGTCCGCGTGCAGCTCAAGGGGGGCTACCAGGTGCTCAGGAGCCCCGGGGAGTCGTGCACTCCCGTCGCCGGGCTCTTCAGCGCCCTCTGTTACCCCGATGGCCGCGGCGGCGACGGTGCCTTCCTGGCGCCGGGCCAGAAGAGCGGCAAGGCGGGCTTCGGTCTGCAGGGCAAGGACAAGTCGTGGCGCGTGGTGCGCGACCTCGGCGGCTCGGGGGCGCTGCACCAGTTCAACGTGCTCTCCGGCAAGTTCGAGGTGCTGACCCAGGACGCCACCGAGATCGCCCAGATGCTGCGCTCGGCGGCCGGGCTGCCTCCGCGCACCACCTTCGAGCAGCTCTTCTCGTTCCGCGCCGAGCAGCTCCCCTCGCGCCGGCCCAAGGGCGAGAGCGCCGACAAGAAGAAGAAGGCGGACAAGCCGGGCGCCGCGAGCGGCCCCGTCGACGTGGCGGCGGAGCGAGAGCGGCTGAAGGCGCTGGCCCAGGAGCTCGCGCTCAGCCAGGACATCGCCGAGGTGCAGTTCAAGCTCGACGGCATGGCGAGCGAGCTCTTCGCGCTGGAGTCCAAGACCAAGGTGGTCGAAGACGCGCGCGCCCGCGTCGCGCGCAGCCAGCAGGAACTCGCCGCCGCGCCCACCCTCGAGAGCCTGGGGCTCATCGCCGACGAGCACGCGCTGGTGAAGCGCTTCCCGGCCGAGGTGCAGAAGTACCAGGACGCCAAGGCCAAGCTCGAGACGGAGCGGGGCGAGCAGGCGCCCGAGGTGGCCGTGGGCCCGGTGGCGCCGCTGCAGTCCGACCAGCGCTTCCTGGCGGCGATGGCGGTCGGCCTCGCCGCGCTCATCGGAGCGATGTTCCTCAAGCCGTCGGCCCGCGCGGTGGCGCTGCTCGCCATTCCCGCCTTCAGCTTCGCCGCCCTGCTGGCGCTGCGCTGGGTCGAGGACCTGCAGGGTTCCAAGCGCTCGACGGGCAAGGTCGACCGCTTCGCCGCCCGCGAGAAGAAGCTCGACCAGGACCACGAGGCCCTGGTGGCGAAGGTGAAGGCGGTGCTCGCGCGCGCCCGGGTGGAGACCGCCGAGGAGCTGCAGGGCGCGCTCGATCGCCGCGAGGTCGCTCAGGAGCAGCTCACCCAGGCCAGCCTCACGCTCGAGCAGCTGGAACAGGACCCCGAGACGGCCGGCGCCGTGCAGCGCGCCCAGGCGCTCAAGGCCGACCAGGAAGCGCTCAACCAGCAGCTCGTCTCGCGCGCCGGCGGCTACGTGCGCAGCCCGGGCGAGGTGGAACGCGACATCGCCCAGACCAACGAGCGCATCGCCGAGGCCCAGAAGCCGGTGCCAGAGGAGCCCGAGTTCGAGGCGGTGGACACCGACGGGGTGGAGCGCTTCGACGACCCCATGCCGGCGCTGATGGTGCTGGCGACCGACCTGCTGCACGCCGACGTGCCCACGCTGTGGGCCGGCCTCAAGGACCGCTGCGCCCAGTACGTGGGGGCGCTCACCGACAAGCGCTACCACGGCCTGGAGGTCGACAAGGACGGCCGCGCCAGGGCGCTCGCCCCCGGCCGCTCGGTGTCGCTCGCCGAGCTCCCGGGCAAGGACCTCGACCTGGTGTACCTGGGGGCGCGGCTGTGCGTGCTGGAGAAGGCGCTCGCCACCGAGAAGGTGCCGGTGTTCTTCGAGGACGCCTGCGCGACCGGCTGGCCCGAGCCGCGCAAGCAGCTGCTGCTCAAGATGCTCCGACACCTCGGCACCACCACCCAGGTGCTGCATGTCACCCCGGCCGGCCATGCTGCCGGTCCGAACGACGTGGTCCACGCGCTGTGACGGGTGGAGGGGACGATGGAGCTGGGGTGGGGGAGTGGGGCCGCCGCAGGGTGGTCCGGCGGTGGGAAGCCAGGCGCACCGCGCCGGCAACGGGGCGATGACGCGGAGGCGCTGGTGTGCGCCCACCTCGAGGAACACGGCTACCGCATTCGTGAGCGCAACGCGGCGTACCGCTTCGGCGAGCTCGACGTGGTGGCCGAGAAAGACGGCGTGCTCTGCTTCGTCGAGGTCCGCATGCGCTCGTCGGCGGTGTTCGGCGACCCCGCAGCCACGGTGAGCGGCGCCAAGCAGCGCAAGGTGGTGCGCTCGGCCATGCTGTACCTCCAGCGCGAACGGCTGTGGAATCGCGTGCAGGTGCGCTTCGACGTCGCCTCGGTGGTGGGCCGCGGCCCCCGGGCCGTCATCGAGCACCTTCCGGGGGCCTTCGACGCGGGCTTCTGAGGGTCGTCTGGCCGGAGGTCAGGGCGAGTCTTCGGTGCAGCCAGGGCGCGCGAGCCGCTCCGAGAGCGGGTCGTCGCACGCGGTGCGCAGCGTCGCGCTCGCCGACTCGTACGTCGACAAGGTCACCACGTCGACCAGCCGCACGAGGTGGCCCACGAGGATCATCACGCTCGCGAGCACGAGGGCCAGCCAGTGGCGGTGAGGCCGCGTCCCGGCCCATCTCGCCAGGGCGAGCAACGTGAGGCCCCCCAGCCCGAGGCCGGAGACGTTGAGCACCGGAATGAGAGCCAGAGCGACGTCGTCGAGGAAGCAGCACGACGGGTGGCCCGCGTACCAGTCGACGCGCATGATCAGGCTGCAGACCAGGCACAGCGCCGCCGCGGCGAGGCCCACCCGGGCCCAGAGCCGGGCGAAGAACGGCTGCCCCCCGCCGACGAAGGAGGCTGCGAGCAGCCAGGCGCCGAGCGCCGCGAGGCCGAACGCCAAGGTGTGAAAGGCCAGCCGGTCGTACGGGTAGGCGCTCGACTCGCCCGGCGCGAA
Organism: Myxococcaceae bacterium; assembly: GCA_019694595.1. Classification (GTDB taxonomy): domain Bacteria; phylum Myxococcota; class Myxococcia; order Myxococcales; family Myxococcaceae; genus JAIBBQ01. The sequence continues at coordinate 4,150 of JAIBBQ010000007.1, forward strand.
GGGAAGGGCGAGAAGCCCGCAGCCGGCGGCCACCGCGCGCGCCAGCCAGACGTGGGTCCCCCTTCGAAACGGTGGCGCCGGCTCGAGCAGAGAACGCATCCGACGCCCGTCTTGCAGGGACCGTTCCGCCCGGACCGGCGGCCGCCCCGCCCTCGAGCCGCACGGTTCGCGCTGCGGCACCCGTCGCCTGGCTGCGAACCTGCGCCCCGCCGGCCACGCGCTCGTGGCCCCGCGCCCTCGGGTTGATGCGCCGAGCGCCGGTCCGTGGGCCCTTTGGGGGGGCTCGCGCCGGCCCGTGCAGCGACGATTCCCGGGTTCTGCACCTGGTGAGGCGCTCGGGGGTCACTGCGGCATGAGACTTTCCTTCGTGGTGGCGGTGCTCTGGCTCGGCGCGGGGTGCGCACTCCTCAAGGGGGAGCGGCGGGCGCCCCCGCCGCGTGCCAACGCCCCGGCGCTCGATGCCTACCGCGAGGCCGCGGTGCTGGCGCTCCAGGAAGCCAACCGCATGTGGGCGGTGGTGCAGACCGACACCCACGTGGTCGACAGCTACTTCGCCGACGCCGAGTGGCGCACCCAGAAGGGCCTCTTGGCCTCGTCGCGCCAGGCGACGGTGGTGTTCATCACCCAGGACAAGGACGGGTGCCAGTGGTCCCAGTGGACCTTCGCCCAGAAGTCGCTCGGGGACGATGGCTGGGCCAAGCCGGTGTTGATGCCGGGGCCCGAGGACACCGATTCCATCTCCTGCGCGGTGCTGGAGCAGTCGGGCGGCGTCTACGCCCCGGCCGCAGCCGCAGGGCGAGGCGCCCCGGCGGCGAGTCCGAGCCGCGCCAGCGAGCCGCCGCCTCAGCCCCCCGGAGGCCTCGGGCCCCCGAAGGAAGCCGCCTTCGTCATCATCTCCTGCAGCCAGGGCAAGCTGGTCGCCGCCCTGCAGAACAAGCGCACCGCCCAGCGGGGCGAGCATCTCGCCCTGCAGACGTGGAACGGCAGCGCCTGGCAGCGCTGGCTCACGGCCACCGTGGCCAGCGTCCAGGGCGGCAAGGTCGAGCTCGACGCCGAGCGCCCCGAGTGCCCGGCGCAGGTTCCTGGGCGCTTGCGCGTCGAATGACCCAGAATGGGGAGCGTGGGCACGCTCTTCCTCGTCGCGACGCCGATCGGCAACCTGGGTGACGTCAGCGCCCGGGCGCTCACCACCCTGCGCCAGGTGGCCTTCGTCATCTGCGAGGACACCCGCCGCAGCCGCATCTTGCTCGACGCCCACGGCATCACCGTGCCGCTGGTGAGCATGCCCGCCTTCGCCGAGGGCGAGCGGGCCCACGGTCTCGTGCGGCGCATCGCGGCCGGCGAAGACGCCGCGCTGGTGACCGATGCCGGGAGCCCCGCGGTGAGCGACCCCGGCGAGCGGCTGGTGGCGGAGGCGCTCGAGGCAGGGCTCCAGGTGGTGGCCATTCCCGGGCCCACGGCCCTGGTGGCCGCGCTCAGCGTGTCCGGCCTGCCCACCGGCCGCTTCCACTTCCTCGGCTTCCTGCCGCGCGCAGCGGGCGAGGCGCGCACCATGGTGGAAGAGGTCCGCCCCTTGAGCGCCACCCTCGCGCTCTACGAGGCCCCCGGCCGGGTGGGGGCGACGCTGGCGTTGCTGCACGAGGTGCTGGGCGAGCGGCGGGCGTGCGTGGCGCGCGAACTCACCAAGCTGCACGAAGAGGTGGTGCGCGGGACCTTGAGCGAGCTCGCCGGGCGCTACGCCGACGCCGAGGTGCGCGGCGAGGTGGTGCTGCTGGTGGAAGGCGCCGCCCGGCGCGAGCGCTGGAGCGAGGCCGAGGTGCAGAAGGCGCTGCGCGAGGCGATCGCCGCCGGGGCCCGGCTCAAGGGCCTGTCGCAGGAACTCGCCGACCGCAGCGGCTGGCCGGCGAAGGAACTCTACCGCCTGGGGCTCGCGCTCAAGCCCGAGCCCTGAAGCTCAGTCCGCCTTGCGCACGCAGAGGTAGATGAAGTGGCCGCCGGCGCCGGCGTTGAGGTCGCCGCTCGCGGTGCTGTAGCCCGACGCGCAGCAGCTCGCCGAGTTGCCGCCGTTGTCGCAGGCGTAGACGTCCCAGGTCACCGAGGAGCCCCGGTTCTTCACGCTGTTGGCGTAGAGCGCGCCCTGGAAGGTGCCGTTGCCCGCGGCACCGAAGTTGCCCGAGCTGTCGACGCTCGCCTTGCTGGCGTTGAAGTACAGGCCGCCGGTGCCGCGCGCGTTCACGAACAGGTCCTGGTTGGCGTTGCTGCCCGTGGCGTTCACCGAGTTGTAGCCGAGCCCCACGCCCTGGCTCAGGTTGTCGTGCCGCACCTCGAGGATCGAGGCGAGGTTCGAGTTGGTGGTGGCGCTGGCGAACACCGCCTTGCCCGCCGCCGTCGACACGTTGCTGGTCGTCCCCGTCTGCACGCGCACCTCGGCGTTGCCGGCGGTGCCCACCTTCTGCTCGAGCCAGCCCTTGAGCTGCGTGTAGTTGGCGGTGGCGTTGGCGTCGAGCAGCGCGAAGTTGGAGTTGATGTCGCTCGCCAGGGCAGGGGTGTTGGCGACGAAGGTCTTGAGCTGGCCGAAGGCCACCGCGCTCAGGCCCAGCACCACCAGCGCCGCCAGGAGTCCGCCGCGCAGACCCGCACGCCGGGTGAGCCCCGGCGCCGCACCGCGCTGCGCGCCCGCCCGGGCGCCCTGGAGGAACAGCTCCTTCCACTGGGTGACCTCGGCCTCGCTCACGCCGTGCGCCCGGGCCACCTCGGCCAGGCTGCGCTCGTTGCTCAGCAGGGACACCACCGCTTCGGTTCGGGACGTGGTCATCGGTCGTTCTCTCTCAAGAAAGGAGCTCAGCGCAGGTAGCCGTTGGTGGTGTCGGCGGCGCTCCCCGCCCAGCGCAGGGTCGCGCGTTCCGTGGGAGGCGCCCAGAGGAAGTTCGGGAGGTCGCCGTAGCAGCTGAAGCGACCGAACGAGCTGTCCACCTTGGGCTTCTGGTTCGCCGGTGCCGAGAACATGGAGTTGTACTCGGGGTACGGGCAGAGCCACGACTGGTACGCGGTGTTGAGCGGCGCCAGCGCCTTGGTCTCGAAGTCTTCCGAGACGCAGCCGCCCAGGTAGTTGGGGCCTGAGTAGCCGCTGCCGTAGCCCTGGAACTTCACCGCCGCGAAGCCCACCGAGCCGGCCACCGCGGGGATCACCGGCTTGCAGTCCACCACCGGCCGCGAGGTCTGCGCCCCCGCACCCTGCTGGGTGCGGCAGCCGGGGTCGGTCGGGCTCGAGCACACCCGGGCGCCACACTGGTTGAGCACCAGGGTGCCCGAGCTGCCCAGGTCGGCGGTCAGGCGGTCGTAGCCGTTCGCCGCCGGCGTCGCGGTCACGTTGACGCACTTGAACTGGCTGTGGTGCATCATGCCGCGCCACACCCCGTCCTTCGGGGAAGCGCCGTTCATCTCGCAGACGCCGAAGTTGCGCAGCAGCTTCGAGGCCGGGTCCACCGGCGCGATCTCGTTGGGGTGCGCCGGCGGCGTGTACGGGCAGGTGCCGTTGGTCGCCGCGCAGTCCCACTGGGCGAAGTCGAGGTTGGGCAGCGGCGTCGCCTGGTCGTAGTTCGGGTCGCGGTTGCGGCCGCAGTTGCGCCAGTAGGTGAGGCCCGCGTCGGCCCGGTAGAGATCATTGGGCGCGCGCGCGTTGACCGCGGGATCGTAGTGGAGCGGGAAGTCGCTGCCGCAGCGCGAGCGCTCCGCGATCACCAGGGTGCCCAGGGTGCCGGCGTCGGGCGCCACGAAGTACGAGGTGTGGAGTTCCATGAAGTAGGCGAACGACTCCAGGCGCACCCGGTCGTCAGGCGTGCCCACCGGAGGCACCGGCGCGGCCTCGGCGATGTCGTCGACGCCGTTGCCGTTGTAGTCGGCCACCGTCGCCACGCAGGCCTTGGTCAGCGAGTTGAGCTCGCTCGCCTCGAGGAGCCGGCCCACGCCGCCGTCGACACCGCCGTCGCCGGCGCCGTACGGGGGCGCGCGCGAGACGGTGTTCGCCTTGCCGGGAACGTCGTTGCGCTCGGTCTCGAGCAGCCGCAGCGGGAGAATTCCGGTGCCGCTGCAGGGCGCGCCGCCGTCGGCCAGCTTGGGCAGCATGCCGCCCGCCTTGCACGAGGTGAGCTCGAGCGCGGTGCCGAACTCGTCGACCAGGCGCACCGAGGCCGCCCGGCGGATCGCGCAGCGGGAGTTCGCCAGCACCGCAGGGTCGGTGATGTTCTTGTCGGCGTCCTCGTGGACCCAGCCGTCCTTGTCGGCGTCACACTTGGTCGCCTGGCCGTTGTTGCCGCTGGGCAGGAAGTAGTTGGACACCGTCTCGCAGATGCACTGGTCGCCCAGGGTCATGAAGGGCCACACGCGGCCGCTGAAGCCTTCGGCGTTGCAGTTGGGCGACGGAGAGCAGGTCTGGCAGGCACCCGCGCCGCCGTCGATGAGCGAGGTCTTCGCCTGGCCCGCGGGGCAGGGGAGCATCTTGCAGGTCGGCACCGCGCCGGTGGTGTCGCAGTAGTCGGTGAGCGCGCAGGTCACGCCGTTGCACACCGCGGCCGGCACGCAGACCTTCTGCGCGTTTTCCTGGAAGCCCAGCTTGCACGCGCCGCAGCTCGCCACGTTGCCCGCCTGGCTGCAGAGCCGGTTCGCCGCGTCGCAGCTGTCGCCGATGCCGCCGTCGCCGTTGGCGCAGGTGGGCTCGGCGGTGCACCCCGGGGACACGCACGCCACGCAGCTCATCGTGGTGCCGTCCCACTTGAAGTCGGTCTCGCAGCTGCCGTTCACGCACACGCCGTCGGCGCCGGTCGCGTCGTTGCAGGTCTGGTGGGCCTTGCAGGTCCCGTTCGCCTTCTGCATCGCGCAGGTCACCGCCGCCCGGCACTTGGTGCTGGTGGAATCACACACCAGGCCGCCGCCGCAGGTGTTGCCCGAGCCGCACGGGCAGCCCGCCACGTCGGCGCTGCAGGTCTGGCAGACGCTGGAGGTGTCGCAGTACGCGGTGCCGTCGCACTTGGGGTCGGAGCCGCGGCACGGGCAGCTGGCGGCGCCGGCGGTGCAGCTCGACGGCGTGCAGGTGCCGGCGGTGCAGCTGAGCCCGGTGTTGCAGGTGTCGCCGGTGTTGCACGGGCAGTTCTGCGCGCCCTTGGGGCAGGTGACGCAGAGCTGGTTCGCGCACATCAGGCCGGCGTTGCAGGTGCCGTTCGACCGGCAGAGGCAGGCCTCGTCGCCCCGGCGGCAGTCGGTGCAGGTGCCGCCGACGCACTCGCCGGCGCTGCAGGTGGTGCCGCCCACGCAGGCACAGTTGAGCTGCCCGTCGCAGCCAGAGTCCTGGCCACCGCCCCCGGGGGGCGTCGAGGGACAGGCGCTCAGCACGAGTCCCAGGGCGAGCAGCGCCCCGGACGCGAGCAATCGGTTCGAAGTGGCGGTCATGGTCATGGCCTAGAAGGAGGTGAGGTCCGAGTAATAGACGAGAATACGGAGGTCGGTGAGCGTCTGGAGGTCGATGTCCTTGTTGGCGAGCTCGTCGCGCTGGTTGATGACCAGCTCCCAGAGGGTGTTGACGAGCGGCCGGTCGCGGAACCGGTAGTTCCGGTAGACCTCGGGGTCGAAGACCTTCGACCCGAGGATCGAGGCGTTGATGACGCCGAGGCGCGACGGGAACACGTAGTAGTCGATGTCGTCCTGGACGTTGCGGACCACGCCGGTGCCGCTCATGCGCAGGTAGACCCGGGCCACCGCGTCGCCCATGCGCACGCCCTGGAGGTCGACTTCCACGTGGCGGATCTTGTGGTTCCGGGTCAGCGGCGAGAGCGCCTTCATGTTCGTCGAGAACGGAATCGTCAGGTACCCGTGCGAGTCGAGCAGGCTCACGTCCTTCAGGCGGTCGCGCATCATCTTCACGCGCACGTCTTCGTCGAGCGTCTTCTTCTTCTCGTCGAGGTACGGGATCTTGAAGATGTCGTCCTTGAGCGAGAGCGCCAGCACGCGCACGTCGGGGTTGCCGAACTGCTCCTCGAAGGTCTGGAAGTTGTTGTCCAGCTCGAGCAGGTAGTTCTCGAGGTTGTACTGGCCGGCGGTCACCATGCGGATGAGGAAGAGCTGCTCCTTCTTCGCGTAGCTCTGGCTCGTGTAGTACTCGTACACGCGCGTCAGCCGGTACGCCGCCGCGAGCGCCTGGTTGAACGACAGGTCGGCGTTGATGACCGCGTCGTTCTGGTAGATGCGCACGTTGGGGTCGTTCTGCGCGGCCTGCACGTCGATCGACAGCTGCTCGGTCTCTTCCTGCTGCGCCTGCAGCCGCTGGGCGTTGCTGGTGAGCTTCTGCACGTCGGCCATCGCCAGGCGGATGCCGTATTCGGCGCGCAGCGCTTCCAGCTGCACCTCGAGGGTGTCGTTGAACAGGTTCGCGATGCGCGCGCTGGAATCGACGTTGGTCGCGTCGCACTGCGACAGCGTGGTGGCGCGCACCGAGTTGCGGTCGAAGTCCTTCAGCTCACGTTCCTGGTCGGCGATGCGCAGCTCGGACGCGTACTGCGTGCCCGCCGCTGCGACGCCCGCCGCGGCCACCGTGGCCGCCATGGCCACCGAGCTCGCGCACTGGATCTCGCAGTCGAGCACGCCGATGGAATCGATGACCGCCTTCACGCTGCCCGAGATGAAGCCGGTGAGCGCGCGCTGCTCTTCGATCTTCTTCTGCATGTCGAAGGCGGTGCCGGCGTTGGTGTACACGTAGTCGGCGAGCTTCTGGGTGATGCCGCACTGCTGTGCCGCCCGCGCCCGCTCGATGTCGATCTCCTTGAGCAGGTTCTCGTGCTTGAGCAGCACGCCCTGCAGCTTGAGGCCCGAGTCCTTCACCGCGGCCATGGCGTTGTGCAGGTCGCCGTTGCCCATGCGGCCGCAGGGGTCGGACATCAGCGTCGCCTGGGCCTTGAGCGGGGCGTACTTCTTGATCGCCGGGTACGCCCGGCCGTCGTCGCCGATGAAGGTGCCGCAGAGGTTCGCCAGCTGGTTCTCGTACGTGTTGCGGATGCTGGTGAGGTCCGACTGGAACTGCGCCGCGTCGACCTTGCCCTGCTTGCCGAAGGTGAGCGCCGTCTGCTCGCGCGTCTTCGCCAGGTCGAGCCGCTGCTTGGCGATGACCGACAGCACCTCGTACGCGTTCGACGAGCTCACGCTCGACGCGTCGAGCGCCGGGAAGGGGATGTAGTCGGGCGGGAAGCCGAAGTAGTTCACCTGGTCGGTGATGCCCTGGTACACCTCGCGCATGTCGAGCAGCGCCATGCGGTAGTTGCGCTGCGTCTTCTCGATGGTGAGCCGCAGCTGGGGCAGGGTGGCGGTGGCCGACTTCTCGGCGATGTCCACCATGAGCCGGCTGATGAGCGCGCTCTCGAGGTAGGTGCTCACGTAGGCGCGCTCGATCACGCGCCGCGCGAGGTCGGGCCGGTTGAAGTTCTGGTAGCGGCGCGCCACCTCGCCCCAGGCCCGCGACTTCTGCGACGCCGCGCGCACCAGGCGTTCCAGGTAGCTGGTCACCATCGCCGGGGTGATGAAGTTGGGGTCGGTGCCCACGTTGCCGCGCGCGAGCGCGGTGTTCATGTTGGGCCCGAGCATGTACAGGCGGTCGAGCGCCAGCTGGTAGTACTGCACCGCCTGGTAGAGGCTGTACATCTCCGCCCCGGCCACGCCGGTGAGGTCGATGCCGTTGGGCTCGAAGGCCGAGCCCTTGAAGCTCGCGCCACCCGCCGCCGCGAGGTCGAAGCGCGAGGCGTACGCCGAGGTGAGCGCCTCGTCGCCCTGCATGATCATCAGCTCGGCGTAGAGCCGCTCGAAGCCGTCGTGGTTGTTGGTGAGCTGCGAGAAGTTCTGCTGCAGGAACGTGAGCAGGTTCGCGCGCCGGGTGGCGTCGCCCGCGCCCTGGATGCTCGCCATGAACGTGTTGTCGCTGTACACGTTCACCAGGCAGTCGACGCGCATGCGCGCCTCTTCGATCTGCGCGGGGTCGTAGCAGTACGGCTTGGCGTCGGAGTTCGGCACGCACTGCACCGGCGCGAAGCCGAGCGTGGTCCCCGACACCGAGCTGCGGAAGCGGGTCTTGTACCGGAACGCGGTCTCGATGAGCGTGGGCAGCGGCAGGAACGACTTGCCGGTCGCCGCCGTCTTGCGGAAGAACTGGCGGCCCGCGCGCAGGTCGAACCGGTTGTCGTCACAGTAGACGTCGCCCGGGCTGAGGCACTGCGACACCAGCGCCTCGGCGTCGGAGCCGCCCTCGGTGATGGTGACGCCGTTCGACTTCCACGACGTGAGCGTGTTGCCGCAGGTCCCGCGCACGCACTGGCCGCCGGAGCACATGCCCGAGTGGCACTCGTTGTTCGCGGTGCAGGAACGCCCGTCGGTGTCGGGCACGTAGGACTTCTGGCAGGCCTCGTTGGCGATGTCGGCCGCCGTCTTGTTGCAGCCCGTGCCGGCGCCGGAGCAGACGTTGAAGAACGTCACCTTGCTGCCCGCGGGGCAGGCCACCTTGATCCCGTTGGGGCCGGTGTCGGCCTGGCCGCCGTTGAAGAGCCCGGTGTCCTCGCAGTAGTAGTGGACGCCGGTGTTCGCGGGAATCGTGCTGTACCCCGCGGCCGCGTTGGTGCCGGCGAGCAGCTTGTCGACCAGCGCGCGCTTGTCGATGTTGATCACCCCCGGGAACATGTCCTGGAGCAGCTGGGCGTCGCATTGCGCGCCCTGGCCGATGGGGGGCGTCTTGGTGGTCGACGTGGGGCCGGTGAGCCCGACGTAGTCGGCGCTGGTCAGGTTGGCCGCGGCGCGCTTGAGCCGCATGTACCCGTAGGCCTTGGTGGGCGCCTGGCCGGGAATGAAGCTCGAGTAGCTCTCCTCGAAGAGAATGAAGAGCTCGGACTGGTTGACCAGCGCGCCGTCGAGGAAGCGCAGGGTACGCTGCCGCGGGTACCCGTCGGGCACCGGGTTGCCGCCCGCGAGGCTCTGGTTGACCGCGCTGTTGGTGGTCGCCTGGCCGACGTCGAAGGGCAGCTCGGCGTCGCGGCACTCGGTGCGAATGAAGGGCCCACCGCTCTGCAGCTGGTGCGCGCCGGTGTTGAAGGCCGGCACCAGCCAGGGGAGGTTGGCGGCCACGTAGCCGGTGCCGCAGTTGCCGTCGCCGGAGATGTAGCGGCCGCCGACGCTCGCCACCAGGCGGTTGGTGTCCGCCGGCACGGTGTTGATGTCCTCGAGGAACATCAGGCAGTCGCTGGCGCCGCCGTTGAAGCAGCTGGTGCCGAGCGACGGGTCACCCTTGAACTTGAGCTTCACCGCCGGGTTGCCGGGGTAGTGCATCGCCAGCGACGAGGCGATGCGGCCTTCGAAGACCGTGGGCGTGGTGGCGTTGATCTTCAGGTTCATCGCCACCGGCAGCTCGCTGACGCCGCTGGGAATCGGGTACTGCACCGGGTTGGTGACGTACGCGCGCACGCCGACGGTGTTGGTGTACGGGTAGCAGGCCGCTCCGGCGACGCCGAGCGTCGAGCACCGCTGCTGCACGTTGGAGAACTTCCACGAGCCTTCGCGGGTCGAGGTGAGGACCGCGAGGAACTCGTCCCACCCGTTGAGGTTGCCGAGGCGCAGGGCGCCCCAGCGCTGCAGCAGGCCGTTGTTGACGTTGGTGACCTGCTCCTTGTTGGGCGAGGCGATCCAGTTGTCGAGGCCGATGTTGCTGAAGTCGCCGAAGTAGAACATCGAGCCGGTCCACTGGCCGTCGGGGCGCTGCACGTAGGTGAGGTGCACCCGGTCGGAAGAGTCCTTGGTGGTGATGAGGAGCTCGCCTTCCCACTTCACCGCCGCGGTGTCGCCCGCGCCGCCGACGTGAATGGTGGGGCACGGCGTGCCCGCGTCGGGGTCGGACACGGTGTCCGCGCAGCCCGGGAGCAGGCGGTAGCTGACCGCGGGGCTCTGCACCGCCGAACCGCCCGGGGCGGTCAGGGTCAGCCACTGCAGCGGGCACTCGCCCTTGATCGGGTCGCAGGGCAGGAAGCCGCCGTCGAGCTGCGGCGCGTCGATGCGCTCGGTGACGCCGTTCTTGTCGGTCGACGAGTGCCACAGCTTGCGCACGGTGACGTCCTGGACGTTGGTGGAGTCGGTGACGATCATGAAGTCGGCCGTCGTCGCCACGTTCGAGAGCGCGAGCAGCTTCACCGGCAGCTTGAAGCCGCCGCTCGGGGTCGGGGTGACCGCGCTGCTCGCGGTGCCCACCGGGGTGCAGAAGCCGTTCTGACCGTCGTTCGACGTGCAGGCGGTGCCGCTCGGGCAGGTGCCCTGGCCACCGGACAGCACGCACGACGGGCGGCAGGCGTGGCGATCGCAGCCCATGCCCGACTGGCAGTCGGCGTTGGTCTCGCAGTTCGAGTAGCAGCCGCCGGCGAGGCAGACCTGGAAGAAGGGGCAGGTGAGATCGGAAGTGCAGGTGGGCTTCATCTCGCCCGGGTTGAGGCAGCTGCCCTGGGTGCAGACGAGGCCGGGCAGGCAGCCGGGCAGGGTGTGGTCGGGACCGCAGACCACCGTGCCGCCGTCGCTCAGCGTCAGATCGTCGCGGCAGCCGGTGTAGCACTTGGGGTTGGCCGGCGGCAGCTGCGAGGCGCTCATGCACAGCCCGGCGTTGCAGGCGAGGCCGGCGTTGCAGCTGTCGTTGGTGCCGCACGCGCAGCCCGCGCTCCCCGGGTCGCAGTGCACGCACAGCCCGGTCGAGGTGTCGCACCGGTTGCCGCGGTAGCAGCGGCCGGTGTCGAGGCAGCCGCCGCCTTCGTAGCCCTTGGACTCGACGCACACCTTGTCGTCGACGCAGGCGAAGCCCGGGTCGCACGCGCCGGCGAGGCAGGTGCAGTTCTTCTGACCCGGCGAGCAGTTCGCCGCCACGCAGAAGCCTTCCTTGCAGGTGCTGGCGACGTCGTTGCACCGCAGGCCGTTGCGGCACACGCACCCGGGGTCACCCGCCGGGCACTGCATGGCCTCGCAGATGCCGCCCTGACAGAGCAGCTGCTCTCCGTTGTCCGCCTTGCCACAGCGGTCGCCGGTGGCGCACGCGCACCCGGCGGTACCGGCCGGGCAGTCGTTCGAGGAGCCACCGCCGCCGCCACTGCTTCCGCCGCCGTTGTTGCAGGCGGCGAGGCCGAGCGTGAAGCAGGCGAGCAGCGCGCGGAGCGTTCGCGGAGAGACAATCGTCATGTCGGTGACCCCTCGGGGGTGTGCTGCTTCAGCGGAGCGTGACGGAAGCGCCGGGCAGTTTCGCACCCTTCGCGTCGACACAGGAAGACTTCGTGACGGTCACACCTGAGAGCTGACCTGACGACAGCGCCAGCTGGATCCCGTCACCCGGGAAGGCGCTGTCCTTGGGCGCCACGAAGGTGAGCGCCACCCGCGGCGCCTGGCGAATGCTGGTGCCCACCACGCCCCCGCTGAACTTGCCGAAGGCGATGGCGGTGCCGGGCTGCTCGGTCAGCACCACCTCGCAGCCGCGGGCCGCACCGTCACTCACCTGGAGTCCGACCAGTGTGGGTGCCTGGCACAGGTTTCCCGACCCGCACACCGCGCCGTCGTCGCACTGGTTGCCGTCGCGGCACGCGCAGCCGGCCTGGCCGGCGGTGCACGCCTTGGCGCCGCAGGAGCAGGCCTGCAGCGAGATGGCACCGACCGCGAGGAACACACCGAGGATGAGCTTCTTCACTTGATCACCTGGTTCGGAGTCGGGGGCAGCGGCTTCGGAGCCGGCTGAGAAACGGTGTTGTTCTTCGGCGCGGGCCTCGGGGGCGGCTTCGGCTTGTTCGGCGCCGGTGGCTTGCTCTGCGCCCTGGGCCGGGTCGGCGGCGTCGGCGCGCTCGGCTGGTTCGCCGGAGGCGGGTTCGACGTCTGGTTGCTCGCCGGGGGGCTCGCCTGCTGGGTGGGCGGGGTCGGCGTCTTGTCTTCGGACTTCGACTTGAACGCGTTGTGGGTGTCGTAGGCGGCGCCGAACAACGTGCCGACCGAGGAACTCGAGGTGGCCGCGATGGAGACCACCGCGCCCGCCTTGCCCACGTCGTCGAGGTGGACGTGGCCGTCAGTGCCGACCGACGAGGTGCCTTCGTACGTCAGCGCCGCGCCCACCAGCGACAGGATCACCGAGCCGATGGCGATGGCGAGCTGGAGGCCGCGCACCACGCGCTCCGACTTGCTCGCCTTCTTGCCGTTCTTCTGGTTCGCCGCCTTCTTGTTCTTGTTCGCGGTGCTGTTGCTGCTCTTCTTCCCCCACAGGCCCTTGGGGTCGATGACGTTGGGGAAGTTGTTGCCCACGTACGCGTAGCCCGAGGTGGCCTCACCCAAGAGCCGCAGCGACTCGGGGCTCAGTTCCTCGAAGGCGGGGTCCGCTTCGGCCCAGCGGCCGGAGTACGGGTCCAGGTCGCGGAAGTCGAAGTGGTACAGGCCGGTCGAGACGTCGCGTTCCTGGCCGGTGAAGCCGTACTCGTCGACGTAGGCGCCCTGGCTGCGCGTCTCGCCGAACGGGTAGAACGACTGCTCGGCCAGCAGCACGCCCTTGGCGTCGGTCGCGGCCACGAAGGACTGCAGGTGGTCCTGGTGCAGGTAGGTGACGTCGGTCAACAGCAGACGCCGCGCCGCGGAGGCGAGCAGCGCGCTCACCGACGACGGCGACGGGCCGCCGCTGAGCTGCACCACGCCGGCCTTCGCCGCCTGGGCCAGCCAGGCGTCGGCGATGTCGATGGTGCCGTCGCCCTTGGGGCTCAAGGTGCCGGACCCGGTCGCCGGCGCCAGGTCGCTCAGCACCGTGGCCGCGAGCGCGTCGCTCTCGACTCGCGCCACCTTCTGCTCGCCGAGGTCGGCGTAGACCACCGCGATGCCGTCGCGGACCTCGAAGTTCTCCGAGACGTACCAGGTGGTCAGATCACCCTCGCGCTTGGTCACGCGCGCTTCGCCCGGGCCGAAGGTGAAGACGCCCGCCTCCGCGCCGTCGCGGCTGACGCGGGTCATGCGGCCGAGGTGGTCGTATTCCATGGCTGCGTTGCCGCGGGTGGTGAGGTGGCCTGCCGGGTCGTAGGCGTAGGTCGTGGTGCCGGCCTTCAGCACCGCGTTCGGCCGCGCCATGTCGTAGGTGAGGTCACCGACGTGGGCGCGCGAGCCAGCGAGGCTCGAGGTCTGGCTGAGCACGTTGTCGATGGTGTTGTACGTGAAGCTCAGCGTCTCCGCGGTGGCCGCGTCGCCGTCGAGGGCCGCGGTGGTGACGCGGTTCCAGGCGTCATAGGTGTATTTGGCCCCGTGGCGCGCCCGGCCGGTGCGGGTGGCCTGGTCGCCGATCTCGGTGATGTCGCCGCGGCGGGTGCGGGTGAAGCTCAGGTCGAAGATCGCCGAGGCATCGGCGGCCTTGGTGGCCAGCCGCGACAGCCGCAGCCGCCCGTCGTACTCGAGCTCGCTCTTGGCTCCGTTGGTGTAGGTGACGCCCTTGAGCTCGTCGCGGTCGGTGTAGTCGACCTGGCTCACGTAGCCGGGCATCGAGGTGACGCGCGAGGCACCGTCGTACTTGCGGTCGATGGTGATGCCGCCCGGGTAGATGGTCGAGATCTCGCGCTCGGCGCCGTCGTACTTGCGGCGCACCGTCAGCGGGTGCCCGTCGATCGACCGCTCCTGGAAGAGCACGTTGCCCTTCTGGTCGTAGCCGAGCCGGTCCTTCGCCGGGGTGCCGCCGTTGACCCAGTCCACCTGCACGACTTCACCGCCGCCGTGGGTGCACTCGCTGCAGCCATCGACGGCGTCGTAGGTCCAGGTGACCTTGGTCGCCGCCTCGGCCGCCTCGTTCCACTGCGCGGTGGGGCGGTTGAGCGCGTCGTACTGGGTGCGCACCACCACGTTCCGGGCGTCGGTGCGCTTGAGCACGTTGCCCGCCGCGTCGTGCTCCATCTTGGTGACGCCCGAGTTGGGGTCGGTCACCTGGGTCAGCCGGCCCATGGGGTCGTAGACCTGCACGTGCTGGTTGCCCGCCGGGTCGGTGACGGTGAAGAGGTTGCCGAGCGCGTCGTACTGCACGCGGGTCGCCGCGGAAGGCCCGCTGCGCTCGATGCGCACCAGGCGGCTGAGGCCGTCGAGCTCCTCGATGGTCGGGGTGTTGAACGCCGGGCTCTTGGAATCGTTGTCGTCCTCGTCGAAGTACCGGCGCACCAGCGGCGCGTACTCGTAGCGGCGCAGCGAGCCATCGGGCTCGATGTTGGCCAGCGGCCGGCCGAGCGCGTCGTAGGTGCTCTTGACGAACGGCACGCCGTTGGGCGGCGCCATCTCGCAGTTGCCCGAGGTGGACGTGTACGGCTGGAAGGTGCGGGCGATCGCGCCGCGGGAGTCGTACTCGGTGAAGCCCGAGACCTGCCACGTGGTGTCGTTCACCTTGGTGCGGGTCTGGAAGACCCGGCCACGGCCGTCGAGGCACGAGGCGCTGGCGATGTCCTGGCCGCTGGTCGCCGAGCTGCGCTGCAGCGCGAGGATCTGCGAGGCGGGGTCGGCGAGCTTGTACTGGTACTCGATCGACGGCGCGGAGTCGGTGTCACCCGGGTCGAGCACCGTCGACAGGCGGCCGTGCTCGTCGTAGCGGTAGCGGGTCTGCTGGGGCGTCGCTGCCGGCGTGCCGCCGACCGTCGCGTACCAGTTGGAGACCTGGGACATGGTCTCGAAGGCGGTGTCGTAGACCATGTCGCGCTTGAGCGACTTGGTGGCGCTGAGCTTGATCTCGACACCGGTGGTCCACAGGCCCGACGGATCGTAGGTGTACAGGCGGCGATCGCCCGGGCCCGCGGTGGTGCCGTTGGGCTCGAGCTGTTCCACCGCGTTGCCGTTCGCGTCGCGCTTGATGCGAATCACGTCGATGAAGTCGTTCGCCCCCGGGCCGCTGCGGCGCGCCACGCGGGTGATGCCACCCTTGGTGAGCTGCCCCGCCGCCAGGCCCACGAAGTCGGGCCCGTCGAAGTAGGTGAGCGTCTCGTTGAGCAGCGCCATGGGGTCGGCGCCCGACGCCATGCGCTTGAGCTTGTTGAGCTGCCAGGCCCCGCCGGTGTCCGTGCCCGGCTTCACGTAGCCGAACTCGTTGGTCATCTCGTCGCCGATGCACATCGCGCCGCACGGCTTGCCGAACTGGCCCGACGCGGTGCACGCCTCGCAGCCCATCGGCGCTTCCGGCGTGCCGAGGTTCTTGACCCCCGAGTGCGTCTCCCGGCTCACGTTGCCGTAGCCGTCGTACTCGCGCTCGACCACCAGGGTGCGCGCCGCGGCGAGGTCACCTTCGGCGACGATCGAGGTGGTCGCGCGGTCGCAGACCCAGGCGATCTTGGGGGTGGTGGTGCCCACGTCGGCCACCGGGCAGAGCGCGAGCAGGGTGCGGTCTTCGCGCAGCAACGCCGGGCTCGAGCCGGCGAGCGAGTAGGCCTGCTGCTTGCGCATGCGGCCGGCGAACGCGGGGTCGAGGTCGCCCACGTCGAAGTCGAGCACGATCAGCGCCGGCTCCATGGAGTCCTTCGCCATGTCGCTGAGCAGCTCGCGTTCCATGCCTTCGTAGCCGCGGAACTGCTTCTCGACGCCGTCGTAGAAGCCCGAGTGGTAGCGGAAGGTGATCTGCTCGTGGAGCCCGCCCGACTCGTTGCCGGTGAGCGTGACGTAGGAATCGACCTTGGTCACCACGACCGACGCGTTGGGCACGCGGTGCGACCACGGCTTGCCGGCCTTGGTGTCGCGCGACTGCTCGAAGATCGAGCTGCCGTAGCTGATGAGCTGCACCGCGCCGATGCCGTTGTCGATGCGGCTGATGAGGTTCGGCCGCACCGGGAACAGCTCGAGGTAGCTGGCGCTGCCGTCGGCCTGGAACCACACGATGTCCGACGAGCCGTTGCCGTTCATGTCGGCGTAGGTGACGGTGGTGGTGCTGCCCCGCACCGGGATGCTGCCGCCGCCGAGGTCCGCGGTGGTCAGCGTCATCAGCGGCGCGAAGGTGCCACCGCCGCGGTTGAGCACCAGGCTGACCTCGTTGCCGGTGACCGCGATGATGTCCGCGAGCCCGTCGCCGTTGATGTCTTCCAGCTCGGCGACCGCGGCCTGCGAGGCGTTGAAGCCGGAAAGCGTGGTGTCGACCCAGTTGGCCGACCACTTCCCGAAGCCCAGGTTGAGCTTGTACTCGACGGTGACCGACGCGCCGCTCACCAGCAGCTGCACCGGGTCCTGCAGGCCGTCGCCGTTCATGTCGGCGAGCTGCAGCGGGCTCTCGTCGAACACCGCGCCGACGTTGTCCACGGTCACCGCGCTGAAGCCCGACGTGGTGTTGGCCAGCACCTCGGTGGTGACGCCGCCCGACAGCGTGCGCAGCCAGTCGATGCGCTTGTCGTTGTCGTAGTCGAAGAAGCGCACGTACTTGGGGTCTTGCTGCGCGCTGTCGGCCACGTCGTCCTGCGGGTCGTACGCCTGGGGCAGCGACGGCGCCGACATGGTGCAGACGCTCGCCGCCACCCAGTCGCCCGAGCCGTTGTTGCACAGCACCGCGGGCGCCTTGGCCTGGGTGATGTCCACGAAGCCGTCGCCGTTGACGTCGAGCAGCTGCGTCTTGGGGTCACCGAGGATGAAGGGGCTCGAGCCGGTGGTCATGGTGCTCGCCACCGGGTTGCTCATGAAGCTCGCCTTTCCTTCGGCGTCGAGCTTCCCGTAGATGAACGAGTGCCGGCCCTGGGTGTCCGAGAACACCACGTCGGGAATCGCGTCGCCGTTGATGTCCACCATCGACGCCTTGCCGGTGGTGAAGTCGACGCCCGCCACCATGCCCATGTTGGTGACGAACGGCTTCTGGCACGAGGTGTCGCAGGTGCCGCCCAGGGTCTTCGAGTAGCCGAACGAGAACTTCACCGGGTACGCCACGTCGCCCTTGCCGAAGCGGGACACCGCCTTGAGGCGCGTCTGGAAACCCGAGACCTGATCGGTCTCGTACTCGAGCAGGTAGCGGCGGATCTGCTCGGGGGTGGTGGTGCCCGAGAAGATGCGCACTTCCTTGAGACGCTTGGTGAGCTGCAGATCGAAGCCGGGCCGGGCATCGCTCAGCACGTCGGTGCGGTTCTCGTAGGTGAAGCGCACCGAGTGACGCGGCGTGGTGCCTTCGAAGAGGTACTCGATGCGGTCCATCAGCGGGTAGCCGGTGCCGTCCTTGGTCCAGCTGAACTTCATCTGGTGACCGAAGGCGTCTTCCATCAGCACCAGGTGCCAGCGGAACACCTTCGACGTCGCCGGCACGATGACCTGGGCCGACGGCACCGCGGTGCCCGCCTTGTCGGCGCCGTAGTACGCGGTGCGGCCGTCGGGGTACTCGGCCTTCCACAGGCCGCCGTCGCCGGTGCCGGGGTTGAGCCAGGTGTAGCGGACGAAGCCGCCTTCGTAGCGGGTGCGGTAGGTGAGGCTGTTCGCGCCCTGCGCCACCTGGACGAGCTCGGAGGCGCCGTCGACCGCGAACTTGTCGGTGAGGTCGTACTTCTGGAGCCCGCGCGACGTCATGCGCTCGATGGAGTAGCTGGGCATCGCCCAGCCCATGCCGACCAGCGACGCACCGCCGGTCGACGAGTACGACAGCCCGACCGACGGCGTCACGGCGCCGAACCCGGGCGGCACCTCGACGCTCACCGCGTACTGCAGTGCGCCCTGGTTGCCTTCGACCGTCGCGTTCTCGCCCACGCCGGAAATCGAGCCCGGGGCCTGCGGGAGCGACACGCGCTCGTCGGACACGCCGGCGTTCGCTTGAGCGTGTGCAGCGGAAGACAGCAGCAGCGCGAGCGCTGAGAAGAGCGCGGTGCGCGGGGCGACGATCATGTGGTGGGCTCCAGCGGGGTCAGGGGGCTGCGAAGGGGGGCGGATAGGACTTGGCCGCGGGCGCACCGTCAAGCGTCTCGTGATGTGGGTGGATCTCACCCCGCCGTGGGGCGTGGATCACGCATTGACGGCGTCGGTGGCGTGCGCTTGCGTCCGCGCCCCATGACCCACGACGACGGCACGGTGGCAGCGCTGCAGCAGCAAGTCGAACGCCTCGAACGGCGCCTCGCGGAGCTCGAGTCCGCTCCGGTGAAGCGGCGCTCCGCCGGGCGCTGGCCGCTCCTCGCCGCTCTGGCGGTGCTGGTGGTGAGCGCGGCCGCCTGGGCGCAGCTCAAGACCTTCGTCGCCAACACGCCCGCGCTGGCGAGCGACATCAACTCCAACTTCACGCTGCTCAACACCAACATCGCGCAGCTGAAGACCTGGCTCGAGCAGAAGGTGGGCACGGCGGGCAACGCCGAGGTCCGCGTGCAGACCGGAACCACCTCGAACGCCGCCACCGCCGCGGGCAAGGCGCTCTTCGTCAGCGCGAGCACGGCGAGCGGCGCCGAATCGCTGATCGAGGTGCGCCACGACAACCTCACCCAGGGCATCGGCATCGGCTTCAACACCATCTCGGCGGTGGGTACCAACGGCAACGTCGACCTCATTCTCCAGGCCAAGGGCGTCGGCTCGGTCACCTTCCCGGGGAACATCGACATCGGCCTCGAGGTGGTGAAGTGCACCAACGTGGCGAGCGGCTCGGACTGCAGCTGCCCGGCCGGCAAGCGCGTGCTCGGCGGCGGCAGCTACTGCGCCGGGAACAACTGGCACGTGAACACGTCGTTCCCGTCGAGCACCACGGCCTGGCAGGGCTGGTGCGAGGACAGCGCGGGCACCAACGTGAACACCGACACCTACGTGCTCTGCGCGCGGGTGCGCTGAGAGCGCGGTCAGGGCGACGCGGTGGCGGGGCAGAACCCGGAGCTCGGCGCGCACGCCTTGTAGTACTCGTGCGGGTTGCCGGTGGAGTCCGAGCAGAAGAACTGATCGTCGGGCTCGTTCTCGACCTTGAAGCCCTTGCAGGTGATGGTCTCGCCGGTCACCGGCTGGCAGCCGCCGAAGCTCGGGTCGCAGCCGAAGATCACCGCGCCGCAGTCGAAGCCCGACGGGCAGTCGGCGTTGGTCTGGCACTTCTCGCCGCAGAACGACTTGGTCTGGCCTTCGGCGATGAAGGTGAGGCAGCTCGCGTTCGCACCGCAGGTGCCGCTGCCCGACGAGCCGCACGCCAGGCAGTCGGTGCGGCCGGTGCGCGCCCCGCAGGCGCCGCTCGCGGCGTTGCAGAACTGACCGACCGGGCAGCTGTTGTTGATGCGGCAGAAGCTGTCGCAGACGCCGCCCACGCACGCCTTCTTCTGGTTGCAGTCGCCGTCCTTGCGGCAGCCCGAGCGGCAGGTGCCGGTGCCGTTGGCGCAGACGTTGTCGAAGCCGCAGTGCTCGTCGAGCGTGCAGGGGCCGGGCGGGGTGCAGGTGTTGGTGGTGATGTCGCAGAAGTACGTGTTGGGGCAGTCGGCGTTCGAAGTACACGCGGCGATCGACTGGCAGAAGCCCAGCGTGTTGCAGAAGTTGCCCGTCTTGCAGCCCTGGTCGTTCAGGCAGTGGCAGGCGCCGGTGGTGAGGTCGCAGGTGTTGTTCGGCCCACACGAGGCGTCGCTGATGCAGATGCAGCGTTCCTGGCTGGCGTCCTTCTTGAACCCCGGCGGGCAGCAGCTGTCTCCGATGCACACGCAGCTGCGCGCGGTCGCGCTGTACTTGTGGTTGGGCGGGCAGCAGGCGTCGGTGGCGCAGATGCAGTCCTTCTTGGTGGGGTCGAAGACGTAGTCCACCGGGCAGCAGTCGTCGGAGTTGCACACGCACGCCTTCTTCATCGGCGAGTCGTCGAAGACGAAGCCCTTGGGGCAGCAGGCGTCGGCCGCGCACTGGCAGGCCTGCTTGGCGTCGTCGTAGGTGTAGCCGTCGGGGCAGCAGTTCTGGTTGTCGCAGGTGCACTTGTTCGATTCCGCCACCCAGCGGTGATCCTTCGGGCAGCAGACGCTCGAGCGGCAGACGCAGGCCTGGCTCGCGGTGGAGTACTCGTAGCCGGTGGGGCAGCACTGGGTCGACCGGCACTGGCAGACGCCCTGCTCGCACGAGTGGCCCGCCGGGCAGCCTTCGTCGGTGGAGCAGACGCAGGTGTCGGTGGCGTCCTTGGTGTAGCCGTTGGGGCAGTCGCCGTTGAGCGCGGTGCGCGAGCACCCCGCGAAGGCGAGACCGAAGAGCAGCAGGGCGCGCGCGGGCATTCTCATTTGGCGAAGGCGTACTCGAGGCGGATGATCGCGCCCGGCGGGGGAACGTAGGTGCCCAGGAAGACGACGCTGTTGGTGTCGGCCCGGTACTGCCAGCCGTTGACCTGGTCCTGTGCGATGCGGGTGCCGTTGACGGTGACCGAGAGCGTGCCGTCGAGCGGCTTCAGGGTCAGCGGGAAGACGCGGCGCAGGGTGTTGAGCGCCTCGGCGATCGCCACCAGGGTGTTCTCGAACGACTGGTCGCAGATCGAGCCCACCACGCCGCCCGTCTTGGCCGACACCGCGGAGTAGCGGAAGGCGGGCTCGGCGAGGCTGCCGTAATAGATCTGCTCGCCGGGCGGAGTGCACCCCGACGGGGTGGTGCCGCCGATGGTGGAGAACGACACCAGCCCTTCGTTGCCCTTGCCCTTCGCCTGGCGGAAAGCGCGGGCGTAGTAGTCGGGGTCTCCGTAGCTGGAATCGTCTTCGTCGCTCACCACGATGATCGCCAGCGCGGCGTTCTTGCGCAGGAAGTTCTCGTTGGCGCCGCCGGGCGCGACGTTGGGCCCGCTCACCGCGAACTGCGCCATGCGCAGGCCCTGTTCCCACCGCGTGCGCGAGTTGGGGAAGGTGGTGTTGGTCTCGAACACCGTGCGCTGGTTCGGGGTGAGGTTGGTGATGATCTTGGTGGTGCCGCGCAGCTTGCCGCTGTCCACCTGGTTGGTGCTGGTGACGCCGATCTGGAAGTCGACCTTGAGCGTGAGCAGCTCGGCGACGAAGCGGTCGAAGTTCGCCACCAGCGTCTTGCGCTGGTTGGCCATCGACCCGCTGTCGTCGATCACCCAGAGGATGTCGACGATGCCGTCGGCCTGCTTGAGCATGTCGACCTGGGTGGCGTCGATCGCCGGCGGGTCCTTCACCACCACGCGGCCGGTGGTCGACCGGTCGATGCGCGGCGGCAAGAGTTCCACCGGGCTCAGGCGGGGTGGGGCGACCTTGGGCACCGCGGCCCCGCGGCCGTTCTCACGCCCGACGTTGTCGCAGGCCGCGGCGACCAGGCACAAGGCGATGACGAGCGACGGACGCATGGGGGCAGACCTTAGGTGGCGCGAGCGCGCCAGAATGATCAAAACAGGGGGCCTCTTGCAACTCCTGGGCACCCAGGATCTTCTTGGGACATTGCCTCGCTGGGCGCTCCGGCCTACGACACGAAAGTCACATGCGTCTCGGAATCCTCTGTTTCTTCGTGGCGCTGACGGCCGGGTGCCGGTGCAGCCCGTCGCAGGCCACGCCGGTCACCCTGCGCCTCAAGAACGCCACCACGGCGCCGGTCTACGTCGACGACACCGATCATCAGCTGGGCCTCACGGTGCAGCGCAACGTCAACGGCACCTTCTTCGGCTTCGACGACACTCCCGACTGCGCGTGCCTCGCCTGCCAGACCGCGTGCGAGTGCACCTGCGGTCCGGCTCCGGTGAAGCAGGTGCGCAAGGTGCTGCCCGGCGACGTCTTCGAGCGCACCTGGAACGGGGTGGTGCAGGTCGCGGGCACCGCGTCGTGTGGCGGCGGCTCGAGCACCCAGGCCTGCCTGGTGCCGGACAACGCGCCGCCCGACGAGGAGCTGGCGCTCGAGCTCTGCTACCAGCCGCAGGTGACGGGCATTCCCGAGCTGCCCGACGGCGGCACGGTGGAAGCGACGTTTCCCCGCACCGGGCAGATCTGCGTGAGCAAGACCTTCCGCCCGGCCGACGGGGTGGTCGAGGTCGGCCCCAACAAGGGCGCCGCGTGCAGCCAGTCGCTGCCCTGCGTGGGCGTCGGAGAGCTGTGTCTCGCGGGCTCCTGCACCACCGGCTGCCCCGAGAACGGCTTCCCGGTGCTCGGCGCGGGCTGGGCGCTGCGCATCCCGTCGCCCGACGATCAGGGCTTCTTCACCACCAGCGCGGCTGACGGCGGCACCCGGCGCTCGACCGGGACCGGCACGGTGAGCTCGGTCGTCTACCAGGGCACCACGCTGGTGATCCGGCTCTCGCGCAAGGACCCGGCCACCCAGGACACCTTGACCGGCGCGCTGTACCTCGCGCTGCCGCCGGGCCCGCTGCCGCCGCTCGACCAGGGCTCGCAGGTGCAGGTGACGGTGGTCGATGGCTCGAGCCAGGACAACCCCGAGAACCGCGCGCTGGTGGTGCGCGATCAGTCGGGCACGCTCCTCATCGCCGCCGACATGGCCCAGCAGGGTGCGCTCCTGTCGCCCACCGACACCGCGCCGTACACCGTCACCACCGGCGCCGGAGTGCTCGGCTGCCGCCAGACCGAGTGCGGCAAGCAGCTCTTCTTCGCCACCCGGTTCCAGGGGCCCACTCAGGCCTCGGTGCTCGACCCGGGGAAAACCGCAGTGCAAACCACCGATGGGCAAGGCACCTACAGGGTGCTCAACGTCTTCAACGCCTCCTACGCGACCACGCCCTGCGACCTGTACGACTTCCGCCCCTGGGCGGTGTGGCGCGAAAAGGTGAACTAGCGCTCGCGCGCGGCGCGAATCTTGGGGAGGCGGCCGCGCGCGCTCTGGTAGCGTCGCGGCGATGGCGCCGAAGGTCGCCCCCGACCTCGATCGCGGGAGAAAGATCGCCAAGTACGAGATCCTCACCCGCCTCTCGGTCGGCGGCATGGCGGAGCTCTTCCTCGCGTACCTCCCGGGCCCGGGCGGGTTCCGCAAGTTCGTCGCGGTGAAGCAGATCCTCCCCGACATCAAGAAGGACGAGCAGTTCGTGAAGATGTTCCTCGACGAGGCGCGCATCACCGCCGCGTTCACCCACTCGAACATCGGCCAGGTCTTCGACCTCGGCGAGGAAGACGGCGAGCTGTACCTGGCGATGGAGTTCATCGCCGGGCAGAACCTGGAGCAGCTCGTCAAGCGTGCCACCAAGAAGCAGGTGCCGATTCCCATGGGCGTCGCCTGCCGGGTGATCGCCGACGCCTGCCTGGGCCTGCACTACGCCCACCACTTCACCGACCCGTCGGGCCGCCCGATGCCGGTGGTGCACCGCGACGTGTCTCCGAAGAACGTGATGGTCACCTACGGCGGCGCGGTGAAGGTGATCGACTTCGGCATCGCCAAGGCGCGCAACCGGCTGAACCGCACGCAGGTGGGCGTCGTCAAGGGCACCAGCGGCTACATGTCGCCCGAGCAGGTGCGCAACGCCGCGCTCGACGGGCGCACCGACCTGTTCGCGGCGGCGGTGATGCTCCACGAGCTGCTCACCGGCCAGCGGCTGTTCGCGGCGCCCAACGACGCCGAGATGATGCGCCGCATCGCCGAGGTCGACGTGCCCCCGCCGTCGAGCCTCAACCCCGAGGTGCCCGCGGAGCTCGAGGACGTGGTGATGAAGGCGCTCTCGCTCGCGCGCGACGATCGCTACGCCACCGGCCGCGAGCTGTCCCGGGCGATCGAGCAAGCGTGTCCGGACATCGCGCACGAGGAGCAGGTCGCGGAGCTGATGGAGCAGCTCTTCGCCGACAAGATCGCCACCACCCGCGCGCTCATCGAGCTCGCCAATGCCGGCGACGAAGGCGGCCTCGATCGCGCGGTCGCGCAGCTGAGCGATCGGGAAGAGCCGTCGGGGCGGCAGAAGGCCACCGGGTTCCGCCAGAAGGTGGCGGCCGCGCCCCCGAGCGACGAGACGATGCCGCCGCGGGGGCGCAAGGCCTCGGTCGACCTGGACGCCACCATCGCCCCGCGGCGTGCCACCGGCGTTCGCCGGCCGCGCGATCGCGGCCCGGCCACCGAGCCAGGGACGAGCCCCGACCCCACGCCGCCGAGTCCGCCCGCTCGGCAGGCGGCCCGCGCCGGCTCCTCCCTGTCCACCGTGGTGGGCCTGCTGGCGATCGTCGGGGTGCTCGGCGGCGCAGGCTGGGCCCTGTGGGCCGGGCCGCTCAAGGACAGCGGGCCGGGCCTGGCGCTCCACGAGGCGGTGCGCCGCGAGCTCGACGGTGAGCCGCCGCCACCGCCGCCGCCGTCGCTGGAAGAGGCGATGCGCAACGGCACCGGCGAGGTGCCCGAGGCGGTGCGAGAGGCGCGCGCGCAGAAGGAACGCGAGGCGGCCGAGGCGAAGCGGCTGGCGGAAGCCGAGGCGGCGGCCAACGATCC
Organism: Myxococcaceae bacterium; assembly: GCA_019694595.1. Taxonomy (GTDB): domain Bacteria; phylum Myxococcota; class Myxococcia; order Myxococcales; family Myxococcaceae; genus JAIBBQ01. Next base: position 28,468 of record JAIBBQ010000007.1, read on the forward strand.
CGCCCGGCTGGCGGCGCTCAAGGAACTCGAGGCCCAGCTCAGGCACCTCGACGAGCTGGAAGACGAGCAGCGCCAGCTCAAGCTGCAGGCCAAGGCCACCTCGGCCCAGGGCACGGCGAACGCCAAGAAGCTGTCGGACCTGCAGAAGCAGATCGACGACCTGCGCTCGGTGATCAACGCCAAGCGAGGCTCCGCGAGCGCCGGGGTCCAGGTGGTGACCAACACGCAGACCGCCCGGGCCGCCAACGTGGGGTACCTCACGCTCTTCACCGTGAACCCGTCGAACGCCGCGGTCTTCCTCGACGGAACCGAGCTGGGGTCGACGCCCTTCGTGCGCGTTCCACTCGAGGCAGGGGTGCACGCGCTGCGGCTGGTCGACGGCGACGCGCACGACCGGCGGCTGTCGGTCACCATCAAGGCGGGCCAGACGACGGAGCACAAGGGCATCGACGTGAGCTCGTTGCCCCTCTCGCCCTGACGCTCGCTCGAAATTCGGCGTGGGGACTGGCCGGCACATTGCTACTGTGCGCCGCGTCATGATCACCTTTCAGGAGCTGATTCTCAGGCTGCAGACCCACTGGGCGGCGCAGGGCTGCATCCTCGCGCAGCCGTACGATCTCGAAGTCGGCGCCGGCACCATGGCGCCCCAGACCTTCCTGCGCGCGCTCGGCCCCGAGCCCTGGAACGTGGCCTACGTGCAGCCGTCGCGGCGCCCGGCCGACGGGCGCTTCGGCGAGAACCCCAACCGGCTGTTCCAGCACCACCAGTTCCAGGTGATCCTGAAGCCGGCGCCCAAGAACGTGCAGCAGCTCTACCTGGAGTCGCTCGAGGCGGTGGGCGTCGACCCCATGGCCCACGACCTGCGCTTCGTGGAAGACGACTGGGAGTCGCCCACGCTGGGCGCCTGGGGCCTGGGCTGGGAAGTCTGGTGCGACGGCATGGAAGTCACCCAGTTCACCTACTTCCAGCAGTGCGGCGGCTTCGACTGCCGGCCGGTGTCGGCCGAGCTCACCTACGGCCTCGAGCGCCTCTGCATGTACCTGCAGGGCGTCGAGAGCGTGTACGACATCGAGTGGGTCAAGGGCGTCAAGTACCGCGAGGTGTTCCACGCCAACGAAGTGGAGATGTCGAAGTACGCGCTCCACGAGTCGAACGCGGAGCAGCTCCAGCAGCTCTTCAGCTCCTACGAGGCGGAATGCCAGCGCCTGCTCCAGCGCGAGCTGCCGCTGCCGGCGTACGACTACGCGCTCAAGTGCAGCCACACCTTCAACCTGCTCGACGCGCGCGGCGCCATCTCGGTGACCGAGCGCGCGGCGTACATCAAGCGCGTGCGCGACAACGCGCGCCTGTGCGCCCAGGGCTACCTGGCGATGCGCGAGAAGCTCGGCTACCCGCTGTGCAAGACGAAGTGGACGGTGGGCGAACAGCCGGCGCTCCTCGAAGGCAAGCCGGGCAGCGAGTACTGGAAGACGCAGAGCTTCCAGCCCAAGGAAGCCAAGGAGAAGGAGGCGGCCCGTGGCTGACCTCTTGCTCGAGCTGGGCAGCGAGGAGCTGCCGGCGTCGTTCCTCGGGCCCGCGCTCGACGACCTGGAGAAGGCGTTCAAGGCGGGCTGCGAGGCGGCGCGTCTCACCCACGGCCCCATCGCCCGCTACGGCACCCCGCGGCGCCTGGCGCTCCTGGTGACGCAGGTCGCCGACGGCACGCCCGATCTCCAGAAGGAGATGAACGGCCCGTCGGTGAAGGCGGCCTTCGACGCCGAAGGCAAGCCGACCCAGGCGGCCACCAAGTTCGCCGCCGGTCACGGGCTCACCGTGGACCAGCTGGTCAAGGTGACCACGCCCAAGGGCGAGTACCTCGCGGCGCGCGTGCAGGAGAAGGGCAAGCGGGCGCTGGAAATTCTCCCCGCCGTGCTGCACGCCACGGTGCACGGCATCAACTTCAAGAAGTCGATGCGCTGGGGCGACGTCGACCTGTCCTACGCGCGCCCGCTGCACTGGATCGTCGCGCTGCTGGGCGACGAGGTGGTGCCGGTGGTGTTCGCCGACGTGAAGAGCGGCCGCCAGACGCGCGGCCACCGCTTCCTCACCAAGGGGCCCATCGACCTCGCGCGGCCGGGCGAGTACCTCGCCAAGCTGCGCGCGGCCAAGGTCGAGCCGGACATCGCGGAGCGCAAGGCGCAGGTGAAGGCGCTGGTGGCCAAGGCCGCCGAGCGCGCGGGCGGCAAGCTGCTCGAGGACGAGGCGCTGGTCGATCAGGTGACCAACCTGGTCGAGCTGCCCTGTCCGGTGGTGGGCACCTTCGAGGCGCGCCACCTCGATCTGCCGCCGGAAGTCCTCATCCAGGAGATGAAGAGCCACCAGCGCTACTTCTCGGTGGTGGGGGCCGACGGCAAGCTGCTGCCGCGCTTCATCGCGGTGTCCAACACCCCGGTGAAGGACGAGGCCTTCTCGGTGAAGGGCTACGAGCGCGTGCTGCGCTCGCGCCTGTCCGACGGGCGCTTCTTCTTCGACGAGGACCGGCGCCTCAGGCTCGAGGAGCGGCTGCCCAAGCTGGAACGCGTGGTGTGGCAGGGGGCGCTCGGCAGCTACCGCGAGAAGCAGGTGCGCATGGGCGCGCTGGCCAAGGGGCTGCACGCGCAGCTCAAGAGCCCCGCGAAGCTCGAGCACGTGCTGCGCGCGGTCGAGCTGTCGAAGGCCGACCTGGTCACCAGCATGGTGGGCGAGTTCCCCGAGCTGCAGGGCGTGATGGGCCGGGAGTACGCCCGCCACGACAAGGAACCGGAAGAGGTGGCGCTCGCCATCGCCGAGCACTACCTGCCGCGCGGCGCTTCCGACGGGGTGCCCACGCGCGACGAAGGGGCGCTGGTGGGCCTCGCGGAGCGCTTCGACACCATCGCGGGCATCTTCGGCATCGGCAAGGGCCCCAGCGGCGCGGCCGACCCGTTCGCGCTGCGGCGCGCGTGCCTGGCGGTGATCCGCGTGACGCTGGAACGCGGCTACCGCTACTCGCTGCGCGAGCAGGTGAGCGGTGCGCTCGCGCTGCTCGAGCCCAAGCTCGCGGCCATCAAGCGCAAGGCGGGTGAGCCGGCGGTGCTCGATCAGGTGCTCGACTTCTTCCGCGGCCGCCTGAAGGCGCTGTGGAGCGAAGCGCACCGCGCCGACGTGGTGGAAGCGGTGCTGACCGCGGGCTTCGACGACCTGGTCGCCGCGCACCAGCGGCTGACCGCGATCTCCGCGCGGGTGAAGCAGCCGGAGTTCGAGCCGCTCGCCGCCACCATCAAGCGGGTGGGGAACATCGTCGCCAAGCAGGCCAAGGACGTGGCCAGGGGCGCGGTCGACCCGTCGAAGCTCAACGACGCGGCCGAGAAGGCGCTGGCGCAGGCGGTGGCCGGCGCGCAGGGCGAGGTGCAGGGGCTGCTCGGCAAGGGAGCCTACGCGCAGGCGCTCGACCGGCTCACCCAGCTCAAGCCCCAGGTCGACGCCTTCTTCGACCAGGTGATGGTGATGGCCGAGGACAAGGCGCTGCGCGAGAACCGGGTGCGCCTGCTGATGCAGGTCAGCGGGCTGTTCGAGACGCTCGCCGACTTCAGCGCGATCTCGGCGTGATGGGCTCGGCGTTGACGGTGGCGCCCTTGCGCCACCGCTCGACGCGCTGACCGACGCGGATCACCAGCATCGCGTCGCCGACCGCGGGCGTGGGCTGGTCGTCGATCACCTGTTCCAGATCACCCACCCGGCCGCCGGGCACCACGAGCTGGTGCTCGCACTGCTCGGTCGCCGGGCAGTTCTGCACCTGCACGGTCAGCCGCGTCGCCCAGACCCGCTGGCCGGGGCGCGGGGGCAGGGTGGCGACCTTGAGCACCTTGGCCTCGACCGGCGCGGGCACGCTCTGCGCCTGGGCTGCGAGCGGCATCGCCACGCACGCGCCGAGCACCAGTGCGGGGCGCACCGCGGCGAGCGCGCGCCGCTGCCTCGGGCGGGCGATCACCGCGACCGCGAGCGCCCCGAGCCACCACGGGAAGCCGCCACCCGCCGCGCTGCAGCCCACCGGAGGCGCGTCGGCCATCGCCGCGTCGTAGAGCAGGCCCAGGCCCTGGCGATCGTCGGCCGCCAGGTGGCGCTTGGAGACCTCGCCGGTGACGGCGCCGGGGTACATCACCGCCGCGGCGTCGGCGGGGTTGTGCTTGAGCCCCAGCGCGTGGCCGAGCTCGTGGGTGAGGGTGTTCTGCAGGTCGTCGACCCCGCCTTCGAGACGGGCGTCGGGCGAGAGCGTGTCGTCGACGTCGCCGAAGCGGTAGCGGTCGGTGTTGAAGGCGATGTCGGCGTCGATGATCTCGTGGGTGGTGGTGTTCATGGTGACGATGGTCACCGCGAGCGCGTTCTCGTCGAACGGCCAGTCGCGGTCGATGGCCACGAGCGCGTTCTCGTTCTTCGCGCCGGGCGCGGCGTCGTACCCCATGGCCAGGCGCTCTCCCGAGCCGCGCGCCAGCTCGAGCGCGCGGGTGGCCGGCTGCAGCTCGCCGAGCGCGAGCTCGACCCGGTGCACCGCGTCGTCGACCCGCACGTCCTTCGCGAAGCGCGAATCGACGGTGAGCACGAAGCGCCCCTTCCAGCGCACCTCGTGGCCGGTGGAGTCGGTCTTCACCTCGTAGGCGAGCGCGGCGGTGCTCGCGAGCAGCATGGCGGCAGCGGTCAGTTGACGCATGCGAGGAACCGTCTCCAAGAGCTGCGCCAGCGCGAAGACCTTGAATCCACCCGCGGTGGAGGCGGGTCACGCGCGGCCAGGCAGGTCGCGGGCCGGGGTGCGACCGAAGGCGCTGCTGTCGCCCAGGGTGAGACTTTCCATTGCGGTGGGGAGGCGCGCAGCCTAAGGGTGCCGCGCACTTAGGTCATGCGTCGCCTCGCAACCCTCGCGCTGCTCTCCGTGTGCCTCGCCTGTCCTCCGGCGAAGCCCCCCAACCCTCCGCCGAGCACGTCGTTCTACTTCCCGACGGGGCTGCTCCACCTCGACGTGCCGGGCTTCCCGCAGGGCGTGCTGGTGGTGTCGAACTCCAACTTCGACCGCCGCTTCGATCACGGCTCGCTGATGGCGGTCGACCTGTCGAAGGTGGGCGACGGAGGCGTCGGGCTGCCGGCGTTCGGGGCCAGCGTCGGTGCCTCGGGGCCCGTGCAGCTGCCGGCGCTCAACGTGCCCGCTTCGGGCATCGTGCAGGTGGCCTCGTTCGGCGGCGAGCTGGCGCTGTTGCCGCTCGACGGCGGGCTGCGGCTGTTCCTGCCCACCCGGTCGGAAGGCAACAACGTCTACGCCATCGACGCGCGGGTGAAGGGCAGCGAGCTGACCCTGAGCTGCATCGGCGCCGGCGAGGCGGGCGGCGACTGCAGCGGTCAGGGCCTGAGCCTCACCGCCAACGAGAGCACCACCGAGACCGGCGTTCCCGCGGCGCCCGGCCCCCAGGGCGTGGCGGTGGCCGCCGACGGCACGGTGTGGGTCAGCCACATGACCCAGGCCGACTCGCCGCACGGCTCGGTGACCAACCTCCGCGGCTACCTGGTGCACTTCGACGGCCGCGCGCCGTCGATCGGCGACTCGAGCTTCGTGGACATCGGCGAAGGCTCGACCCAGGACGTGGTGGTCGGCCAGCGGTGGACGTACGCGTCGGGGCGCTTCATCACCCCGGCCGCGCGTCTGGTGCGCCTCGCCGAGGCCAGCGGCGCAGCGCTCAACTCCGGGCTCGAGAGCGCGATCGGCGTGCTCGAAGGGCGCGGCATCGCGCTGAGCTCCGACGAGTCGCGGCTGTACGTGGTGGGGCGAGTGCCCGATCAGCTGGTGGTGGCCAGCATCAGCGAGCCGACCTCGGCCTCGCCCCGCATCCGCGTGCTGCGGACCCTGGCGCTGCCCGAAGGGCCGACCACGGTGACCCGGCTCCAGCGCCCCGGGAAGAGCGACCTCATCGCCATCGTCTGTTCCACCTCGGGCAGCCTGGTGATCTACGACGACGACCGCGGTGAGCTGGTGGCGCAGGTGTCGGGTCTGGGCCAGCAGCCGTACGCGGTGGCCGTCGACCAGCAGGGAGCGGGGGCGCGGCTCTTCGTGAGCAACTTCACCGACGGCCGGGTGGCGGTGATCGACATGCCGGACCTTTCCCGCCCGCAGGACGCGCGCCTGGTCGCGCATCTCGGCGCGAGCCAGCTCTGCCTCACCCGCGGCGAGCGCGGCGGCGCCTGCGACGGAGGGACCTGATCATGAAGCGCATCGTCTGCTGCGCTTGGGTTCTCCTCGCTGCCGCCGGCTGCTCCCAGCGCGCGCTGACCTCGGTGGCCAAGCTGGTCGGGGCGCGCGACCTGGTGCTGACCGACGACCTGATCATCACCACCTCGTCGGACCGCAACGAGCTGCGGGTGCTCGACCTGGCGCCGCCCAACGTCGCGGAAGGCAACCGGCAGTACCTGCCGGGCCCCAACCCGCTCGAGGCGCTGAGCATCCCGGTCATCGATCGCCCGTCGCTGCTCGCCGGCGATCGCCGCTGGGCGGACTTCACCGACGGCAACGGGGTGGTGACGTCGCAGGGCACCGAGGCCTCGGGCAGCTACGTGTACGCGGCGCGCGCCGGTGGCGCCGAGCTGTCGGTGGTGGCCTCGGCCAAGAGTCAGCTGGTGCAGGTCAAGCGCCTGCCGGTGAGCGGCCCGGTGACCGCCCTGGCCGCGTTCGCCGACGTGCCGGCGCAGAAGAGCCGGCTGTACTTCGCGACCAGCGACGGCACCCAGGCCACGGTGCAGACGCTGGAGCTGCCGGCGAACCCGCTCGCGCTGCAGGCGATGAGCGTGTCGGAATTGCTCGCGGCGATCCGCGTGCTGGTGACGCTCGACGCGAGCAGCGTCGCCGAGCTGCAGCTCATTCCCGGGAACCCGGGGCGGGTCATCGGCGGCACGCCGCTGTGCACCAACCCGGCGAAGGAATGCCTCGCGATCGCCACCCGCACCGGCCGCGGAGCCAAGGGCGAGACGGTGCTGCTCGACCCGGTCACCCTGGTGAGCGCGCCGCTGCAGTTCGGCGCGCCGGTGCGCCTGCTCGCGAGCCACCCGGCGCTGCCCAAGGCGGCGGGTGACCTCGCCGCGGGGCAGCGGCTGTTCGGCGTGCTCGACGAGGAAGTCTGTGGTTCTCCCGCCTGCGGCGGCGTGCTGGCGGTGGACACGCTGTCCGGGGCGCTGGCGACCGACTCGCTCGGCCAGCCGATGCTGCCGATCCTGGTGGGCGAGAGCCTGCCGCTCGGCGTCAGCCTGGCGCCCGGCGCGACCCTGCAGCTGCCGGCCACCGTCTCGGGGACCGGCGCGGTGGGCACCTTCCCCATCACCTTGCTGGGCCTGGTCAGCACCACCTCGGGCTCGCTCGTGTTCTTCGACGCCCTGGCGCTGTCGGGCATCGACGTCGACGCCGAGAAGGCGACCTTCGCCGGCGCGGCGATGGTGGCCCCCGACGGAACCGCGGCGGCCCAGTACGAAGGTGGCCCCATCTTCGCCAACGGGAAGGTGACGGACGGCGCGTGGCAGGTCGAGGTGGTGACCTTCTCGGTGAACGGCGTGGTGCCGGGCCTCGACGGTCTGCCCACGCGCGACGCCGACGGACTCTCGTTCCCCGCGCCGGCCCGTGCGCTCGCGCGCGCCCGGGTGGGCGACGTGGTGGTGGTGAGCGACGCCTGCCGGGCCGAGGTGACGGCGGTCACCGCGGACGCGCTCCAGGTCGCCGCGCTGGGGGCAGGGTGCTCCGGCCGCAGCCGCTTCTCGGTGCGCGCCGGGCCGGCCGCGCCGTACGTGGTGCAGGCGAACGTGCGCGGGTACCTCGGCCGGGCAGCGCCTTCGACCCGCTTCACCTACCAGGGCCCGGTGCTCCAGCGCTTCGCCGACTCCGGCGACATCGGCACCACGCTGGAGTTCGACGTGCTCGCGCAGCCGGCCCAGGTGGCCGAAGGCTGGCACTGGGACCTCACCATCGACGGCCACCTGGTGCCGTACGCCATGGTGCTCGACCTCTCGACCCAGGGCTGCTCGGCGGCGCTCGCGGGGGCCAACGTGTGGGACCCTGTGCGACAGCGCTTCTTCGTGCTGTACCCGTCGACCAACGGCATCATCGAGGTGAATCCGGCGAGCGCGGTGCCCGGAACGTCTTCCGCAAACGGCGTCTGCTATCGGTAACTTGGACGGCTGGTAGCGCGGCTGCTATGTTCCGCGTCACCAGTTTCCTCCTGCCCGCGTTCTTGAAAAAACCATGATGGATACGAGCACCCGCCCGCCGCGCAAAGTCGCGATCGCGGACCACATCTGGGACGCCTTCGAAGCCATGGCTTCCCAGATGGGCTCCGAGCGCGACGCGCTGATCAACCAGGCGATGTTCATGTTCGCCAGGTTGAACGGCTTCATCGACTCCGCCGAGAAGAACGGTCAGGGGGCGAACGGCCACGGCGCCAAACCCGCCGGCGCCTCGGCGCGCCCCAACGCGCCGCCGATGCTGCAGCCTTCGAGCGCCCCGCCGCGGCCCGCGCCGGCGCCGCCCGCGCAGAAGCTCGACGACGACCCGGTACGCCGCGAGGTCGCCGAGAAGGTGCTGGAGACGGCCGCCGAGCTCGAGCGCCTCATCAAGGGCGGCAAGAACAGCTCGAGCAACCTCGACTCCGCCGAGAACGGCGAGGAGATGAACGGGGTCGACGTCGAGGAGCCGGAAGGCGCTGGCCCCTCGCTCTACCTGATGGCCGAGGGCGGCGAGCTCGATCGCATCTCCAAGGACCGCTTCGTCATCGGCCGCGGCAAGCACTGCGACTTCGTCATCAACTCCGGCAAGGTCTCGCGCGAGCACGCGGTGATCGTGCGCGACGGCAACGACTACTTCATCGAAGACCTGGGCTCGTCGAACGGCACCTGGTTCAACAAGCAGCGCATCAAGCGCCGCAAGGTCGAAGACGGCGACGAGTACTTCATCTGCAGCGAGAAGGTGAAGCTGGTCTACCGCTGACCGCGGGAGCTTTGGCCGCCGACGAGGCCGGCATGACCCACGCGGACGCCCTGGCGCTGCTGCTGCTCGCCGCGCTGGCGGTGGCGGTGCTGTTCGATCTCGTCCGCCGCACCATCCCCGCGTGGGTGTCGCTGCCTGCGCTGGGCGCCGCGCTCGTGGTGCGGGCAGCCACCGAAGGGCTGGGGGGCGCCGAGACCGGCGTCGCCTCCGGGCTCCTGGCGGCGGCGGCGGCCTCGGCGCTCTTCGCGCTGCTGGCCTGGCGGGGCCGGGGCAAGAGCTTCGGCTGGGGCGACGCGGGGCTGATGGCGGCGGTGGGGGGCGCGCTGGGCTACCCGCTGGTGCTCACCGCGCTGGCCTTCATCGCGCTGGTGGCGGCGCTGCAGGCCCTGGTGACGGTGGTGTGGCAGGGCGCCGTCTGGGACGTGGTCCGCGGTCTGGCGGCGCGCTGGGCGCGGTGGCTCCGGGTCGACGCGGGGGCGCCGGTGCCTGCGCGGCACATTCCGTACTCGGTGGCGATTGCGCTGGGGACACTGTGGACGATGTGGTGGGATCGGCGGGGCGGGGGGTGAGTTTCGTGGCACACTCGCGCTCGTCGGGAATCACGCGGCACGGAGGGTCGATGCGCATTCCAGGTTGGCAGGGCGCGGTGGTGGTCGCCTCGGTGCTCCTCGCGGGGCCCGTGCTCGCCCAGGAAGGCGGCAGCATCAGCATCGGCGTGGGCACCCAGAAGGTGATCACCGTGCCTGGCATCCAGCGGGTGGCGATCGGCGACTCGCAGGTGGCCGACGTGAAGACCATCGGCAACAACCAGCTGCTGGTGATCGGTTCCGCCGAAGGCAAGACCACGCTGCTCATCTGGAAGACGTCGGGGCAGCGCATCAGCTACCTGGTCTCGGTCCGCAAGCAGGACCCCAACGAGGTGATCGCCGAGATCAAGAAGCTCCTCGGCGAGATCGAGGGCGTCTCGGTGCGCATGGTGGGCGACCGCATCTACCTCGACGGCCAGGCGTACACGCAGGGCGACGCCGATCGCATCGACCAGGTCGTCGGGCTGTACCCCAACGTGAAGAGCTTCGTGAAGATCGCGCCCAACGCCAAGAAGCTGGTGGCGCAGAACCTGAACGCCCAGTTCCAGAAGGCGGGCCTCAAGAACGTGCAGGCCAACGTGGTCGGGTCCACCATCTTCCTCGAAGGCTCGGTGGAGTCGCAGCAGGACCTGCAGAAGGCCGAGCTCATCACCAAGGCCATCGGCGAGAAGGTCGAGAACCTGCTGGTGGTGGGCATCAAGCGCATGATCCTGTCGGAGGTGCAGTTCGTGGAGATCCGCCGCGACGCGAAGGATCGCTACGGCATCAAGTACCCGACCGACATCGCGGGCACCGCGACTTCGAACCTCACCATCGCCAAGGACCTGTTCCCGGGGAGCTTCGGGGAAGGGGCGCTGCGGCTGGGCGGCATCGGCAACTCGAGCTTCTCGATCGGCTTCCAGAACAACGACGGCTACGGCCGCCTGCTGGCGCAGCCCAAGCTGGTGTGCGCTTCGGGTGAGAAGGCCGAGTTCCTCGCGGGCGGCGAGGTGCCGATCCCCCTCATCACCAACAACCAGTTCACGGTGGAGTTCAAGCAGTACGGCATCATCTTGAAGCTGCGGCCCACCGCGGACCGGTCGGGCAACATCCAGACCGAGATCGAGGCCGAGGCGAGCGAGGTGGACCAGTCGGTGGCGGTGGCCATCGGCGCTTCGGCGTCGGTGCCCGGCTTCCGCACCCGCAAGGTGAAGACCAACGTCACCGTGCGCCACGGCGAGACCATCGTGCTGTCGGGCGTCTTCAGCCACGACGAGCAGAAGTCGGTGTCCAAGCTCCCCGGCCTGGGTCACATTCCGATCATCGGGGAGCTGTTCAAGAACCGCGGCTTCGATTCCACCAAGCGCGAGCTGGTGATCTTCGTCACCCCGCGCATCGTGAACCCCGACTCCGACAAGATCCGCACGATCATCGACGACGTGAAGGCCCGCTACAAGCAGGCCCGCAGCGAAGTGACGTTCGGCATCTTCGACTGAGCAGGTGCGGCGTCGGACACCTGGCCGCCCGGCCGGGGAAACTTCATTCCTTCTGGGCTCTTAGGGGCCCTATGATGGGCCCATGTTCCTCATCACCCTGGTGGAAAAGTCCGGGGGCGAAACCCAGCAGCTGACCTTCGAGCAGCCGGAGGTCACCATCGGCCGCCAGGCGGGGAACGATCTCGTCCTCGGCAAGGGCAACGTCTCGAAGTCCCACTGCAAGCTGGTCACCAAGGACGGCAAGTACATCGTGGTCGACCTCAAGTCGACCAACGGCACCTTCGTCAACGGCAAGAAGATCGCCGGGCCGATGGTGGTGAAGCCTTCCGACAAGATCGCGGTGGGCGACTACATCCTCTCGGTCGAGGCGCCGCCGGAAGACGAGGCGTACGAGGACGAGGCTCCGGAAGACGAAGGGTACGACGACGAAGGCGAGGAGCCGGCGCCGTCGCAGTCGGGCGAGGCCTCGCAGCCGTCGCGCATGCCGGCGTCGATGGCCGCGGCGCTGGCGAAGAAGAAGAGCAAGGTGGACCCCGCGGTCGAGGCGTACGCCCGGCTGCAGAAGGACATTCACGACCGGCTGATCGAGTACCTCGACCTGCGCCGCCTGGACATGGACCGGCTGGGCGACGAGGAGCTCTGGCGGCGCACCGAGAAGGCGATCCGCGACATCCTCGACCAGATGCAGGCAGACAGCGAGCTGCCGGAAGACGTCGACGCCGAGGAATTGCTCACCGACGTGCTGAACGAAGCGCTGGGTCTGGGACCTCTGGAGGCCTTCCTCGCCAACGAGGAGATCTCCGAGATCATGGTGAACCACGCCAACCAGATCTACATCGAGCGCAAGGGCAAGATCACCCTGTCGGACAAGATCTTCTCGTCGAACCAGGCGGTGCTCGGGGTCATCGAGCGCATCGTGGCGCCCATCGGCCGGCGCATCGACGAGTCGAGCCCGCTGGTCGACGCCCGCCTGAAGGACGGGTCGCGCGTCAACGCGATCATCCCTCCGCTGGCGCTCAAGGGGCCGTGCATCACCATTCGCAAGTTCAAGCGCGACGCGCTGCGCATCGAAGATCTCATCCGCTACAAGACCATCACGCCGCAGATGGCCGAGTTCCTCGAGATGTGCGTCAAGGCGCGCAAGAACATCGTCATCTCGGGTGGCACCGGGTCGGGAAAGACGACCACGCTCAACATCATCTCCAGCTTCATTCCCGAGGACGAGCGCATCATCACCGTGGAAGACGCCGCCGAGCTCCAGCTGCCGCAGGAGCACTGGGTGCAGCTGGAGTCGCGCCCGCCCAACCTCGAAGGCAAGGGCGCGATCACCATTCGCGACCTGGTGAAGAACTGCCTGCGCATGCGGCCCGACCGCATCGTGGTGGGCGAGTGCCGGTCGGGCGAGACGCTCGACATGCTGCAGGCGATGAACACCGGCCACGACGGGTCGCTCACCACGCTGCACGCCAACACCCCGCGCGACGCGCTGGCGCGGCTCGAGACCATGGTGCTGATGGCCGGCATGGACCTGCCGGTGAAGGCGATCAGGGAACAGATCGCGTCCGCGGTGAATCTCATCGTGCAGCAGACCCGCTTCTCCGACGGCAGCCGGCGCATCACCTACGTCACCGAGATCTCGGGCATGGAAGTCGACGTGGTGACTCTGCAGGACATCTTCTATTTCAAGCAGGACGGGTTCACCGAAGACGGGCGGGTGCGCGGGCGGTACGTCGCTTCCGGCTTCGTGCCCAAGTTCTACGACGAGCTGCAGCGCCGGGGCATCCCGGTGAACATGGGCATCTTCCGCGAGGAATAGTCAGGCCGTGGCCACGCTGCTGATCCGTCACCCCGATGGCACCGAGGAAGAGCGCGAGCTCGAGGGCGAGCTCTCGGTCGGCCGCGCCGACGGCAACGAGCTGGTGCTCACCGAAGGCGGGGTCTCGCGCAAGCACGCCCGGTTCTTCACCGACGGTGAGGAACTCAAGGTCGAGGACGTGGGCAGCGCCAACGGCACCTTCGTCGACGGCGAGCGCATCACCGGGCCGACGGTGGTGGGGCCGCGGGCGCAGGTGGTGATCGGAGACTACGAGCTCAAGCTCAAGGGCGCGGCTGCTGCCTCGCGCCGGGTGTCGGCGCCGCCGCCGCGCGGGCCGGGTGGGGGGCGGGGGGCGAAGACCACCACCGTGCCGTCGGCGTCGGCCAAGCCTGCCCGGGCCACCAAGGTGATCTCCGCGGTCGACCGGGAAGCCGGCGCGTCTCCTCGCCGCCCCAGGCCGGGCACCCGGGCCTCGCAGGCCGGGCCGCAGCTCAAGGGGTTGAGCGGCGCGGTGCTCGACCGGGTCTTCCCGCTCAAGGGCACGATGACCGTCGGCCGGGTGTCGGGCGTGGAGATCACGCTCGAGGACGACTCGGTCAGCCGGCGCCACGCCGAGCTCGAGGTGCGCGACGGCGAAGCGGTGCTGCGCGATCTGGGCAGCACCAACGGCACCACGGTGAACGGCGCGCCGCTCGCGGAAGAGGCGGTGCTGCAGCACGGCGACGTCGTGCAGTTCGGGGTGGTGGAGCTCGCCTTCGAAGGCGCCGGCGGGGCGGCGATCGTCCGCCGGGGGGCCGACCGGCCGCCGGTGCCCAGGCGCGGTGGCGCCGCGGCGTCGCGCGCGGTCGAGGAACCGTCGGTGAGCGGCCCGGTGAGCGCGTCGCGCAAGCGGCTCTACGTGGCCGCCGGCGTGGTGGGCGTGGTGCTCTTCGCGGGAGCGATGGTGCAGATCTTCCGGCCGCCGCCGCCGGTGCCGGTCACCCCGGTCGGCCCGCGCAAAGGGACCGTGGCGGTCGAGCCGCCTTCGCTCGAGGAGCTGCTGTCCGAGTGCCGGCAGTACTCGTCGATCGAGCTGGGCGACCCGAACTTCGATCGCGCCGAGGCGGCCTGCCGCAAGGTGCTCGACCAGGAACCGATCCACGAGGAAGCGACCAACCTCCTCAAGCGCATCAAGGTCGACCGGCAGTGCCAGGACAACTTCTTCAAGGCCACCAAGGCGCTCCAGCGCAGCGACCGCGACGAGGAGGCGATGGAGGCCTTCGAGAAGATCCGCGACTGCAGCTACTTCGTGAAGGCGGCGCCCCTGGTGCGTGAGCCGATGGAGCGGCTCAAGAACGCCGCCGGCCGCACCTGCAAGGAATACGTGGGCAGCGGGGTGTGGGACCAGGCGGTGGCCGCGTGCGAGAAGTACATGCGCATCGCCTGCCAGAGCATGACCGCGGAAGACCTGATTCCGCCGGCGACCATGCGGCTCAACCTGAGCGGCACCCTGAAGCGGGGCGACTGGCGGCCCAAGGACCCGATGCTGCTCAACCTCCTGCGGGCGCGGGAGAAGACCATCACCAACCCGCCGCCGTGGGTGTGCCCCGACATTCCGATCTTGCGGCCGCCTCCGGCGGTGGCGAAGCCGAGCGACCAGGCGCGCGAGCGCTTCCTGACGCAGTACAGCGACAAGGAACTCGCCGGGGTGATGCAGCTGTACTTCGACGGCCGGGTCGCGGAAGCGACCAAGGCCCTCGAGCGCATGACTCACGTGATGTCCAAGGCCAAGGACCACCCGCTGTTCCGCTCGCTCAGCAAGCAGATGGCCGACGTGGTCGGGCTGGTGAAGGCAGGGCAGGACAGCCTGCAGGACGGCAAGCCGGAGAAGGCCGAGCAGCCGTTCCGCGAGGCGCTGGCGCTCGACGAGGCGCTGATGCTCGGCGACAAGGCGGCCTCGATGAGCGCCGACGACAAGCGCAAGGAACTCGAGGTGCTGAACTCGTACTTCCGCCACACCATCAACCAGGACATGGCGTCGTACAGCTACAAGCGCGGCAAGGACCTCGCCGACCGCACCAACTTCCGCGAGGCCTGCAAGATCTGGAAGATCGGCTTCAGCTTCTGGAAGGGGAACCCCGACCTCAACCGCGCGGTGACCAACGCCTGCACCAAGCGGGCGGTGGAGATGTTCCCCGCCGCGCAGGACTGCGCTGCGCTCGAGCAGGTGCTGCAGTTCGCGGTGCCGGGCGACGGCATCGCCGAGAAGGTGAAGGACCAGAAGGAGACGCTGAGCTGCCCGTGAGTTCGCGGTCGACCTGAGGGCCGGGCCCACGTTATGCCCGACGGCATGGCGAGGCCTGCGCAGGGTGATCTCTTCGGTGGACCGGCGGAGGTGCCGCCTCCCGTGGCCGCGTCGCCCGCTGCGGCGGTTCCTGCCGGCCCGAAGACGCTGACGCTCTTCGACGCGTCGGGCTTCATCTTCCGCGCGTACCACGCGCTGCCGCCGCTCACGACGTCGAAGGGTGTGCCGACCCACGCGGTGCTGGGCTTCACCCGCATGGTGCTCAAGGTGCTGCGGGAGCGCGCTCCCACCCACGTCGCGCTCTGCTTCGACCGGGACAGCCGCAAGGGCCGGCTGGAGATCGACCCCCAGTACAAGGCGAACCGCGAGGCCACGCCCGACGACCTGCTGAAGCAGTTCGGCCTCATCCGCGACGTGGCGGCGGTGCTCCAGCTGCCGATCATCGAGTACGCCGGCTGGGAAGCCGACGACGTGGTGGCCACGCTGTGCGCCAGGGCGGCCCGCGAAGGCTGGCAGGTCGAGGTGCTCACCAGCGACAAGGACTTCCTGCAGCTGCTCGCGCCGCACGTGAAGCTGTACGACCCGATGAAGGACCAGCCCATCGGCGAGGCTGAAGCGCAGGCCAAGTTCGGAGTGCGGCCCGACCAGATGCGCGACTACCTGGCGCTGGTGGGCGACGCGATCGACAACGTGCCCAAGGTGCCCGGCGTCGGGCCCAAGACGGCCCAGGAGCTCCTGCAGCAGTTCGGCAACGTCGCGGGGATCCTGAGCCACGTGCAGGAGATCGCGAAGCCGAAGATCCGCGAGGCGATCGCCACCCACCAGGAGCAGCTCCTGCGGGCGCTGTCGCTGGTCACCTTCCGCGACGATCTGCCGCTGGAGGTGACCCTGGACTCGCTCGAGCGCAAGGAGGTGCGCCGGGCGGAGGCGCGCGCGCTCTTCACCGAGCTCGAGTTCTTCCGGCTGATCCAGGAGATGCCGTCGGCGCCGCCCACGCCGCTCGCCCAGGAAGTGACGCTGGTCAGCACCGCCGCCCAGCTGGAGGCGCTCGCGCAGGCCATCGCGGCGGCGCCCCTGGTGGCGGTCTCGCCCGACACCGAGGGCCCCCCGCACACCCCGGTGGTGGTGGGCCTGGGCGTACAGGTGCCCTCGGGGCCCTGCGCCTACGTGAAGCTCGAGGCGGTGGGCGCCCAGGTGGTGGAAGTCCTGGGGCCGGCGCTGGCCCGGACCAAGGTGGCGGCCCACGACGGCAAGGCGGTGCTGCATGCCCTGCGCGCGCTGGGCCTTTCCCGCGAGCGCATCGAGAGCGACGTGGAGCTGCTGTCGTACCTGCTCAACCCGTCGCGCAAGGAGCACGCGCTGGCCGACCTGGCGCGCGAGCGGCTGCACACCGAGCTGCCGGAGCTCGACGGGCCGACGCCGCGGGCCCAGGTCTTCGGCGCCCGGGCCGACGCGGTCGCCCGGCTGGAACCGGAGATCTGGGCAGAGGCCGAAGGGGTGGGGCTGGCGGAGCTGGCGCGCACCCTGGAGCTGCCGCTGGTCCCGGTGCTGGCGCGCATGGAGGCGCGCGGGGTGCTGGTGGACCTCGCGGTGCTCAAGGAGATCTCGGTCCAGGTGGACCAGCAGTGCGAGACCTTGCTGCAGGAGGTCTACCGGCACGCGGGCCGGGAGCTGAACGTCGGCTCTCCGGTGCAGCTGGCCCAGGTGCTCTTCGACGAGCTCAAGCTGCCGGTGCTCAAGCGCAACAAGACCGGGCCGTCGACCGACCACGAGGTGCTGGAGAAGCTCGCCGAGCAGCACCCGCTGCCGCTGGCGATCATCGAGTACCGCAACGTCGCCAAGCTCAAGAGCACCTACCTCGACACGCTGCCGTCGCTGGTGGGCGCCGACGGGCGGGTGCGCACCACCTTCCACCAGGCGACCGCGGCGACGGGCCGGCTGTCGTCGACCGACCCCAACCTGCAGAACATTCCCATTCGCACCGAGCTGGGGAAGCAGATCCGCCGGGCCTTCGTCGCCGCGCCTGGCCAGGTGCTGGTGTCGGCCGACTACAGCCAGATCGAGCTGCGGATCCTCGCGCACATCTCGGGTGACGACGGGCTGGTGCGCGCCTTCCAGGAAGACGCCGACGTGCACAGCCGCACCGCGGCCGAGGTGTTCCAGGTGCCGCTGGCCGAGGTGACCGACGGTCAGCGCCGCGCGGCGAAGATGGTGAACTACGGCATCGCCTACGGCCTGTCGCCCCACGGGCTGTCGACGCGGCTGCGCATTCCCGTCGAGGAAGCGAAGGGCATCATCGACCGCTACTTCGAGCGCTACGCGGGCATTCACCGCTACCTCGAGGAGACGGTCGAGGGCGCCCGGAAGAAGGGCTACGTGGAAAGCCTCTTCGGGCGGCGTCGCTACATGCCGGACCTGGTGAGCAAGAACCGCAACGTGTCGATGGCCGCCGAGCGGGCGGCGATCAACATGCCGATCCAGGCGACCGCGGCGGACCTCATCAAGCGGGCGATGCTGGAGCTGGAAGAGCGGCTCCCCAAGGAAGGCTTCCAGGGTCGGCTGTTGCTGCAGGTGCACGACGAGCTCCTCTTCGAGGCCCCCGAGGCCGAAGGCGAGCGGCTGGGGAAGCTCGCCCAGACGGTGATGGCCGGGGTGGCGCAGTGGAAGGTGCCCCTGGTGGTCGACGTGGGCCTGGGGCACAGCTGGGCCGACGCCCACTGAAGCGCTCGGCCCTTGTTGCTGGGCGGCAAAGGGGGGATTGTCCGCGACCATGTCCAGCGAGCGCTTCCGGGCCGAGATGCGCGAGTCTCCGTCGGGGCTGGTCTCTGGCCTGGCGACCAAGTTGACGGAGATCGAAGGGGCGGTGCGGCGCCAGGCCGACCGCTTCAGCGCGGTGCTCGACATCGGCGCGCAGATTTCCCAGGCGCGCGACGTGGACCACCTGCTCGGCGTGGTGATGGACCGGCTGAGCGCGCTCCTGGGCGCCGAGGCCGCCACGCTCTTCATGTACGACGAGGCGCAGGACGAGCTGTGGTCGCGCGTGCTGCGCGGCTCGACGCTCAAGGAGATCCGGCTCCCGTCGAACAAGGGCATCGCGGGCCACGTCTTCACTTCGGGCAAGTCGCTGTTGCTCGAAGACGCGTATGCCGACATTCGCTTCAACCCGGAGATCGACAAGCAGTCGGGCTTCCGCACCCGCTCGATGATCGCGGTGCCGCTCAAGCACGTCTCGGGGCGCACCCGCGGGGTGCTCGAGGTGCTGCACCGGCGCATCAACGCCTTCAACCCCGAAGATCGGGCGCTGGTCGAAGGCGTGGCGACCCAGATCGCCGCGGTGCTCGACAACGTGCTGCTGCTCGAGCAGCTGCGCAAGCAGAACGAGAAGCTCGAGGCCGCCGGCGCGGCGCTGACCCAGGCGGTGAGAGATCTCGAGGTGCTCTACGAGGTCGAGAAGGTGGTCAGCTCGGTGGAAGAGCAGGCCGACCTGGTGGACAAGGTGCTCGCCAAGGCCATCTCGGTGGTGGGGGCCAGGGCCGGCAGCGTGCTCCTCGCCGAGGAAGACCAGGACGCGCTCTTCTTCCGCAGCGCCCGAGGTGAGAAGTCCGAAGGGCTGGTGCAGTTGCGGTTGCCGGCGGGCAAGGGCATCGCCGGGCACGTGGCGTCGACCCGCGAGGTGGTGCGGGTCAAGAAGGCCGAGGAGTCGGAGCACTACGAGAAGGGCGTCGCCAAGAAGCTGGGCGTGCCGGTGAACGCGGTGCTGGCGGTGCCCATCGTGAGCGAGGGGCGCACGCTGGGGGCGCTCGAGCTGCTCAACAAGCCGAGCGGCTTCACGGAGACCGACGAGCGGCTGGCGGTGTTGCTCGCGGGGCAGGCCGGGCGCGCCATCACCCTGCAGCGCTCGCGCGAGGTGGGGGAGCGCCGCAACCGCCTGGAGGCGATCGGCCAGATGCTCGCCGGGGTGATGCACGACCTGCGCACGCCGATGACGGTGATCGCCGGCTACGCCGAGATGCTCGCCGAGGAAGAGGACCCCAAGGTCCGCAAGGAGTCGAGCGAGGTGATCCTCGCGCAGCTCGAGCACCTCAACGCGATGACGCGGGAGACGCTGGCCTTCGCGCGCGGCGAGGTGACCGTGCTGATGCGCAAGGTCTACCTGCACGCCTGGGTGAAGGAGCTCACCGCGCTGCTGGAGCAGGAGTTCCAGAACTCGAAGTGCGAGCTGGTGATCGACCTCCAGTACAAGGGGGCGGCCCGCTTCGACGAGACCAAGCTGCGCCGGCTGGTGTTCAACCTGGCGCGCAACGCGCTCGAGGCGATGCCCAAGGGCGGCAAGTTCACCCTGGCGGTGGAGAAGGACGGCGACCAGCTGGTGCTGCGGGCGAGCGACAACGGCCCGGGCATTCCGCCGGAGATCGCCGACAAGCTCTTCCAGCACTTCGTGACGGCGCGGAAGAAGAACGGCACCGGCCTCGGGCTCGCGCTGGTGAAGACCATCGCCGAGGAGCACGGCGGCACGGTGACCTTCGAGAGCCGCCCGGGCAAGGGCACGATGTTCGAGGTGCGCTTCCCCCTGGGCCTGCCCAGGGACTGAGTTCTGTGCTCGCGCCGGCTCCCGCCCGCGAGCACGGCGGGGCTGCGCCCCGTCCAACGGAAAGTGTTCGGATCGAACCACCGAACTCTGTGCTCGCGCCGGCTCCCGCCCGCGAGCACGGCGGGGCTGCGCCCCGTCCAACCGAAGGTGATCGGATCGAACGACCGAATGCTCCTGCGGAGGTGAGTGTTTCGAGGAGCATTCGGTCTCTCGATTCGAACGTCACCCGTGGGACGGGGCGCAGCCCCGCCGCCTTCGCGGGCGGGAGCCCCTCGCGAAGGCTCAATTCGGCGCGCGGAAGAGGCGCAGGCGGGGGCTGCCGCTCATCTCCAGGAAGAAGCCGAAGTTGAAGCGGACCTGCGCGTCCTGGCCCACCAGGCCGGGGGGCGGGTTGGGGAAGGGCTGGGCGCGCTCGAAGGACTTCACCGCCTCGAGATCGAGGAAGTCGACCCCGCAGCTCTTCTCCACGTAGATGTCGCGCAGGCGCCCCTGGTCGTCGAGCGCCACGTTCACCACCGTGTAGCGGTCGCGGCTGCCGTAGATCTGCCCCGACGGATCGCGCAGGCGCAGCTCGGCGCCCGGGTTCCAGTTCATGCCCACGCTCTGCTTCACGCGGTTGAAGAAGCCGGCGTACTTCCATTCCTTGGTGTTGAGGAACGTGCCTTCGCCCTCGTCGACGTCGCCGAGGTGATCGTTCGCCGCAGCGCCGGTGATCTTGTCCACCACCGAGGCCGACGGCAGCAGGTTGGCGTGACCGGGCTCCCCGGCGCGGCCGCTCGAGCCGTCCTCGGCGCTCGCCGAGCCCTGGCGCATCAGCAGCCGGTTCGAATTGCCCTTCACCGCCTCGGTCTCGGTGCGGTTGGGTACCGACGGGCCCGGGCCTTCGGCCGACTCGGTCTTCATCGCCACCTCGGAGCGCGCCTTGGTGTCCGGCACCTCCATCGCCGCCTTCGACGTCTCCTTGAGCGGCCGGTCGTCCTGCCCCACGCCGCGGTTGCCGGACAGCTGCGGCTTGTCCACCGCGTCGCTGCCGTTGCCGTCCTGCTTGGTGGTCGACGTCCGCTGGGGCATCGCGTTCCGGTAGAACGCGGTGGTCTCCTTCGCCCGGGTCTCCTTCTGGACCTTGTTGGCCGACTCGGCGAGGTACTTGGCGTTGGGGTCTTCCTGCTGGTTGCCGGGCGCCACCGCCACCACCTGGCCTTGCGGCTTGGCGTCGGGCTTCTTCTTCTCTTCCGGCTTCTCCTTGGCCTTCGACTCCCGCGCCAGCGAGTCCGCCGCCGCAGGCACCTTCTGGCCCCGGTTCTGGGCCCACTGCTGGGCGTTCAACGGCCGCAGCACCACGGGCTTCGCCGGGGCAGGGCGGAGCTGCTCGCGCACGTTGAGCTGCAGGAGCGACAGGAAGAGCAGGAGCCCCAGGAACAACGCATGCCCGGCGATGGCCAGACCGAAGGCGAGCAGCGCCCGGGGCCATCGCTTCCGTCCTTCAGCTGTGCGGGGCACCAGCAGGGACATGCTCAGGGAATTCTAACCCCCGGCCGGGGCCTTTCACTCCGGAAGTCCTAGCGTTCCTCGTACAACCGCGCCACCTGTGCGCCACTGTAGTAGTGCCCGAGGATTTCCCGGTACGTCTGCCCGGCCTCGGCGCGCCCGATGGCGCCCACCTGGCACATGCCGACTCCGTGGCCCCAGCCCCCGCCCTTGAAGACCCAGGCGGTGGGGACGCCCTTGGCGTCGCGCTCGGGGCGCACCTCGAACATCGCGCTGTTGAGCATGCCGAAGAGCCGGCGAATGACGAGCTCGCCCCGCACCTGGGTCGCCCCCTGGTCTCCCGACAGGGTGAGCACCTTGACCCGCCCGGACACGCCGCGCTCCGCCACCGTCATCGCCTGGATGGCGCCCAGCCCCAGCGAGGCGGTCTTCTCTTCCACGTCCTTGGCGGTGAAGCGCTTTTCCCAGCGGAACTTGGCGGGGTTGGCGAAGGACGACTTCTGACAGGCGAAGGCGGTCTCGCTGGCCAGGAAGCCCGCGAGGTTGGTGCCCGGCGGTGGCGGCGCTTTCGCTCCCGGAAGCGTGTCCGGCTTGCCGCGGAGGCTCGAGCTCGGGCTGCCGCCCCACACCACGTCGTTGTCCTCGGTGTGGCCGCCGCACACCGCGCTGTAGACCGAGTCCACCAGGCGGCCGGTGGCGTCGAAGAGCGCCTCGCCCCGGGTGGCATCGACGGCGGCGCTGGTGGTGGCGGCCTCGCCGGACACGCCCTTGTAGACCGCGCAGTGCTGCTCGCTGCAGAGCAGGTACGGGTCGGCCTGGTGCTTGAGGCCCACCTTGGCGAGCACCTCGCCGCGCGCGGTGACCGCCTGGGCCTTGAGCGCCTCGGGGTGGGCCTTGGCGAAGATCTCCGACGGCACCAGCCCCTTGAGCAGGTCCTCCAGGCTGACCGTGTTCACCACCGCGAGCTGGCCGCGCTGATCGGCCGCCAGCTCCAGCGCTCCGCGGAAGCTGCGGTCCTCGAAGCCGTGGAAGTCGTACCCCACGCCGAACTCGACCTGGCGCACGTCGATGGGCGCCTCGTCGAGCGAGCTGACGCGCACCCCGTGGCCGGTGCCCACCACCTTGTCGCCCAGCCGCACCTCGACCTCGATGGCACCGGGCGTCACCAGGGTGGTGCGCAGGGTGGTGCGGGTGGCCTTCTTCTGCAGCAGCTCGGCCTGTCGGGCCTCGGCGGCCTCCGGCGTGCGCGCCGGCTCGTCGAGGAGAATGGCGTGGCGCCGGGTGTCGATGACCTTGCCGCGCACGCCGTAGAGCTCGCCGATGGTGAGTGCGCGCGCCTTGAGGCCCTGGCCCTCGAGCGACTCCAGGAGTGCGTCGCGCTCGTCGAGGTCGCGGTACGGCACCTCCGCCAGCTGGATGTCGGCGAGCACCGTGGCCGGCGTGCTCTGGAGGAGCTTCACGGTCCACTCCGCCGCCGGGGCGCTCTCGGCCTTGCTCTCTTTGGGGCCCGCCACCACGACGCGCAGGCGGCCCTTCGACGAGAAGGTGACCTGGGTGGCCCGTTCCATCAGCCGGACGGGGATGCGGGGGGCGCCGCCTTCCAGGTTGATGGAGCGCCTGGCAGCCGGGGGCGGCGGGTCGTCGAGGGCGGGGCCTGCGTCCTTCACCGGCGGCCTGGGCGCGGCGGCCAGGGCCACCAGCGCGGCGAGCAGGCTGAGGTCGGTCAGGTGCACGCGGGCAGGGTGAAGCGAGAGGCGCCACCCGGATTCGAACCGGGGAATGAGGGTTTTGCAGACCCTTGCCTTACCACTTGGCTATGGCGCCCTGTGAGGCGTGAGGCCGCGGGCTTATCACCCGCCGACGCGCTTTGGTCAACGCTGTCGCGCGGGGTGGCGCCTGCCTGACGGCCCGGTGGCCTTCGTGGCACAACCCCCCCATGAACTCTGGGTTCGGGGTCTTCCAGGAAGAGCACGAGGCGTTCCGGCGCACGGTGAAGCAGGTGGTGGACCGGGAGCTCAAGCCCTTCGTCCGCGCGTGGGAGGAGGCCGAGGAGTTCCCCCTGGCGCTCTACCGGCGCTTCGCGGAGCTGGGCTTCCTGGGGCTCAAGTACCCCGAGGCCTATGGCGGCACCGACGCCGGGTACCTCTACGAGGCGGTGCTGCACGAGGAGCTCGCCAAGTGCGGCAGCGGCGGCGTGGCGGCCGGCCTGGCGGCCCAGTTCACCATCGGCACCGGCCCCATTCACCTCTTCGGCACCGACGCCCAGAAGCGCGCCTTCCTGGCGCCAGCCATCGCCGGGCAGAAGATCGGCGCCTTCGGGGTCACCGAGCCCGACGCCGGCAGCGACGTCGCCGGGCTGCGCACCACCGCGCGCCGCGAGGGCGATTACTACGTGGTCAACGGCGCCAAGACGTACATCACCAACGGCGTGCGCTGCGACTACGTGATCCTCGCGGTGAAGACCGCGCCCGAGAAGGGCCACAAGGGCGTCTCGCTGCTCATCGTCGAGAAGGGCACCCAGGGCTTCACGGTGGCCAAGAAGCTCAAGAAGCTCGGCTGGCGGGCCTCCGATACCGCGGAGCTGCACTTCGAGGACTGCCGGGTGCCGGTGACCAACCTGCTGGGCGACGAGAACAACGGCTTCTTCCAGATCATGGGCAACTTCGCCTGGGAGCGGCTCTCGCTCGCGCTGGGCGCGGTCGGCGCGGCGGAAGACATTCTCGAGCAGGCGATGCGCTTCACCCGCGAGCGCCAGGCGTTCGGTCAGGCGGTGGCGAAGTTCCAGGTGGTGCGGCACCGGCTGGCGGAGATGGCGACCGACCTGGAGTGCGCGCGGCAGCTCACCTACCACGCGCTCAAGCTGCACGCGGCCGGCGAGTACGCGCTGGCGCAGACCGCGATGGCCAAGAAGGTGGCCACCGAGATGTGCTGCCGGCTCGCCGACCAGGCGCTGCAGCTGCACGGAGGGGCGGGGTACATGCAGGAGTTCGACATCGAGCGGCACTGGCGCGACGCCCGCCTCGGCCCCATCGGCGGCGGCACCAGCGAGATCATGAACGAGATCATCGCCAAGCAGCTGGGGCTCTGACGCCGTGCGCGCGCCCCGCTCACCGCTGCCGCTGATGTTCGCCGGCCTCGGCGCCCTCGCGCTGGGCGCCACCGCGCTCGCCGCCCCGCCGGTCGCCTTGCCTGGCACCTGGAAGAAGGTCGCCGTGGTGAACGCCTTCCGGGCAGCGCCCTTCCGTGACGCCACGCTGTGGTGGAGCGACGGCCTCTTCTGCGTCGGGCAGGAAGACGGCCCGTCACCCGAGGAGCCGCCGCAGACCATGCGCTGCGTCGACCCCCGCACCCGGCGCTGGAGCGAGCCCAGGCCCTACGAGGCGTTCCACGAGGACCCCGGGCTCGAGCTCGCCTGTGAGCGGAGCCGCGAAGGTGGAGAAGGCGCGACCGTCTGCGGCACCCCCGGCTGCGCCCGCCTGACCGCCGCCGACGAGCTGCTGGCGGTGCTGCTCGGGCCTGCGGCCCTGGTGGTGAACAAGAAGGGGGGCCTCGAGACGCTGCGCTGCCTGGGGCGCGAAGACGACGCCCGCGGCCCCATCGAGGCCGACGAGCTGTCCGCGGTGATGGCGCGCAGCCCGGGCAGCCGCGTGCTGCTCGGCCGCCGGCTGCTCCTCGGTGACGGCGCGGGCAAGGTGGGCGTGGCACCGCTGGCCCACCCGGAGAAGCTGTCCGAGCTCGTGGGTCCCAGGCGGGAACCGGGGGCGTGGCTGATGCTGCTGGCCTCGCCCGACGAGCGCTTCATCGCCGGCGTCTGGCAGCTCCGCGGCAAGGACACCCGGGAGCTGTGGCTGCTCGACTTCGAGGCGGCGCCGGCCGCCGACGCCGGCCGCTAGAAGCGCGCCTGGACGATGACGTTGAAGCCCAGCGCGTGCTCCTTCTCGAAGCTGGGCTCGGCGATGCCGGCCACGCTGTCCCGGAACGTCGTCCGGTTCGGGTCGCGCGTGTAATAGAGTTCGCCGATGAGCGAGAAGTAGTCGCTCAGGTCGAGCTTGGCGTTGGCCTTCGCGGAGATGATGGGGATCGCCGAGAAGCTCGTCGGCAGGATGCTGAGCAGGTTCACGTCTCGCACCACGACGGTGCGCGAGCCGGTGAGCGCCGCCGGGGGGGTGTTGCCTCCGAGCACCGTGTTGGGGCTCTTGAAGGTGGCCGGCGACTGCACGCCGAAGATGACGCCCGGGGTCAGATGCAGCCGGGGGAAGTGGTAGCTCGCGCCGAGCGCGATGAACATCTCGGGGGTGAGCTCGGTGCCCTGGGGGAAGTCCTTGTACGGGGGCAGACCCGGCACGTCGAACTGGATGAAGGAGAGCGTGCGGTAGAGGCCCAGCAGGTTGACCTTGAGGAAGTTGTATTTGACGTTCGCCTGCAGCGCGATCGCGCCCGCGAGCTGCGCCTTGGTCTGCGCGAAGACGTCGGGGTTCTCCAGCGACTGCGCCAGCACCGAGCCTTCGACCGACACCGTCATCGCCAGTCCGCCCGGGTAGAGCTCGGGGGTGAAGAACTTCACGTACATGTCGGGGTCGTTCTTGTAGAGGCGGAAGTCGAGCGAGCCCGACACCGGTACCCCGTAGTGGAAGACGAGCTGCGAGCTGCCGCCCGCCGCCGTCACCGGCGCCACGATGCCCTGGTTCGCCAGCCCGGGGATGATGCCCTTCTGGAAGTAGCCGCCGTTCGCCTCGAACTTGAGCGTGTCGGTGAGGTCGACGCCGCCGCCGGCCATCACGCCGTAGACGCGCTCCTTCTCGAGGATGAAGTCGTTGAGCAGCTGGCCGGTCTTCATGCCGACGAAGGCGTAGAAACGATCGCGCGTCACCTGCAGGCGGGCGCCGGGCACGCCGTCGTTCTGCGCGCGGCTGGTGAAGATCGAGCTGCCGCCCCACGAGATGCGGTACGCGAAGCCCAGGCGGAAGCGGTCGGCCGACACCGGGAAGCCGGTGAAGCTGATGTTCTCCTTCTCGCCCCAACCCGGCGGGCGGTACATCAGCCGCACGTAGCTGGAGTTGTCCTTCAGCGTGATGCCGCCCGACGGCTGCTCGAGCAGGAGCACGGTGAGCGCCGCGTCGGCGGTGAAGCCTTCGAAGAAGCTCGGCGACTGCTTGTAGAGCGCGACGTTGGACAGCGTCTCGAAGCCGGAAAACTTGGTGTTGAAGTTGTCGTAGAACTGGTTGTTCTGGTTGCCGGCGCCGAAGCCCGCGGTGGGGCTGTTGGGCGTCGTCTCGCCGGGGCCCGCCAGCAGGTTGTCGTCGGCGAAGACGAAGCTGATGCGGGTGTCGACGAAGTCTCCCGCGAAGGCGGACACCGGGAGCAGGGCAGCGAGCAGCGTGGCGGCTGAGCGGTTCATGGGCAGGGCTTGATGGGGCGAGGGCAGTCGAGGAAGCCGCCGCCGGGGTGGCAGCAGACGTCGCTCACGTCACGGGGGTACACGGACCAGCGCGGGCGACCCGGCTGGACCTGCTTCAGGTGTCCGATCACGTCGAAGGTGGCCGCGTGGAGCTTCTTGCACTCCATGCCGTAGTCCGGGTCGTCCTCGCTGCACGCCGGCTTGAGCTCGGGGATCGCGTCCTTGGTGATGAGGTTGGCGCGCAGGCCGAGGTCCTGGGACACCGTGCAGCGGGTCTCGCCGCTCATCGCCTTGAGCGCCACCGTGGTCTCGGTGCCGGTCAGCGTGTGCACCACCACGTCGTGGGGCTGCACGATGGCGTCGCCGTCGCCGGCCTGCACGGTGCCGTCGCCGAACTTGATGCGCACGTAACCGTCGCACGCCACGTTGAGCCGCGCGCCGGCCGAGTACGGCGACGGCGGCTGCATGGAGGTCCCGCCGACCTTGAGGTCCTGGAAGTGGTTCGCCAGGCTCTCGTCGAGGCCGGCCGCTTCCATGCCCGGCGCAGCGAGCGTCACCACGAACTGTCCGAAGCCCTGGAAGGTCGCCGCCTCGGTGCAGACCTCGTCGCCGATGCCCACGCCGACCACGCAGTTCTGGTTGCACTCCCGCTCGGCCTGGTCGGCCGGCGACTCGGTCTCGCCGAAGGCGCAGGAACCCCAGATCCACGTGCCCTGCGGGTCCTTCTGCTCGCAGAAGAACGGCACCGAGTTGTCGGCGTTGAGGTCGCAGTTCTTGAAGAGGGTGGGGAAGCGGATCCGGCTCAGGCGCACCAGCGCCGACTCGAGCGACTCCATCTTCAGGTTGCGCCGGTTGTGGCCGCAGAGCTGGTCGGTGAGGAACACCGGGGGGGGCTTGTTGTCGCCGCCGCAGATGCGCTGGTTGAGCGTGACCGGGCGGGCGTACTGCAGCCACTTGTTCCACTGGTCGGGCGGCAGCTGGCGCACGCGCTCGGCGATGCTCCACGACGGGAAGGTGAGCTGGGTGGTGCTGGTGAATTCCTGCACCGCGCCCGACAGCGTGAAGAGCAGGTCGCCCTGATCGAGCCCGTCGGGGAAGCTGTAGTTGTAGACGAACAGCCCGCCGAAGGTGCCCGGCTGGTAGCTGTTGCAGCCCGCGCTGCAGGCCTTCTTGGACACCTGGCAGTACGGCGTCTGACCGGGGGGCGGCGTGCCTCCGTCGAAGACGATCTCGTTCTGGTTGGAGTCCAGCACCACGCACGGCTCCGGCGGCTCGTTGACGCTGATGCCGCTGACGTTGCCCGCATCGGCCTCGCGCGAGCGGCACGCCGAGAGGTCGCTCACGTAGAAGCCCGACGGGTCGGTGCCGGTGACCACCATCAGCGCCGGCAGGCCGTCGCGCACCTTGTCGTCGGCGCAGCTCTGCACCAGCGTCTCGCCCGACTCCGGCCGCTTGCCGATGGTGATGAACTCGCCCACCAGCGGCGAGCTGCGGTTGTCGAAGCCGTCGGGGAGCTGCAGCTTGGCGATGGTCGGTTCCTCGAAGAAGACGATCGGAGAGAGGCCGGTGGCGTAGCTGCGCTTCTTGGGCTCGTCCGGCGCGCCGGGGATCTGCACGCCCGAGTCGTAGATGGCCTGCGGCGGAGCGTCTTCCGCCCAGATGCGCACCTGGCCGTACTGGTGGCGCGAGCGGACCTTCGAGGTGGCCACGCCGCTGACCGCCTGCGCCCAGCGGAACTTGTAGTCGGGCACCAGGTCGCCCGGCACCACGCGGAAGGCGACCGGGTTGCCGAAGTCACCCGCCTGCTTGCCCTGGGCGTCGAGCGCGGTGGCGGTGACGTCGATCTCCAGGTCACCGTGGGGGATGACGTAGGGGCAGGCCTTGGTGCCCTTGGCCATCGCGGGGACCTTGTCCTGGCCGCCGTACATCTTGGAGCAGGGGGTCACCACCTCGAGCGGCGTGCGCATCGAGCCGTCGCTCGGCAGGAGGTAGAAGCCGCCGATCTCCACCTTGAAGGAGCTGACGTTCGACAGGCCCGGCACCGAGATGCTGGGGCAGGCGCAGAGCGCGAGCGCGAAGGCGGCGACGAGCGAGAGGCGGGGGCTCACTTGACCCTCCGGACGATGCGGCCGTCTTCGACGCCCACGGCCACCGCGAGGCGGGTGGGGTTCTCGCAGAAGGCGCGCTCCTGCGACGTCACGTTGCCGCACACCACGTCGCCGGCGAGCGCCTCGCGGCAGCTGCACTTTCCGAGTGCGGGGCCGGGCGGCACCATCGCCACGCACTCCGCCACCGCGTCCGAGTGCTTGAGCCGGCACGCCCCTTCACCGCGGAAGGCCTGCTGGCAGGTGCAGTCGCCCGGGCGGGGCATCTTGAGCGCGTCCTGATAGGTCGAGGTCGTCTTGCAGTAGGAGATCTCCTGCGAGTCGACCTGCCACTTGCCGTCGAGCAGGGCGCCGCAGCGCTGGCCGTTGGAGCCCACCATGTTGCCCATGGCGTCGAGCTTGGCGGCGAGCAGGTCGTCGCAGGTGCAGAAGCTCTGCAGGTAGCCGATGAGCGAGTCGCGCAGGGGGATGCCGGTCTCGATGCGGGTGGTGTTGCGCTTGAGCACCACGAAGCCGGAGCCGCCGCGCGCGATGTAGTCGTTCACCGCCACGCGGTAGGTGGCGTACGGGTCGATGGGCGAGCCGTTGATGACCACGTTGGTGCCCGGGTGGGCCCAGCAGCGGCCGCCGGTGACGTCGTCGAGGCACTGCCACACCGCGCGGCCGGTGCGATCGTCCTGCGGGCAGTCGGGGTGGCTCTTGTCCTTCTCCACCGCCTTCTTGGGGTCGCACGCCAGCCGCAGGAGGTTGAGCTGGGCCTGGGCGCAGTCCATGGTGAAGCGGACGCCCGAGACCTGCGCCTGGGAGATGCAGCCGCGGGTGGCGGAGCGCTCGGAGATGAAGTCGAACATCTCCTGCATCTCGCTGCCCGAGAGGTACATGATGTTGATCGTGTTCTCGAAGGGGAACACGTTGAACATCGCTTCCTGGGTGAGCAGGCCGGCGTAGAGGTTGTCGCGGATGCCGAGCGAGTTGGTGACCGCGACCTCGGCTTCGACCCGGCGGCGCTTGCGCATCGAGTCCGCGGCGATGTTGCCCAGAGGCGAGTCGCCGCCGCTCGAGTTGTTGCGGCGGGCGATGTCGCGCGGCGCGTAGCCGAACAGCGAGGTGAGCGAGAGCTTGAAGTCGAGGTCGACGATGTACGGCTGCAGGAGCTGGGTGACGTCCTTGCTTTCCTGTTTGGTGCACTCGTTGATCGCCGCGCGCACCTGCGGGTCGCGGATGAAGGCGCCCACCGGCCAGAACTTGGCCTTGTAGTAGTCGTGCATCGCGTCGGAGCACCACAGCGAGTCGACCGGGAAGACGCGGTACGAGTGGCTGATGACTTCGGCCTGCTCGCCGCCGCGCTCCTGGGGCATCTGCACCACCAGGTCCATGCGGGCGAGGTACTTCGAGAAGGCGCCGCCGTGGCTCAGGATCACCTTGCGGCCGGTGGGGTCGGTGAGCAGCTGCGGCGGGTTGAGCACGATGTGCAGGTGCCCGCCGAGGATGAGATCGATGCCGCTGACGCCGGGGATCTTCACCCGCACCACCGACTTGGGATCGTAGATGGTGCCGAACCACTCGAGGATCTCCCAGCGGTTGGCGTCGCGGTTCAGGTATTGCTGGATCTTCCCGTACTCGTAGAAGGCCTCGTAGCCCTGCACCAGGTCCTGGTCCTCGGTGAGGCCGGCGTGGCTCACCACCACCACCAGGTCGGTCACCGGCTTGAGCAGCTCGACGTACGCGCGCGCGGCCTCGTTCTGCTCCAGCGGCGTGGCCTGCAGCGAGTTGCCGCCTTCGACCAGGGAGTTGAGCGAGCTGATGTTCGCCATGCCCACGATGCCCACGCGGACGCCGCCCATGTCCTTGATGGTGTACGGCTCGGTGTAGAGCTGGGTCTGGTTGGAATCGAGCTGGCGGTAGTCGTCCCACGCGAAGTTGGCGGCCAGCACCGGGAAGGTGGCCTGGTTCTTCAGCTGGGTGGTGAAGTTGAGCGCGCCGGCGTCGAACTCGTGGTTGCCGATCACCGCGGCGTCGAGGCGCACGCGCGAGAGGAACTTGTATTCCACCTCGCCGGAGTTGACGTTGAAGATGGGGGCGCCCTGGAAGCTGTCGCCGGAGTCGAGGTGCAGCACGCGCTCCGAGTTGGCGCGCTCGCGGGCGATCAGCGCGCCCAGCCGGGCCACGCCGCCGAACGGCCCAGCCTCGGGAATGAGGCCCAGGTCGACGTCGGTCGCCAGCGGCGAGAAGTCGTACGGCAGGAGCCGGGAGTGAATGTCGGTGGTGTGCAGGAAAGTCAGGCGCACCTGCTGGCCGGCCAGGTT
Organism: Myxococcaceae bacterium; assembly: GCA_019694595.1. Lineage (GTDB taxonomy): Bacteria > Myxococcota > Myxococcia > Myxococcales > Myxococcaceae > JAIBBQ01. The sequence goes on from JAIBBQ010000007.1 coordinate 59,522, forward strand.
GGTCGGCCGCCCCTCGAGCAGGGGCATGCAGGACAGCACCTGGGTGGCCACCATGATGAGCGGCAGGAGCGGTCGAGTCACGGCGTCCTTCACCTGGTTCCAGCGGCCCTTGAGAGAATCGAACGGCGGCGCCCGTATGCGTGACCAAGCTGGTAAACGCAAGCGCCGATGAGCGTGACACCCGTTCGTGACATCGAGATCGTCGAGGACTTCTCTTCCACCGCGCGGTGCGACGAAGGCTTCCTCTGGGTGCGGCGGCTGCGGGCCCGCAACCTGCGGGCAGACGGCACCCACTCGGCGGTCTACCGCATCGACGTGGTGGACCGGCCCAAGCTCGACGCGGTGGCGGTGCTGGTCTGGCGGCAGGGGCCGTCGGGGCCCGAGTTCCTCACCCGGACCAACCTCCGGCCGGCGGCCCATTTCCGAAAGGACCTGAAGCCGGTGGTGCCCGATCCGCGCTCGCACCTGTTCTGCGAGGAGATCGTCGCCGGGCTCCTCGAGCCCGGGGAAGACGGACTGCCGGGCCTCAAGGCGCGCGCCGCCGCGGAGGTGCTGGAAGAGGCGGGCTTCGCGGTGTCGGCGGACGCGATCGTCGTGCTGGGGCAGCCGTTCTTCGTGGCCCCGGGCATCCTCTCGGAGAAGATCTTCGTGTCGGCGGTGGACGTCACCGGCCTCGCGCAGACCGAGCCCGAAGGTGACGGGAGCCCGCTCGAAGAAGGCGGCGTGCTGCGGTGGCGCACGGAAGCGTCGCTGCGGCAGGCGATCGCCGACGGCACGGTGATGGACGCCAAGACCGAGCTCGCGCTGGAGCGCTGGAAGGCGTCGCGCGCCAGGTAGGGCGTCAGGACCGTTTCCCCAACGATTGCCGGGAAGTGGAGCGACTCGATCGCCGCTGGTAGAAGCTCGGACAGGCTGCCCATGGCGAACGATCCCGGACCCGGTGTGGGGGGTGGCGCGCTGGTGACGCCGGTGCTGTTCTCGACGGCGCCGAGCGCGCGCGGGCCCGACCCGCTCATCGGCCAGAAGATCGGCAACTACGAGATCTTCAGGGTGCTGGGGCAGGGCGGCATGGGCGTCGTCTACCAGGCGCGGCACGTGCTGATGAGCAGCGGTCGAGCGGCGATCAAGGTGCCGCACGTCGACGTCTGGAAGGACACGACGTACCAGGAGCACTTCTTCAAGGAAGCCGACATCCTCTTCCGGCTGCGGCACCGCAACATCGTGCGCGCGACCGAGTACGTGGCGCTGCCCGACGGGCGCTACTGCCTGGTGATGGAGTTCGTGCACGGGCGGACGCTGTCCGACGTGCTCGAGGAGACCACCCGCGAGGTCGACGGCCTGGAGACGCTCTTCGCCAAGGCGCAGGAGCCGCGGGTGGCGCTGCGGTGGGCGATCCAGATCGCGGAGGCGCTGGCGGCCGCGCACGAGGCGGGCGTGGTGCACCGCGACCTCAAGCCGGCCAACGTGATCGTCGACGAGCAGGAGACGGTGCGCATCGCCGACGTCGACGCCGCGGTGGTGCGGCTCTACGACTTCGGGCTCGCGAGCCAGCCCGTCATTCACCTCACCGGTGGGCCGCTGGCGACGCTGCGCGCCGGAACGCCGGCCTACCTCGCGCCCGAGCAAGCGCGCGGGCAGAAGACCGACTCGCGCACCGACCTCTACAGCTTCGGCGTGGTGCTCTTCGAGCTGCTGACCGGGCGGTTGCCGTTCAGTGGCGACGAGAAGCGGCTGTGCGAGTCGCACGCCTACGTCGCGGCGCCGAAGCTGCGCACGCTCGCGCCCGAGCTCCCCGAGGAGCTCGAGAGCCTGGTCGCCCGGCTGCTGGCGAAGAACCCCGACGACCGCCCGCAGTCGGCACAGGCGGTGCGGTCGGACCTGGAGACGCGGCTCAAGCAGCTCGAGAACCGCGTCGAGCGCACCGCGGTGGGGCCGAACCCGCTGCTCGAGGCGGGCGAGCGTCCGGTACCCGACACGCTGCGGCTGCCTCCCCGTACCGGTGGTGCCGCAGGGCGCCGGTTCCCGGCGGTGCTCGGGCTCCTCATCTTCCTCGCCTCGGTGGTGGCGGGCTTCATCGCCTGGCGGCTGGGCCACGTGGACGCGGCGCCTGCAGTGGCGCCCGATCCGGTGGTGGTGGTGGTGCCTGGCCCGCCGGTGATGCCGGAGGTGCAGCGGCCCGCCGACCCGCCGCCTCCGCCGCCGGCGGTGGCAGAGGCCGACGAGCTGGCGAAGTTGCAGATCGCCGCCAAGCCTGCGGCGAAGGTGCCGGCGCCACAGGTGGTCATCAGCAAGTCCGACTGCGTGGTCGACGCGGCGTGGAAGCGCAGCGTGGAGGCGGACCTGCAGGCGATCGCGAAGAACGTTTCTGCCGAGCGTTTCGATGTGTATGAGCGCGAGCAAGGGCAGATCGCCAACCTCCTGGCCCAGTCCTCGACGTCGGAGGACTGCCAGAAGGTCGAGGCGCGGGTGCGCAAGCTGTCGGGGCTATTCCAGTCGAAGCCGTGAAGGAGGCGTTCGTGTTTCGCAGCCTGGGGCTGGCGGTGGTGTTGATGGCGGTGGGGGCGTCGGCGCAGACCGAGCCGACGGTGGTGGGTTTCCCGCTGGTGCTGAAGAAGAAGCTGCCCGAGGACGCGGAGCGCGCGGTGGTGCGCGAGTACCGGCGGCTCATGGTGACCCAGAAGGGCATCGCGGTGCCGACGCTGAGCGCGTGGGACGCGGTGGTGTCCGAGCTCAAGCGCAACGACTGCGAGGAGCAGGACGACTGTCTGCGGCAGCTCGCGGTGACCGCGGGCACGCTCTACGCGGTGTTCGTGAAGGTCGATGCGAACCCGGAGCGGACGCGGGTGACGGCGAGCGGCCGCGTGGTGCGCAAGGACGGGCTCAAGGTGGTGGACTGGAAGAGCGTCGAGCTGCCGGCCGACGGCGGACTCGAGGCGGCGAGCAAGGCGGTACTGGCCAAGCTGTTCGAGGCGATGGCGCTGCCTGGACTGCCATCGTCGGTGCCGGCGGCGCCCGCGGTGGTGGCCGCGCCGGCCGAGGTGCCCACGCCGGCGAACCCGGCGGCGGTGGAGGCGCACCCGGTCGAGCCGAAGGTCGATCGCACGCTCACCACGGCGGCCTACGTGACGGGTGGCGGGGGCATTGTGATCACCGCGGTCGGGGTGGTGCTGCTCGGTACGGTGGCGTCGGACTCGAACCGGCTCGGCGTGCGCTCCGACGGCGTGGTGACCGCGCTGCCGAGCGACGACGCCAAGGCCACCGCGGCGTCGATGGGCACGCGCAGCGTGGCGGGCGGCGTGCTGGTGGGGGTGGGGACGGCGGCGATCGTGACCAGCGTGGTGATGTTCGTGCTGGGGAGCGACGAGCCCTTGTTCGGGAAGTGGGACGTGGCCGCGGTGCCGATGCGCGACGGGGCGTTCGCCTCGGTCTCGCGCTCGTTCTGAGAGAGAGACATGCGGACCAACGGACGGATTCTCGCGCTGGTGGCAGTGCTCGGGCTGACGGCGTGCCCGCTGCCCAAGAAGTGCCAGGTCGACTCGGAGTGCAGCCCGGACGGCGTCTGCACCGGCGGCATCTGCTTCTTGCGGCCCGATGGCGGGACCGGTGGCGGCAGCGGAGGTGCCGGTGGAGGCGGGGCGACGGGAGGGGGGATGGGCGGGGGAGGGGTGGACCCGTGCCTGACGGTGGACTGCGCGCCGAACACGTTCTGCGTGAGTGACGGGGGCGCCTTCGGGTGCATCGCGGGCTTCACGGAACTGGCCTTCACGTCGCCTGACGCTGGGGCGGTGTACGGGAAGTCGCGGGAAGTGGCGGTGGAGGTGCAGCTGACGAGGGATGGGCGGACGTCGCTGCCGTTCCCTGGGGCCGTGGCGCTGGAGAGCCCGGTGGCGGTGACGCTGGGGGCGGTGGGCGGCGGGCGGTACGCGGGGAAGGTGGATGCCGGGGTGGTGAGCGAAGGCCCGGTGACGCTGCGGGCGAGCTTCGATGCGGGCTTCGCGGTGCTGACGGCGACGAGGCAGGTGGTGTCGGACCAGACGGCGCCGGTGGTGACGCTGTCGCTGTCACCTGCGCCGCTGCGAAGGGTGGGGACGGTGAGCGAGGGGGACCCTGCGGCGAACTACGCCTTCGCGTACCGGAGGGATGAGAAGGCGGAAGTGAGGGTGGAGGCGTCGGAGCCTGTGGTGGTGACTGCGGCCTCGTTGACGGGGCTCGATGCTGGCTTCACGAGCCTCGCGTCGTGCCAGCGTGGGTGTGACGCGGGCGTGTTCTGCGCTTGCTTCGAGGTGGACTGGGCGGCGTACCCGCTGAATGACTTCCGCGCGACGTATGCGCTGGCCGTGAAGCCGGTCGAGGACCTGGCGGGGAATGCGTCTGCGCCGAGCGCGCCGGTGACCGCGAGAGTTACGCGGTGGAAGTGGGCAAGCACGCTGACCACGTCCGGCGGGACGATTCAGAGCCCTGCCGTGGACGGGCAGGGGAATGTCGTGACCGGCGAGGCAGCGCTCAATCAGGGACGGCTCTTCGTCATGTCTCCCTTCGGTGATGATCGCGCTCTGTACGATGCGGGGGTCGGCGCCATTGTGACTGCTCCCGTCATTGCTCCTCAGCACGTCTACGTGGGGGCGAAGAACGGGACCGCCGGTGGGCTGTTCCAGTTCTCGCTCGACGGAATCAGCGAGGGTCAGGTGTGCGTGGCCACGGGCCGAGATCCGACTGGAACGCTGGCGCTGTTTGACGCCGGCATGGAGGCCCTGACTTCAGTGACTCAGCAGGGGCATGTTCTCGCGGGGCTGTTCGCCAGCTCAAACTGCGTTCAGGCTGGCAGCTCGGCGCCACCCGCAACTGGATCGCAGTACCAGACAGTCGCGACGGGCAGCACACTCTTTTACGCCTCGGGAACGTCGTCTGCGCTCAGTCGAAACGTTCTGAGTGCGGGCAGCTGGGGCGCGAGTCCGACTTCAAACTCCACACCTCTGTTCACGAAGGGCCTCGCACTCTTCGGCTCCACCGTTGCAGGAGGAGGAGGAGGGCCAACGGTTGGCGGCGTGTACGCACTGAAGGCCGATGGTTCACTCGTGAACCGCGCCGATTACCCAGCGGGTACGAGCTCCCCCGCCGGCATTCCCATCGTCATCGGGACCACCGCGGCGCCGATTCTCGTCTACGGAAACCAGAACGGTGACCTGATCCGCGCGTCGTACACGGCCGGCGACCCGGGAACCTTCGCAGACGCGGGCTTCAGCGCCGTGAAGGCGACCGCTGCAACGCTCACCGCCCCGGTGCTCGGTGCCGACGGGACCATCTACACAGTCGACGCGAGCGGCGGCGTGTACGCGTACACGAATGACCTCTCGACGCGTCTGTGGACGCTCCCCGTCGGGACCATCGGCTCCGTGAACACCAGCCCAGCGCTCGACACCGCGCGCATGGGCACGACGAAGGACTGCAGCCGACCCGGAACGCTCTACATCCCGTCCTCCGGCGACGGACACCTCTACGCCATCATCGTCGACTCGAAGGGCCTGAGCGGCACGGCGCCCTGGCCGAAGTTCCAGCGCGACGACCAGAACACGGGCAACCCGGACTTCCCGCTGGGGGCCAACTCGTGTCCGTGAGGCACTCCCGGGGGGGAGGCCTTCGCAAAATGGTTTGGCTGTCTTTCGCGATGAGCCTCATCGCGTGCGGAGGCCCGACACCGTGTCAGCAGACCTCGGAGTGCCTGAACGGACATGTCTGTCTCGGCGGCGTGTGCGTCGTTGCAGATGCCGGGAGCGGAGGTGCCGGTGGAGGCGGGGCGACGGGAGGGGGGATGGGCGGGGGAGGGGTGGACCCGTGCCTGACGGTGGACTGCGCGCCGAACACGTTCTGCGTGAGCGACGGGGGCGCCTTCGGGTGCATCGCGGGCTTCACGGAACTGGCCTTCACGTCGCCTGATGCTGGGGCGGTGTACGGGAAGTCGCGGGAAGTGGCGGTGGAGGTGCAGCTGACGAGGGATGGGCGGACGTCGCTGCCGTTCCCTGGGGCCGTGGCGCTGGAGAGCCCGGTGGCGGTGACGCTGGGGGCGGTGGGCGGCGGGCGGTACGCGGGGAAGGTGGACGCCGGGGTGGTGAGCGAAGGCCCGGTGACGCTGCGGGCGAGCTTCGATGCGGGCTTCGCGGTGCTGACGGCGACGAGGCAGGTGGTGTCGGACCAGACGGCGCCGGTGGTGACGCTGTCGCTGTCGCCTCCGCCGCTGCGAAGGGTGGGGACGGTGAGCGAGGGGGACCCTGCGGCGAACTATGCCTTCGCGTACCGGAGGGATGAGAAGGCGGAAGTGAGGGTGGAGGCGTCGGAGCCTGTGGTGGTGACGCCGGCCTCTCTGACGGGACTCGATGCTGGCTTCACGAGCCTCGCGTCGTGCCAGCGTGGGTGTGACGCGGGCGTGTTCTGCACGTGCTTCGAGGTGGATTGGGCGTCGTACCCGCTGAATGACTTCCGCGCGACGTATGCGCTGGCCGTGAAGCCGGTCGAGGACCTGGCGGGGAATGCGTCTGCGCCGAGCGCGCCGGTGACCGCGAGAGTTACGCGGTGGAAGTGGGCGAAGGACCTTGCCGCAGTTGGAGGCGTGATTCAGAGCCCAGCCGTTGATCGTCAGGGGAATTTGGTGACGGGTTTTGCTCTCGGCGCGTCTGGTCGAGCCTACTTCTTGGATAGTGCAGGCCAGGATCGCAGTTCAGTTGACGCTGGATCGGACGCGTTTGTTACGGCGCCCCTTGTGTCGGCACAGCACTGCTATTTCGGCATTCGAACCGCCACGTCGGGTGCGTTGGCCCAATTTTCACTAAGCGGAGCTGGAGAGTCCTCGTTGTGTGTAGCGAACGGGCGAGATCCCACGGGCACATTCGCGCTGTCACTGAGTGATGCAGGCGCAGATCTTGTCTTTGGTGTGGACCAGGCCGGTTTGGTTCTCGCGGGCAACAGCCAACGCCCGGACTGTGTCGTCTACGACACAGGGTCGGGTGCTGGTAACAAGTTCACCGCGGTCTCGTCAGGCCTAACTGCGTATTTCGCGTCAGGAGCCAGCGCCACGCTCTCGCGGAGCACGGTGACGTTCGGCCCGAGTTCGACTTGGTCAGCTCCGGTCTCAAATTCGACTTCGCTGTACACGAAGGGCCTCACCCTCTTCGGAACCACCGTTGCAGGTGGTGGAGCCGGGCCCTCGGTTGGCGGCGTCTACGCGCTCAAGTCTGACGGGTCTCTCGTGAACCGCGCCGACTACCCCGTAGGAATGAGCTCTCCCGCCGGCATTCCCATCGTCATCGGGACCACCGCGGCGCCGGTCCTCGTTTACGGAAACCAGAACGGTGACCTGATCCGCGCGTCGTACACGGCCGGCGACCCGGGGACCTTTGCGGACGCGGGCTTCACGACCGTGAAGGCGACCGCTGCAACGCTCACCGCCCCGGTGCTCGGTGCCGACGGGACCATCTACGCAGTCGACGCGAGCGGCGGCGTGTACGCGTACACGAATGACCTCTCGACGCGTCTGTGGACGCTCCCCGTCGGGACCATCGGCACGGTCAACACCAGCCCCGCGCTCGACACCGCGCGCGCGGGCACGACGAAGGACTGCAGCCGACCCGGAACGCTCTACATCCCGTCCTCCGGCGACGGACACCTCTACGCCATCATCGTCGACTCGAAGGGCCTGAGCGGCACCGCGCCGTGGCCCAAGTTCCAGCGCGACGACCAGAACACGGGCAACCCGGACTTCCCGCTGGGCGCCAACTCCTGCCCCTGACCGCTCAGGGCAGCACGAGCGTGGTCGCGGACTGACCCATCGGGGCCGTTCCCTGGCCCTGACCCGCGGCGCCGACCGTGGACATCGTGGCGGAGTCGACGCTGAGCGCACTTCCTCCGGCGCGCACCATCGCCGCGCTGTGCCCGCCCGCGCCGGCCCCACCCGCAGCGCCATCCCCGCCACGGCCCCCGGACGTTCCGGAGAGGCCACCGGGCGACGACACCATCGGCCCTGCCGTGCCGAGGCACTCGGTCATGCCGGCGTCGTTCAACCCGTACGCGCACACCGTCGAGGCCGCGGAGGCCGTGGTCCCCGCGCTGCCTCCCGAAGGGCTCGCCGCGGTTCCCGGCATGCCGCCTGGACCTCCGTTGCCGCCCTTGCCCGTCGTCAGCACGCTCGCCTTCACGGTCACGTCAGCCGCCGCGCCCAGCGCGACCACCGCGAACGACGAGCCTCCCGAGCGTCCGCCCTGGCCTCCATTCGCACCCGCCGAGCCGCAGCCGCACTTGCCCGGCGTGCCCTGGACGTTCTTCGACGTCGCGTTGCACATCGAGCCGGTGTCGACGCACGGGTCGCCGCCGTAGCTGGCCGCGGTGGCGTTCGTCCCGCCCAGGCCGTTCTGGCCGTTGCTCCCCTTGCCGCCAGTCGCCCCCGCGCTGGTCACCCAGCCGCCATCGACGAACGCGCCGGGCGTGCTCGCGGACGCCGCCGACGCCCCGGTGAACCCGGCCTGGCCGGACGAGCAGTCGGACAGCCCGTTGCACGACGGTGCGCTCCCGGGCGAGCCGCTCGCGCCTTGCGCGCCTGCGGCCCCGGGACCCGCCGTGACGTGGGCCTCCGACACCGAGAAGCGCCCGTCGATCGCCAGCACGCCGATCGACGTCTCGCCGCTCGAGCTGCCGCCCGCCGCCGTCACCGCGACACGAAGCAGGCCGGCGTCTCCCACCGTCTGCTGCGCCCGCACCGCCACCAGGTCGGTCGAGGTCAGCTCCGCGGCCGACGCGCCACCGGCCGAGCAGTCGCGCGTCCACGTCGACGTCCACCCGCCGACCACCGTCACGCCGCCGCCATCGAACGCGACCGTGCCCTCGCTGTACTGCCCCGGACCCACGAAGACGTAGGGCCGGCCGGCTCCCGCGGCGGCGGCGATCGCTTCGCTCCAGCTCTTGAGCGGCGCTGCCCTCGTCCCCGCGGCCGACGTGAGCCCCGTCGTGCTCACGAACACGCCGAGCGCGTCATTCGCGCCGGTGGCCGGGTTGCACCCGCCGTCATCGACGCCCGCGTCGATCCCGGCATCGACCCCGGCGTCGAACCCTGCATCCATGCCGCCGTCGATCCCCGCGTCGACACCCGCATCGACTCCCGCATCCTGACCCGCGTCGACGCCGCCGCCTCCAGAGCCTCCGCCCGGCGCGCCACCCCCTGCGCTCCCTCCGCCCGCGCTGCCGCCGGTCCCACCGCCCGGAGCGCCGCCGCCTGCTGAGCCGCCCCCTGCGCCTCCACCGGTGCTCCCCGAGCCACCTCCCGATGCGCCTCCACCCGAGGTGTCGCACGCCGACAGCACCAGGACCCCCACCAGCGTCATCGCAACGTTCCTGAGCATGGCCCGAGAGGATACCGGGGACCGTCACCGAGGCGCCTCGCTCGTTTCTCCGGAGCGCGCTGTTCGGAGTTCCTCGCTGTGGCACACTCTGCGCCGATGTCGCGCATTCACCGACCAGGTGGTCCACCTCCCGCAGCCGCGCCGACGATCCGGCCCGGTGCTGTGGTGCCCGCCCCGCGGCCGACGGTGCCCGATCGCCCGTCGCGCAGCGGCCCGGTGCTGCGCCCACCCGAAGGGCTGCCACCCCCGGCGATCGCCGGCGTGTCCCTGGGCTGGGAGAGCGGCCGGCCTCGCTCCGAGTACTGGCTCGAACGGACGCTGCTCAAGCCCGCGCTCCAGAGCGACGTGCCGCTCGATGACGTCAGCGGCGGCCCTCCGGCGCTCGGCGTGGAGCTGCCTCGGCTGGCCGACACCGACGATCGCCACGCCGTCGACGAGCAGCTCGCCCGGCTCGCGCTCGACCGGCTGCTCACCGCGCCGGGCTACCGCTTCTACCGCTCGCCGTCGCAGTTCCCGGCCGTTCTCCAGCAGGTCGAGTCGTCGGGGCAGGTCGACACCAACCCGTCGATCCTCGACATTCACACCGATGGCCACGGCCGCGTGCTGAACGCCGATCTCGACTCTCACCACCTGCGCATGGCGGCCTTCCTCGAGGCAGGGAAGCGCACGCTCGGCGAGCTGCCCTTCGACCAGGTCCTCATCAAGGTCGATGGCATCCAGCGCGGCGACCGCGTGTGGCCGATGAAGACCCACGGCTACGCGCTCTCCGACGCCCAGCTCGCGCGCTGCACCGGCCGCGCGACGTCGACGAACGACGGCATCGGCACCGTCACCATTCCCAACACGCCGAACTACGAGCTCGGCTCCCGCACCACGCTGGGGCGCTTCCACCAGACGCTGCTCCACCGCACGCCGCCCAAGCTCGGCATGTTCTTCTGCGACCTCGAGGCGCCGCCCGAAGCGGTGCTCCTGCTGGCGAAGGCCTTCAAGGCGAGGGAAGGGCTCGACGAGGTGGTGCTGGTGCCGGAGCCGGGCCTGTCCGCCTCGGCCCGCGCGCGCCTGGCGACGCTCACCGACGCGGTGCTCGCCGAGGAAGGGCTCAACCTCTACCGCGACGAACCGGCCTCGCTGCACGCCCACTTCCCCGACCTCGACTTCCACGAGCTCGTGAAGCTGCGGCTGAACCTGCTCTACGGCACCGCGCTCGAAGACATCCGCAGCGCCTAGATCTTCGCGCCTCGCTGCAGCCCGAAGGCGTGGATCTCCTTGTAGAGCAGGGGCGTCTTCTCGGCGTCGACGTAGAGGTCGCCCTTCGGCTTGGCCTTCGACACCAGCCAGATGCGGCCCACCTCGAGGCGGAACTCGCTGAGCTTGTTCCAGGGGATCTCGAGGGTGACGTTCTTGGGCGGGAAGAGCTTCTTCGCGATCAGCCAGCCGCCGATCATCCCCACGAAGCCCATCAGGCCCGCGAACGTGCCCACCGCGTCGGCGGTGAGCTTGAGCCCGACGCCGATCGCGATCACCAGCACCATCGCCAGCGGAAAACCGAGACACCCGAAGAGCACGGGGCCCGCCTTGGCGAGCTTGGGGCCGGTCAGCTTGAGCCCGGCGTCGTCCCACTCCAGCGTGCCCTGGCCGTTGAGTCCGATGGGGGTGCTGAGCACACCGAGCGCGCCCGAGCTGAACTTCACCGTCGCCTGTCCCATCGCGTTCCCCCGTCAGTGCGCCGCGGCGTTGCTCTTGGGCTTGGCGTTCCACACCAGCGTCGCCAGCACGAGCCCCACGATCGCCGCCGGCAGCATCGCCAGCGGCCAGACCTTCCAGTTCGCGGCGTCCTTCGCCAGGTCGCCCTTGGGCAGCACGTGGCCGAAGATGAAGCCCTGCAGCGCGGTGCCCAGGTAGACGAAGCCGTCGATCACGCCGGTGGCGATGCCTGCGCCCTTCTTGCCGCCGAAGTCGGCGCTGGCGGTGCCCGAGAGCATGCCGTGCACGCCGATCACGCAGAGCGACATCAGCACCATCGCCCAGCCGACCAGCGGGGTCTCCAGCAGGAAGAACGCGAGAATGGTGCCCACCGTCATGCCGCCGTAGAGCACCGCCGACACCGGGCCGCGCCGCGAGTCGAAGATGCGATCGGAGATGGTGCCGGCGAAGACGCCGCCCAGGATGCCCGCGACGCAGAGCACCACGCCCCAGTTCGTCGCCAGGAAGTCCTTTCCCTGGCCGGTGTCGCCCGCGAAGTTGAGGTACCACTTCATCACGCCGTTGCGCAGGAACCCCGAGCAGAACTCGATGGCCACGATGATCCAGATGACCTTCTGCGACAGCATGCGCTTGAGCACGTCGGTCAGCTTCACGTCGGCCGACAGGCCGCTCGAGGCGTCGCCGGCGTCGAAGTCCTGCAGGCCCGCCTGCGCCGGGGTGTCTCGGATGAGCAGCAGGCTCAGCACGAAGAAGGTCACCAGCATCAGGGTGGGAATGAAGAACGCCCACGGCAGCCCGAGCTCCTTGCCGAAGTAGCGGGTCCAGTCGTACGCGAAGTACAGGCCCAGCGAGATCAGGATGCCGAAGACTCCGCCGAGGGTTCCGCGCTCCTTCAGGTGGAACCAGCTCGCGTTCACCTTGACGATCGAGACCGCGCCGAAGCTCTGGCAGAACATGTTGAAGCAGGCGAGCACCGTGAAATAGCCCGTGAGCTGCTCCTGGGTGAGCTGCCCCGCCATCGCCATCTGCAGCACGATGCCCATGGCGAAGTTGGCGATCGCCGAGCCGCCTGCCGCGATGAGGATCGTCTTGCGCCCACCCAGGGTGTCGGTGAGCGGGCCGGTGACCAGGAAGCCCAGGCCGTAGATGGCCGCGCTCCAGCCGTCGATGGTGCCGTAGTCGTGCTTGCTCAGCAGCGCCGCCGCGTCGAGCGCCTTGGCGTTCGCCGACAGGTTGTAGCGGCCCATGTAGAGGAACGCGTACGTCAGGCCGAGCGGGAACCAGTTGAGGAAGCGGCGCCGCTTGAACGCCTCCGAGTGACCGACGTCGACCTTCGGCAGCCGCGAGAGCACCACCGCGACCGCTGTGAGCAGCAGCACGATCGGCAACAGCTGAGCGAGCCAGTCAGGCATGGCGCGCCCACCTAGCACCTGGGCGATGCCTTTGGGCTTTTCGCTCGAACGCAGCGCGTCATGCGGGCCGAGAAAGCCGAGTCACCCCGGGGGGATTCGCGTCGGTCCGGCCTTTTGCCCTAAGCTTGCGCCTCTGTGCGTCAGCCCCAGGTTCAGCCGCTCCTCGAGAACCGGCTGGATGTTCATGACCGGAAGCAGTTCGAGCTGAAGCTCGAGTACCAACCCTCGGGGACCGATCACGAGAGCCAGTACGCCATCGACGCGTACTTCTTCGTGCCCGCGCAGCTCAACGTCACCCAGGACACCTGGACGCGCGAGGACTTCTACGCCGACCTGCACAACTACGTGCGGCTCAAGACGCCCACGCTGTCCTTCGACGAGATCCTCACCGAGGCGGTCTCTCCCCTGGTGCAGCTCGAGCAGCAGCTCGCGCGGCCGGCGCTGAGCTCGCAGTCCGAGGTCGTCTACGACGCCAAGATGCTCTCGTGCGTCTTCCGCGGCGCGCTGCGGCGCTTCTCGCGCGGCATGAACGAGCAGTGCACCGCGCTCGCCGCGGGCAAGGACCCCATCGACTGCGCGCCGCCGTCGTCGCTCGAGGAGCTCGAGCGCCTCGCCCGCTCTTCGGTGGTGGCCACGCGCGAGGTGCTCACCCGCTACCGCGCGGTGTCCGCGGCGCTCACCACCAAGTTCGAGGCCACCCCGAAGACCCGCGCGTCGCTGCGCCTGGTCGACGAGTACATGAGCCTCACCGTCGAGCAGTTCTTCCGCAAGACGGTGGTGGAGATGGACCAGATGCCGCGCACCGGCGTGTTCGCCGAGCTGCGCAAGGAGCTGATGAACCAGGTGGTCGCCGACGAGGGCTACCGCAAGGACCACCAGCTGCGCAGCGTGATCTCGCCCACCGGCGACAACGAGGAATACACGCACCGCATCGGCTTCCTGAAGAAGTTCTGCATGAACATCCTCTTCCTGCGCGTGGCGCGCACCCAGACCCGCCAGGCCTGGGAAGAGGTGGTGCTCGCGCTCGCCGCCGGCCTCGCCATGGCCTTCGCCACCGGCGTGGCGTTCTTCACCCAGACCCAGGTCACCCAGGCCTCGTTCAACGTCTTCCTGATCCTCGTCGTCGGCTACATGTTCAAGGATCGCATCAAGGAAGGCGCGCGCCGGATCTTCACCCACTACGCCCGCAAGACGCTCTTCGACCGCAGCACCAAGATCATCGACACCGTGACCCAGGAGCTGGTCGGGGTCTGCAAGGAGAAGGTCGACTATTCGGGCTTCGAGGTGCCCGCCGACGTCGCCCGCCTGCGCAACCAGGACGACTTCGTCACCGTGTCCCAGGGCGAGATGTCGGAGTCGGTGATCCGCTACCAGAAGAAGATCGTGCTCGAGTCGGACATGCTCCCGCGCCTCGGCGACGGCATCGTCACCGGCGTCACCGACATCATCCGCATCGACATCGACCGGCTCCTGCGCGACATGGACGACCCCGAGTTCGCGCTCGAGTACATCGACCTCGAGGACTTCTCGGTCGGCAAGGTGAAGGCCGCCAAGAGCTACCAGGTCGACATGGCCTTCCGTTTCGCGGTCGACGACGGCCCCACCAAGCGCACCGAGGTTCAGCTGGTGCGGCTGGTCATCGATCGCAACGGCATCAAGCGCATGCTCAAGCTCAAGGGCGGCGAAGGCCTCGTTGCGCCCCTGGTGCCCGTGCGCTAGAGGCCGCCGCCTTCATGAGCGACCTCAAGCACCGCATTCGCCCGGGCTGGGCCGACGCGCTTCGCGGCGTGCTGGAGAAGGCCACCGCCGCCAAGGCGTCGGGTCTCCTGGTCTTCGACCTGGACTCCACGGTCTTCGACAACCGCCCCCGGCAGTCGCGCATCGTGCGGGAGCTCGGCAAGGCCAAGGGCCTCGAGCCGCTCACCCGGTGCGGGGTGGAGCACTGGACCAGCGGGTGGGACCTCAAGGCTGCCATGGTCGCCTGCGGGCTGACCGAGGCGCAGGCCGACGCGCTCTACAAGGACGCCAAGGCCTTCTGGGCCGAGCGCTTCTTCACCAGCGAGTACTGCGTCGACGACATCGAGGTGCCCGGGGCGACCCGGTACCTGCACGCCGCGGTCGGGACCGGGGCCCAGGTGCTCTACGTCACCGGCCGCCACGAGGCGATGCGGGCCGGCACCGTGAAGTGCTTCGAGAAGTGCGGCATGCCGGTCCCCGGCGGGGCGGTGCAGCTGCTCATGAAGCCCACGCTCCGCGAGAGCGACGACGGGTACAAGCGCGACACCCACGCCAAGCTCAAGGGCCTGGGGGCGCTGGTGGCGGCGTTCGACAACGAGCCCACCCACATCAACGACTACGCGCTGCAGTTCCCCGACGCGGTGGTCATTCACCTGGCGACCGACCACTCGGGCCGCCCGGTGGAACTGCACCCCCGCACGGTGTCGGTGCCCGACTTCCGCATCTGAACGCGGCCCCGGGGCAGTGCGGCAGGTATTGAATCTTTCTCGCCTTCCGTGGGCTCTGGTATGCCCCCTCGCACGCTGCGAGCGATGGAGATCCGCGTGGCCTTGACCAAAGACACCCTGCTGTCGATGTACCGGAAGATGGTGCTGTTGCGGCGCTTCGAGGAACGCGCCGGCCAGGCCTACGGACTGAAGAAGATTCAAGGGTTCTGCCACCTCTACATCGGCCAGGAAGCGGTCGCCGTGGGGGCCACCGAGGCCCTGCGCCCCGACGACTTCATGCTGACCGGGTACCGCGACCACGCCCACCCGCTCGCGCGCGGCGCCGACGCCGGCATGCTGATGGCCGAGCTCTACGGCCGGTCCGGCGGGTATTCGAAGGGCAAGGGCGGCTCGATGCACCTCATCGACGTCGAGCACCATTTCTACGGGGGCTACGGCATCGTGGGCGGGCAGATCCCCCTCGCGGCGGGCTTCGCCTTCACCGCCAAGTACTGCGGGCAGGACCGGGTGGCGATCTGCTTCTTCGGCGACGCGGCCGCCAACCAGGGCGTGCTGATGGAGTCGATGAACATGGCGGCGAAGTGGAAGCTGCCGGTCATCTACGTCTGCGAGAACAACCGCTACGGCATGGGCACCGACATCGCCCGCGTCTCCGCGGT
>JAIBBQ010000008.1 GCA_019694595.1 Myxococcaceae bacterium
GCCCGCCGAGCCGCCGCCCGCCGAGCCACCGCCCGCCGAGCCGCTGCCTCCTCCGCCCCCGCTGCCATCAACTCCGCTGCAGGCCATGAGGAAGATGATCGGGAGCAGGGTGAGTCGCGTCATGCCGGCACGCAGAGCAAGGCGCAGGCCGCGGCCAACGACGTGAGGTCCCTCGAGTCACGTACTGCGCGCGCTTCGAGTGGAGCGTGGAGGCGTATCCACCTGTCCTGCCGCGGCGGACGCCGCGAAGAACAATGCGACGATTTTCCTCGAGAACTGTCTGGCGGGCCTTCCACTCGCGAAGCCTCCGCGCCCACCAGGTCACCGCGGACGTTTCAGGTCTTGCACGTGCTCACCAACGGCAAGGGCCAGCTCACCCGCCGTCGCGACGCTCACCCGACGTCGAGAGCACCCACAGCGCCAGCAGCTCCGGTGCGCTCGCCAGCGCTCCGTCCTGGATGGTCTGCGCGAGCGACATGGCGATGACCGAGGCGATGGCGGGGGACGCGGCGAGGCCACGGGCCACGTCGCGGGCGCCGTCGCCGAGCGGGTTGAAGGGCCGGTCGCGCTCGGGCGCGGTCGAGAACCACCCGGGGCCCGGGCCAGTCGCGCGGCGGCGCGTCTTGAGCGGGGTGGTGCGCGCCAGGAAGGTGAGGTCCTTCAAGTCCTCGCTCAGCCGGCCCTCGAGCAGCACGCCGTCGAACTCGAGGTCGCCCAGGGTGAAGGTGGCGGCGGTGATGCGCAGGCGCTGGGCCCGCTCGCGCACCGGGGCGTCGCTCGCCGCCAGCGGGCTCAGCTCGAAGCGCAGCGTCCCCTGTGCGAGCTCGCCGTGCTTGAAGCGGCACACCTTGGGCAAGGTCAGTTCGACCGGGAGCGTCTCCTTCAGCCGGAGCCCTTCACAGTGCCTGAAGCGCTCCTCGAGGCTCGCCACCAGCAGCTGCTGCGCGGAAGGCGGAGGTTTCCCCGCGTCCGGCGTCGCTGCCAGCGCGAGCAGCACGAGCCACATCGCTCAGCCCTCGAGCCGCTCGACCACCAGCGGGCGCGCCTTCGGCGCCGCGGGGCCCAGGCGGTAGGCCTGCTGCACCCGCGCCACCACGTCCTTCAGGTCGCCGCGGTGGTGCACCGTCACCAGGCTCTCGCCCTTCTTCACCGGGTCGCCCACCTTCTTCTCGAGCGTGAAGCCCACCGCGAAGTCGATGGCGTCTTCCTTCTTCGCGCGGCCCGCGCCGAGCGCCATCGCCGCCAGGCCGATGCCCTCGGTGTCGATGCCGGTGACGAAGCCGTCGGCCTGGGCAGGCACCGAGGCGCGCTGGGGCGCGGTGGGCAGCCGCGAGAGGTCGGTGATGGCTTTCGGGTCGCCCCCCTGCGCCGCCACCAGCTCGCACAGCTTCTTCTCCGCGCTGCCGTCCGCCATCACCTTGGCCAGCCGCTCGCGCGCGTGCTTCACGTCCTTCGCTTCCTTCGCCAGCACCAGCATCTCGGCGGTGAGCGCGAGCGTCACCTCGGTGTAGTCGGCGGGCGCGCGGCCCCGGAGCATCTCCACCGCCTCGACCACCTCGAGCGCGTTGCCCACCGCGCGGCCGAGCGGCTGGTCCATGTCGGTGAGCAGCGCCACGACCTTCTTCCCCAGGCCCTGGCCGATGGCGATCATCGTGCGCGCGAGCTCGCGCGCCTGGTCCTGGCTCTTCATGAACGCGCCCGAGCCCACCTTCACGTCGAGCACCAGCGCGTCGATGCCTTCCGCCATCTTCTTGCTCATGATGGACGAGGCGATGAGCGGCAGGCAGTCGACCGTCGCGGTGACGTCGCGCAGCGCGTAGAGCTTCTTGTCCGCCGGGGCGAGCGTCGCGGTCTGGCCGATGAGGCAGGCGCCCACGTCCTTCACCAGCCGCCGGTAGTCGCTCACCGGCAGGTCGACCTTGAAGCCGGGAATCGACTCCAGCTTGTCGAGCGTGCCGCCGGTGTGGCCCAGGCCGCGGCCGGAGATCATCGGCACCTTCACCCCGCACGCCGCCGCCAGGGGCGCCAGCGACAGCGAGACCTTGTCGCCCACGCCGCCGGTGGAGTGCTTGTCGACCTTCACCCCCGGCACGTCCGACAGGTCGAGCACCTCGCCGGAATGCAGCATCGCGAGCGCCCACGCCTGCAGCTCGGGGGTGGTGAGCCCCTTGAAGTAGATGGCCATGCACATCGCCGCCATCTGGTAGTCGGGGACGTCGCCGCGCGTGTAGGCGGCCATGAACGCCTGGATGTCGCTGGCCGCGAGCGGGTGCCCGTCTCGCTTGGCCTTGATCAGCTCGTAGGGACGCATTCGATTTGACGGTAGTGTGTGGCCTTCGATGGCACCAGAGAAGAAGCCGCCGCGGGTGGTGGTGGTCGGGGGGAGCGAAGGGCTGGGGGGCGCCATCGCGCTCCTCTTCGCGCGGCTCGACTTCGAGGTGGTCCTCGCCGGGAAGGACGACAAGCGGCTCCACGCCACCGCGCGCAAGCTGGGGCGGGCCGCCAGCGCCTACCCGGTCGACGTCGGTTCCCGGGAAGAGCTCAAGCGCTTCTTCGACCGCGTGGGCGACATCGAGCACCTGGTGCTCGCCTTCAGCGGCAACCAGGGCGCCGGCGCCTTCGTCACCCTGTCGCTGGAGCGGCTGCGCGAAGGCTTCGAGTCCAAGGTGTGGCCGCACCTGCAGGTCGCCCAGCTCGCGCTCCAGGCGCTGCAGCCCAGGGCCTCGCTCACCTTCGTCACCTCCGCCACCGCGTCGAGCTCGCTGCCGGGCACCACCGGCATGGCGGCCATCAACGGCGCGCTGGAGGCGCTGGTGAAGCCGCTCGCCGTCGAGGTGGCGCCGGTGCGGGTCAACGCGGTGTCGCCGGGCGTGGTGGACAGCCCGCAGTTCGCCCGCATGAGCGCCGAGGCGAAGGACGCCTTCTTCGCCCAGATGACGCGCATGCTGCCGGCCCGCCGCATCGGCCGGGTCGACGAGATCGCCGAGGCCGTCTACTTCGTCGCCACCAACGGCTTCATGACCGGGGAAGTCGTCCGCGTCGACGGCGGCGGCCACCTCGGCCGGCCGCGCTGAGCGCCACGAAGTCGTTGCTCCATTGCGCCGCCCTTCTGAGGTAGACGCCCTGTCATGAATTCGCTGGGCCGCTACTCGGGCGTGCTGCTGCCGCTCTTCTCTCTCCGCAGCGAGCGCGACGTCGGCGTGGGCGACTTCGGCGCGGTGCCGGCGCTGCTCGACTACCTCAAGGCCGCCGGCCAGAAGATGCTGATGGTGCTGCCGCTGCTCCCCACCGCGCCCGGGGACTCGAGCCCGTACTCCACCCGCAGCGCCTTCGGCCTCTCCACGCTCTTCCTCGACCTCTCGGCGCTGCTCGACGAGGCCGGCGACCGCTTCACCAGCGACGAGGCCGAGAAGGTGAAGGCCGCGCGCGCCTCGGCCACCGTCCGCTACGACCTCGTCTTCGCGGTGAAGGCCACGGTCACCGAGCGCTGCTTCAAGCACTTCGAAGCGAAGTCCACCGGCGCGGCCGCGTTCGAGGCCTTCTGCGCCGCGGAGCGCGAGTGGCTCGACGAGTGGGCGCTCTACGCGGTGCTGAGCGAGGTGCACGGCCGCAAGGCGTGGTGGGACTGGCCCCAGCCGCTCGCCCAGCGCGAGGAGAAGGCCATCGCCCAGGCGAAGGCGACGCACGCGCGCACGGTCCGCTTCCAGCAGTGGCTGCAGTGGAAGGCCGCCACCCAGTGGCAGGCGGTGCGGGCGCAGGCGAAGGCCAAGGGCGTGTGGCTGTGTGGCGACGAGCCCTTCATCATCGCCAGCGACTCCGCCGACGGCTGGTGCTTCCCCCACCTGCTGCGCCGCGACGCGCGCCTCGGCGTGCCACCCGACGACTTCTCCGCCGACGGGCAGGACTGGGGCCTGCCGTGGTTCGACTTCGACGCCATGGCGAAGGACGGGTGCGCCTGGCTCAAGCGCCGCGCCCGCCACGCCGCGGCGACCTACGACGTGCGCCGGGTGGACCACGCCATCGGCTACTTCCGCCAGTACCTGCGCGACGAGAAGACGCCCAAGGGCCGCTTCATTCCCGCCGACGAGGCGGCGCAGCGCACGCTCGGCGAGCAGAACTTCAAGTTGCTGTCCGAAGGCGCGCACATCCTCGCCGAGGACCTGGGCGTGATTCCGCCGTTCGCCAAGGAGACGCTCGCCCGGCTGCAGCTGCCTGGGTACAAGGTGATGCGCTGGGCGCGCGAGCACGGCGTCTACGAGTCGCCCACCGGCTACCCGAAGGTCTCGCTCGCCACCACCGGCACCCACGACACCGAGCCGCTCAAGACGTGGTGGCAGACCGCGGCGCCGTGGGAGCGCGAGGCGATGGTGAAGGCCTACGCGCAGCTCGAGAAGTTCCGCGCCAGCCCGCCGGCACAGTTCACGCCCGAGGTGCAGGAAGCGCTCCTGCGCGCGGCGCTCGAGTCTTCCAGCGACGTCTGCGTGCTGCCCTGGCAGGACGTGTTCGGCGAGGAAGAGCGGGTGAACCTCCCCGCCTCGGTCGGCGAGCACAACTGGAGCTACCGCATGCGGCCCCAGGTGGAGTCGCTGCTGTCGGACGCCGGGACCAAGGCCACCGCCGAGTGGCTCCAGCGCCTGACCGCCGCGGCGCAGCGCTAGACGCCGGTCAGTTCCTTCGCCGCCGCGCAGACCTTGGCGCTCACCGCGAGGTCGAGTTGCAGCGGCGTCACCTGGTCGACCTTGCCCGGCTTCGGCCAGTACGCGCCGGACCGCCAGCCGCCGGTGGTGGACAGCGCCACCGCGTTGGCCGCCGACTTCTCCACCGAGATGGTGACCAGCGGCCCCAGCACGGTGAAGACGCCGCGCATGAAGGCCGGCATCTCCCGCATGATGTCCGTCTTCACCAGGCCGACGTTGGTGAGCCCGAAGAGCACCTTGGGGTGCTCCTTCGCCCACTGCATCACGTAGTGGTGGTTGGAGATCTGGATGCCCGACAGGTCCCCCATGCCCTTGAAGGGCGAGAGCTTCGGGTAGCGCGAGAAGTCGATGGCCGCATCCAGCGGCACTTGCGCGACGAGGATGACCACCGTCGGTGCGCTGGAGCGCTCCAGCGCCGGGAAGAGCCGCTGCGTCAGGTGGTAGCGGCTCAGCGCGTTCACCGCGAAGACCGGGTGCAGCCCGTCGGCGGTGCGCTCCTCGCGGGTCATCAGCACGCCCGCGCCCAGAACCAGCCCGTCGATGGTCGGGTACTGCGCGAGGAGCTGCTCGGCCGCCGCCTTCACCCCCGCGTGCGTGGACAGGTCGGAGGCGAGGAAGACGGCCTTCCCCGGCCCGGCGCTCATCGACGCCACCGCCGCCTGGCCCTTCGCCGCGTCGCGGCCCAGCAGCACCACCTGGTGCCCCTGCGCGACGAGCTGCCGCCCGGCCTCGAGCCCGATGCCGCTGTTGCCGCCGCTGATGACGATGGTGCGCATGTGTCCCCCCTACGTGGTCGACGTCGTGGTGCTGCTCTCGGAGGCCTTGGCCGCCTGCGCCTGCACCGCCGCGAAGCGCGCGTTGGCCTCGTTGCGCAAGGACTCGTTGTCCCAGCCCTTGTCCGGCTGGCCGGTGGTGCCCTGGAGTTCCTCGCGCATCGTCTTCTCGAAGTTCTCCATCGCCTTGCGGGCCTCGGCGAAGAAGGCGTTGCGGTCGGGGCCGCCGACGAACTTCATCATGTCGAGCAGCGCCTTCTCGTCGTGCGCGCGCCAGCGGTTGGCGATGCGGTGCGCGGTGTGCGCGCGGACGCCCAGGTTCCGCAGCGCGTGCTCCGACAGCTCGAGCGAGCTGCCCATCGTCTCGCGGATGATGTCGCGGATGCCCAGCGTCCACAGGCGGATGTAGTGCTGCCGGTTGCGCGCCCGCGCGAGGATGGGGAGCTTCGGGAAGTGCCGGCGCACCAGCTCCGCCACCTCCATCGACTTGTCCGGCTCGTCGATGCAGAGCACGAAGAGCTTCGCCTTCTCGCAGCCCGCGGACACCAGCAGGTCGAGCCGGCTCGCGTCGCCGTAGTAGACCTTCTGGCCGAGGCGGCGCAGCAGGTCGACCATCTCCGGGTCCAGGTCGAGCACCGTCACCCCGAAGCCGCTCATGCGCAGCATGCGGGCCACCACCTGGCCCACCCGGCCGAAGCCCGCCACCACCACCTGGGCGTCGTCGTGCGCCACCGCGTCGTGCTCCCGCTTCGCCGCGCCCGCCGTCACCCGCGGGAGGATGACGCGCTCCAGCAGCACGAAGAGCGCCGGCGTCACCAGCATCGAGAGCGCCACCACCGCCACCAGGGGCTTGGCCACCTCGTCGCCGAAGACGGCGCTCGCCTGCCCGAAGCTGATGAGCACGAAGGCGAACTCGCCCACCTGCGAGAGGCCCACCGACACCAGCCAGCGCGCCGGGCGGTCGAGCTTGAAGATGCGGCTGAAGCCCAGCATCGAGACGGCCTTGAGCGCGATGACGCCCACCAGGAGCCCCGCGATGCGCAGCGGCGCCTCGGCGATGAGGTGGAAGTCGATCTCCGCGCCCACCGAGATGAAGAAGAGGCCGAGCAGGAGCCCCTTGAACGGCTCGATGTCCGACTCCAGCTCGTGGCGGTACTCGCTCTCCGCGAGCACCACCCCGGCGAGGAAGGTGCCCAGCGCCGGCGAGAGCCCGACCTGCTGCATCAGCCAGGCGATGGAGACGACCAGGAAGAGCGCGAAGGCGGTGAAGACCTCGCGCAGCCGCGTGCCCGCGAGGAAGCGGAAGAGCGGCCGCACCACCGTGCGCCCCGCGACCACGATGAGCCCCACCGCCCCGAGGATGAGCAGGCCCTGCAGCCAGCCCGGCCGCGCGCCCTGCGCCGGCGCGCCCACCACCGCCGCGCCCGCCGCCAGCAGCGGGAAGACGGCGAGAATCGGAATCACCGAGAGGTCCTGGAACAGCAGCACCGAGAACGACGCCTGCCCGCCTTCGGTCTTGAGCAACCCCTTCTCGCCCAGGCTCTGCAGCACGATGGCGGTGGAGCTCATCGCCAGCACCATTCCCACCGCGAGCGCCACCTGCCAGCTGAAGCCCAGCGCGAGCCCCGCGCCCGTCACCAGCGCCGCGGTGCCCGCCACCTGCATGCCGCCGAGGCCGAAGATGGGCCGGCGCAGCTGCCACACCGTCGACGGCTTGAGCTCCAGGCCGACGAGGAAGAGCATCATCACCACGCCGAACTCGGCGAAGTGCATCACGTGGCCCGCGTTGCCCACGAGGCCCAGCACGTCGGGGCCGATGATGACGCCCGCGAGCAGGTAGCCCAGCACGCTGCCCAGGCCGAGCCGCTTGGCGACCGGCACGCAGAGCACCGCGGCCGCCAGGTAGATGAGCGCCTGGAAGAGGATGGAGTCGCTCATGCGTTCCCCGCGGGCTGCGGCGTGAAGGCGCCGTCGTTGAGGCGCTGCGCCGCCATCGCCTGGTTCAGGTCCAGCGTGCCGTCGCGCAGCGAGGCGAGCAGCGCGGCGTAGGCGCGCACGTGGGGCTTGATGTCCTCGTCGGTCTCCACGCGCATCGCCGCGTGCACCACGAAGGGCGCCAGGTACTTCATCTGGCAGAGGTGGAAGGTCTGGTCGAAGGGCGCCAGCAGCTGGCGCATGGTGAAGCGGTTGAAGCCGTCGGGCCGGTACGCGAAGTCGGGGCCGCCGGTGCTGATGACGTTGAGCGCGAGCTTTCCCGCGAGCGCCTTGCCGTGCTGGCCGTAGGCCCAGCCGTGCTCCAGCACCAGGTCGAGCCACTCCTTGATGATGGCCGGCGCCGAGTACCAGTAGAACGGATGCTGCAGCACCACCACGTCGTGCTCGAGCAGCAGCGCTTGCTCGCGCTTCACGTCGATGTTCATCGACGGGTACGCCTCGTAGAGGTCGTGCACGGTGACGCCGGGCAGGTCCTTCACCGCGTCGGCCAGGCGCCGGTTGACGCGGGAGCGCTCGAGCACCGGGTGCGCGAGGAGGATCAGGATTCGTCGGGGGTCGGCCACGGCCCCGGTGCATAGCGTCGCGCGCCCGCGCGCGCACCTGCCCAGGTGGCGAGGTCGCCCGGGGAAGCCTGCGTCAGCCCAGCTGCACCGAGCGCTTGGTGAACGGCATGCCCATCCACCACCCGTCGATGGGGAAGCGGACCTTGGCCTGCGTGCCCGCGGCGCCCAGCGCCACCAGCAGCGGCACGAAGTGCTCCTGGGTGGGCAGGGCAATCTTCGCCCCCGGCCCCTTGGCCCGGTAGTCGAGCAGCGCGTCGACGTCGTGGCGCTCGAGCGTCTCCTTGGTCCACTGGTCGAAGTCGGTCGCCCACTGGGGGAGCGGCCCGTCCTGGAAGCCCAGGCGCATGTTGTGGGTGATGAAGCCGCTGCCCACGATGAGCACCCCTTCGTCGCGCAGCGGCGCCAGCGCGGCGCCCACGTCGAGCAGGAGCCTGGGGTCCTCGCTGGGGAGCGACACCTGCAGCACCGGCACCTGGGCGCTCGGGTACATCGCCATCAGCGGCACGTAGGCCCCGTGGTCGAGCCCGCGGCGCGGCTCGTCGGCGAAGGCGATGGCCTTGGCCCCCAGCAGCTCCCGCACCCGCGCGGCGAGCTGCGGCGCGCCGGGGGACGGGTACTGCAGCCGGTAGAAGCGCTCGGGGAAACCGCCGAAGTCGTAGATGAGCGGCACCGGCGTGGTGGCGCCGATGGCGAGCGGCCGCGTCTCCCAGTGCGCGGAGACCATCAGCACCGCCTTGGGGGCGGGCAGGGACTTGGCCCAGGTGGCGAGCTCCGCCATCCACGCCGGGTCGTCGAGCAGCGGCGGGGCGCCGTGGGCGAGGAAGAGCACCGGCATCGGCGTGGCAGACATGGGTTCGGCCTTTCTGTCCCGGCACGCCGCGAGAAACGGCAGCGCTGCCAGGGTGCGCAGGGCGTCGCGGCGGTCCATGGGGAATGAATGCGCCTTCCGGGCCCCCCGGCGCAAGGTCCTGCACGGCACCGCTGTGTTGCGCCCGGATTCTGCGACGATGCGCGAGCGATGCACGCCTTCGGCCCCTGGGCGCTGTCCCCCGCGTTCCGCCGGACGACCGTGAGCACGGTGCACACCGGCCTCGACCGCGCGGGGCCGGGCCCGGTGCGGCTGGTGCACCGCATCGAAGGCGACCACCACGAGCTCGGGGACCTCCTCGACGCCGCGCTCGAGGGCGCGAAGGGGCGGCAGGGCGAAGGGTGGCTCGCGGTGGCGGGGCACCACCGGCACGACGGGGCGCTCCTGCTGGCGCTGGAGTACCGCGGCGGCTGGCCCATCGACGACCTCCAGGGCCGCACCACCTTCCCCACCGGCGCGGCCGCCTGGCTGGCGCTCACGCTCGCGCGCACGCTGCGCGACGAGCGCGCCCGGCACGGCGCTCCCCGCGACGTCAACCTCGGCTCGAGCGTCGTCGGCAGCGACGGCGTGCTGATGCTCGAGGCGGTGGACCTCGAGGAGATCGAGCGCAACCTGCCTCGCGCCCGAACCCACCTGCGCCCCGGGCTCGAGTGGCTGAGCCCCGAGGAGCTGCGCGGCGACCGGCGCACCGCGGCCACCGACGCGCACCGCATCGCGCTGGTGCTGCACACCGCGCTCACCGGGGAGAACCCCTTCCGCGACGACACCGACCTGGAGACCGTGCGGCGCATCATCTCCGGAGAGTGGGACCACGCGCGGCGCCCCGAGCCGGCGCTCCAGCGGGTGCTGGAAGGGCTGCTGCAGCAGGGGCGCCGGAGCGGGGCGCCCGAGCTCGCCGCGCTCGTCACCAGGCTCGAGGGCCTCGCCCGCCCGCCGACGCCGCCCGAGCTCAAGGCCTTCTTCGTGGGGGAGCCTGCGGAGGCGATGGTCGACGAGCTGGAGCGCCACCGCGCCGTCTTCGCCGCCGAGCGGCTCGTGCTCGCCGCGCTGCAGGACGCCGGCCGCTGGGCGGTGCTCGCCGACGCGCTGCAGGAGCGGGGCTCGCCGCGCGGAGAATGGATGGCGCTGCGCAGCCAGGGTCGCGACGTGCCCCGGCTGGAAGAGCTGCTGGCCACGCACGGGTGGCTCGAGCCGCAGTTCCCGCTCCTCGGTCAGCTGCGGTGGTCGGGCCCGCGCGCGCAGCTCAAGGTGAGCGCTCCGCCGGACCTGAGCCACCTCGCCTTGCGCACGCTGCAGTCCCTCGAGCTCCGGGTGCCGTGGAGCGCGGAGACCGTCGCCGAGGACCTCGGGCCAGCGCTGCCGCCGTGCCTCGAGCGGCTGGTGCTGCGGACCTCGCCGACGCCCGCCGCCATCGCCGCGCTGAAGCAGCAGTGCCCCGGCCTCACCATCGCCGTCAACGCCGCGCCCGGGCCCTGAAGCCCTTCAGGGCGCGACGCGGTACTCGCAGCTCTCGTAGGCGAGCGCGCGGGCAGGCCGCTCGGGGTCGAAGAGCACGGTGACGCTCCCACCTTCCGAGAGCGCATCGAAGGCGGCCTCGTCCCGCGCGGTGTCGTCCACCTCGTGGTCCCCGCCCTCGCGGTCGAGGTACTTGAGCCGCAGGCGGTAGGTCCGCGCGCCGCGGCGGCCGAGGAGGCGGGTCTTGCTCACCACGGTGCCGGTGGTGGCCTCGCCTCGGACCACCAGGTTCCTCCGGCGGCGGGGCGAGACCCAGAGGCGGTAGTTCACCGTGCCGAGGATGCCGTTCCAGAAGAGGCCGAAAGGAACGAGGAACGCCAGCACCGGCAGCCAGGAGTCCTCGCCCGGGAGGTCGGCGACCTCCGCCGGCCCGATGCCGAAGCGCCGCAGCGTCAGCGTCGCACCCTGCAGCGGCTTGAGCTGGGCATCGAGGAGCGTGCGGAGCTTCTCCGGCGGGAGCGAGAAGCTGTTGGTCTGCTCCGTGCCCCACGCGGTGTAGGCGACGGTGACGTAGGTGCGCGGCGTCGCCGCGTCGGGGTCCGGGGTGTACGCGTCCACCACCTGCGCCACCACCGGCGAGGCGAAGAAGTGCTGCAGCCCGAGGAAGAGGCAGCCCGCGATGAGCCCCAGACCGACCAGGGTGTGCGGCAACACGAAGAGGCGGCCCACCCAGATGGCAGCACCCGGGCCACCTTCCACGGTGCGCGGGGGCGGCGGGAGCGACGCGGACGTCGGAGCGGGGGTCATGGAGCGGCCTTGCGGGCGAGCACCACGCCCATGCCACGCGCCAGCCGCAGCCGCCGGGCGCGGCGCACCTCGAGGCCCGCCGCGGTGCACCAGCCCGACAGCGCGGGCAGGGTGAAGGGCGCCTCCGGGCTCACCAGCGAGAAGAAGAGGTCGCCCAGCAGGTCCGCCTGGGCGGCGCCCTTCGAGGCGTCGTGGCGGATCCACTCCAGCACCAGCAGATGCCCACCCGGGCGCAGCGCCGAAGCGAGGCGCAGGAAGAGCGCGGCGTTCTCCGCGGCGGTGAAGTGGTGGGCCACCAGCGACAGCAGCGCCACGTCGAAGCGCCCGCGGCCCAGGTCCGCGGTGCGCGCGTCGCCGGCCGTGAAGGTGAGCCGCGGCGCGCTCGCCGCACCCGCGAAGGCCTGCGGCAGGTCGACCACCTCCGCCGTCAGGGAGGGCCAGCGCGACAGCAGTGCGCGCGCGTGGTGCCCGTGGCCGCCGCCCACGTCGAGCAGCGCGGTGGCGCCTTCGAGCGACGGCAGCTGGCGCAAGAGCTCGGGCTGCACCAGCCGCGCGCGCATGGTGGCCGCGCGCTCCGAGCGCTCGAAGGCCTCGGGCGACAGCGTGCCCAGGTACGGGGCGCTGCTGCCGGTGCGCACGTAGGACTCCAGGCCGGCGATGAAGTCCCACTCGTCGTGGGCGAAGAGGAGCGAGTCGCGCAGCGACGAGGGGCTCCCGGCGAGCACCCACTTCTTGGCGAGGCGGGTGAGCGCGTACCGGCCGCCCTGGAGCTTCAGCATGCCGCCGCCCACCTGGGTGTCGAGCAGCCGCTCCAGCGCGCCCGCGGGCGTACCGAGCCGCCCGGCGAGCGCCGCGGCGTCGAGCGCGCCGCCGGCGAGCGCCTCGAAGACGCCGAGCCGCACCGAGACGGTGAGCGCGCGCGCCAGCAAGGGCAGGTGCATCGTCTCCAGGATGGGCGTGGGCACCTCGCCCACCGCGAGGCCCACCTTCTCGAGCCAGGTGTCGCCGCTCCAGCGCGCGCGCATGGGGTTGCTCTACCGCACCGCCGCGGCCTTGAGCCGCGCTTCGGCGAGCGCGGCGTCGAGGCCTTCGACGTCGACCACCTTGTGGCGCGAGCTCTCGCCCAGCGCGAGCACCACGTCTCGCTTCTTCACCTCGAGCACCTCGGCGAGCAGCTCCACCAGCGCCTCGTTCGCCGCGCCGTCGACGGGCGGGGCGGCGAGCGCGACCTTGAGCGTCAGTCCCTGTGCCTCGAGCACCGCGCTGCGCTTCGCCCGGGGCTTGGCGTGCACCTGGAGCCGCACCATCAGACCGGCCGCTCCAGGGCCTGCAGCAGCGCCTGCGCCTGCTCGAAGCGCTCGTGGCCGAAGCGCTCCCACGCGCGCACCAGCGCCTGGGCCTGCTCGTAGCTGTCGTCGACGAAGCGGGTGGAGCGGTGCTCCTGGTCCCACCCGCGCAGCCGCTGCACGGCCCGCAGCAGCGCGCCTGCCGCCTTGCGCGCCTCGGAGCGCTCGCGCAGCGGTGCCTCGGCGGACAGCTTGCCGCCGTACGTCTCCGCCTTCACCTGCGGGCCCACGTGGGAGGCGGCGGCGTCGAGCACGAAGCCCGCGTCGGCCCGGCGCGGCAGCTCGAGCGACTCCAGCACCCCGGTGAGCACCAGGTCCTGGGCCTTTCCCAGCGCGCGCATCGCGTCGGGCGAGGTGTGCTCGGCGTGCAGCGCCTGCGCCGCGCTCCAGCGCTGCGCGAGGAAGCCTTGCCACCCGGCCAGCGCCAGGCGCACCGCCGGGGTGTCGAAGTCGAGCTTCGGCGGCGGCCCCACCGGCGCGAGCACCTCCGGCGCCACCAGCCAGCAGAGCGCCTGGTTGCGCACCGCGGTCCTGGTGCGCAGCGGGTTCTCGAGCCCGCCGTCGGCGAGGTGCCGCAGCGCGAGCGCGAGCAGCAGCACGTCGCCCACCTTGGGGTGCTCGAAGGCGAGCTCCGGCCCACCCGCGGCGCCCTGGGGCTGCTGGAGCATGAACCGCAGCAGCGAGATGGACGCGCCGCTGAACTCCAGCGCGACGTCGGGCAGCCGTTCCCACAGGCGCTTGCCGGCCTCGGAGCGCCAGCCGCCCTTGTGCGCCAGCGCGTACACCACGCCCTTGGCGAGCGTGTCCGAGAGCACCTCGCGCGCGGTGGGGCCGAGCTTGGCCGGCGGCTCCACCGCGCCGGTGAGGAGCGCCTGCGCGTCGTAGGTGGGCTTGAGGCCCAGCGCGACGTGCGCCATCTCCAGCACGAAGCCTTCTTCCCGGGTCAGCCCGCTCACCGCCGCCTCCACACCAGGTCACTCTCGCGGGGCCAGCCGTTGACGGTGACGCCGCCGCGGTCGAGCCGCAGTTCGATGGTGTTGGGCGCCGCGAAGCGCGGGTCGTCGGCGCGGTAGCGGGGCGAGAGGAAGTGGAGCGTCTGGTTCTTCGAGCCGATCCACCGGCGGGTGGTGTCGTGCTGGTCGCGCTCGTAGCGGCCGTCGACCACCAGGTCGCAGTGTCCGAGCAGTGCGTCGACGTGCGGAGACTTCTGCGCGCGGAGCTCGGCGAGCGTGTAGCCGGTGTACAGCATCACGCTGAGGCCTCCGCGCTGCACCGCCGCCGCGAGCGCGGCGCAGCCTTCGGCCTGCTCGGTGGGTTCCCCGCCGAGCAGCGAGATGCCTTCGAGGGTGCCGTCGGCGAGGAGCGCGCGGGCGAGCGCGTCGACGTCGGTGGCGGTGCCGCCCTGGGCCGTGAAGAGCTCGGGGTTGCAGCAGCCCGGGCAGCGCAGCGAGCAGCCCTGCACCCAGAGCGCGGCGCGGCGGCCGGGCCCTTCGGCCTCGGTGCCCACGATGCGCTGCGCGAGCTGCAGGGTCGCCACGGGGACCTTCTAGCCTCTCGCGACCGGGAGGCGCTCGAGGCGCTTCTCCCAGCGCTTCTTGGCCTTCTCGCGCTCGCCCTCGCGGGTGCGCACCTCGCCCGAAGCGGGGAGCTTGCCCAGCAGCTTGCCGGTGGCGGCGGCGATCTCCTTCACCGCGCGGTCGAAGGTCTTCTGGTCCGCTTCCTTCGGGTGGTGGAGCCCGCTCACCTTGCGCACGTACTGCAGCGCGGCGGCGGCGATCTCCTCGGGGGTGGTGGGGGGCTCGAAGTGGTGCAGCACGCGAATGTTCCGGCACATGGCGAGCGTCATAGGGCGGCGGGCGCCCCGGGCTCAACGCCCTGCGGGCCCGAGGAAGTCCCACGCGGCCTGGGAGGCCGAGAAGTCCCGCGAGGTCTTCCCGATGAGGCCTTCCGGCAGGTACGCCCAGCCGCCCGGCCAGGTGTGGCCGCCGCCCTCGACGTCGTAGCGGAAGACGCGCACCCCGCCCGGGCAACTCGCGCCGAGGCGCGTGGTGGTGGTGCCGTCGGCGCCGTCGCGGTCCTCCAGCGCCTCGCGCGTGGGCGCCTCGGCGCAGCCGTCGCGCCGCTGCCAGAGCGCGAACGACTCGTCGGCCGAGAGCACGTCGCCGCGGTTGGTGCCCACCGCACCTCCCGCGAAGGGGACGAGCGGGTCCTTCGTGCCGAGGACGAAGGCCACCGACAGCGGCGGGCCCTGGGCGCAGTCCTGCGCGAGCGGGCGGGGGACGAGGCCGGTCACCGCCACCACGCCGTGGAGCCGCTGCGGAATCCGGCACGCCAGGGTGAGCGCCATCATCGCGCCGTTGGACATGCCCACCACCGAGACCCGGGACGCGTCGGCGCCGCGGGCCACCAGCGCGTCGATGAGCGCCGCGAGGAAGGCGACGTCGTCCACCTGGGCGTCGTGGGCCGGCCCGATGCCGCGGCCGTCGGCCCAGCTCTTCTCCACCCCGTCGGGCGCGGCCACCGTGAAGCCTTCCTTCGCGGCGATGGCCGACAGGCCGGTGAGCTGCTCCATGCCTTCCCCGGTGCCGCCCCGGCCGTGGAGCGCGAGGACCAGCGGCTTTCCGGCGAGGCCGCCGGGCGGTGTCCACAGCGCGTAGGTGCGCTGGCGGCCTCCGGCCTGGAGCACCTCGCGGGTGAAGGCGCGCGACGTCGGGCCCCAGTCCGGGCGGTGGCGGCAACTTGCCACACCGGCCACCACCCCCAGGGCGGCCAGCCCGAGCAAGAACAGCTTGCGCGCGCCGAGATTTCCGCCTTTGAGAGGGGTCCAGGGCCTCAACGAGGGGAGATCATGCCATGCACCAGGTGTCAGCGTTCTCTGCGTTGGGACTCGGGAGGTTTGCACCGATGAGCAAGCCCTTGTCGGCGTACGGACTGTCGTCGCTGCGCACTGCGCCCGCGAGCACCGAGTCCGAGGTGCCGAAGCTGGTGTGGACCTCGACGGCCGAGGCGCCCGAGGACCGGTACATGGTCACCGAGTCGGGCACCCGCAAGCGCCGCCCCACCGCGTCCGACCCGCTGGTGTTCGAGCTGCGCAAGGTGCAGGGCAAGGCGAACCCGCTCACCATGGGCATCACGGTGGGCCGCGCCGACACCAACGACGTGGTCATCGACGACGTCTCCATCTCCCGCTTCCACGCCTACTTCCAGCAGGACGCGCGCACCGGACTGTGGACGTTGGTGGACGCGGAGAGCAGCAACCACACCTTCGTGGGCCCGCTGCGGCTCGAGCCCAGCAAGCCGCACACGCTCGGCATGCAGGAGCAGATTCGCTTCGGCGACGTGCCCGCCATCTTCATGCAGCCGGAAGCGTTCCGGGTGTACCTGAAGATGATGATGAAGACCTAGGTCAACTCGGCAGCGGGATGCCCTGCCGCTCGAGGTAGACGCGCAGGCCTTCGAGCGAGTGCGCGTCGACGGTGTGCCCCGGCGCTCCACCGCGCGGGCCCGCGTGCTTGGACACCGTGCCCACGTCGGCGTCGCCGTCGGCGGTGACGGGGTATTCCCCCTTGGAGTTGGGGTCGACGCCCGCCATCTGCGCCACCAGGTCGTGCACCTGGTCCTGGCTGAGCGAGTTGACCCAGCCCACCATGTGCTTGGGGTCGACGCCGAGGTGCTGGGCGAGTGCCGCGAGCACCGGGCCCACGCTGCGGCCGTCGCTGTCCGCGTTGCGCAGCTCGTACGCCAGCTTGGGGTCGAACCCCGCGGCCCGCAGGAACGCCTCGGTGTGGCCGTTCTCCTGCACGTTGGACGCCTCGACCTTGCGGTACTGCGCCACCGCGAGCTGGAGCACCGCGGCGCCGCCCACCACCAGCGCGCCCACGCCCGTGGTGAGCCCCGCCTCGCCGAGCGTGAGCAGCGTGCCGATGGACCCGGCGAAGCTGAGCGCGGCGTTGGTGCCGTCGCCCGCCTTCAGCGCGTCGATGCCCTGCCACACGCCGAGCGCCGCGCCGGCGAGCGAGAAGACCTTGCCCGCCACCTCGTTGCCCGACAGCACCGGGTCCGGCACCGTCCACAGCTTGGAGGCGAGCGTGGTGAGCTGCTCGCCCGCGGTGCCGCCGGCGACGAAGATGCCGAGCGCGTCCTGCGCCTTGGCCTCGGCGCCCTTGTCCTTGCGGAACGCCGCGATGGAGCCGGTGAGCGCGAAGCCGGTCACGCCCACCGAGAGCAGGCCGAGCGCCTTGTGGGTGAGGCTGTGGCCGGTGCCGTGGTCGTCGAGCTTGCCCAGCGCCTCGCGGATGCGCGTCTCGCCCTGGGCGAACTCGGGCGAGCCCGGCGGCAGCGAGCGCTGGTGCACGAAGGCGGCGCGCAGGTCGGCGAGCGCCTGCGGGTTGTGGCCGAGCAGCTGCTTGTAGCGGTCGAGCGAGGCGAGCACCTTGTCGCCGGCGGCGACGTCGCCCGCGGCGAAGGCCTTGTTGAAGGCGGAGATCTTCCCGCGCAGCAGGGCCGCGGCCGCGGCGTCGGCGAGGTCGGCGCCGATGCCCACGTCGGCGGCGATGGCGCCCAGGTCCGCCAGCAGGCCGGTCATCGGCGCGCCGGAGTCCTCGGCCTTCTGGGCCTGGGCCGCGAGCGCCTCGGCGCCGCCGTTGCCCTCGGTGAGCGCGGTCTTCAGGTCCTCGGGCTTGATGCTGCCCTTGGGGAGCACGCCGGCCGCGTCCACCAGCCGGGCGCTGACCTTGTCGAACTCGGCGTACTCCGGGTGGCTCTTGATGAAGGCCTCGGTCGCCTTCTTGAGCTGCGCCGGGGTCATCAGCTTGCCCCAGTCGGCCTGGAGCCCCGCGAGCAGCTTGTCGTCGCCCTGCACCTTCTTCGCCAGGCTCTCGAAGTCGCCCTGCAGCTGGGCGACGCCGTCGGTGGCGGTGGAGGTGACGCAGTAGGCCTTCTGGCTGCGGCCCGAGCCGTTGAGCTCGCTCACCATCTGGTCGGTGACGTCGGGCGCGAAGCCCTTCATCGCGCCGATGAGGGTGCGGTCGTGCCCGTCGATGACGTCGGACAGGGCGTTCGACATGTGGCGCTGGATGCTGGTCGACACCAGCTTCACCACCTCGTCGTGCGCGGGCGCGCCCTTGGTGCTGGAGACGGCGATGGCCAGGTCGCGCGCGCCTTCCTTCGAGAGCTTGTCGTCGGCGGTGATGCGGTCGAGGAAGGCACGCCCGCGGACGAGGATCTCCGAGGCGAGCTGCGGCTCGAGCCCCACCGTCTGCTTGCGCAGCTCCGCGGCGGCCGCGTCGGGACCGCCGCGCTGGTAGGCGTCGTCGACCTTGGCGATGGCCTTGCTCGACGGCCGGTTCTGCATCGCCTCGGCGGTGCGCTCGCTGCCGGCAACCTCGGTGCCGTACGCCGGCCACGAGTGCGGCGCGGCCTCGAGGTCGGGGATCATCAGCGGCGGCTGCGGCGCCTCGCCGGAGCTCGGCGACGGCGTGGGCATCGAGGGAGCGCCGGAGCTCGACGGCCCGGCGCTCGGGCCGCTGCTCGACGACGGCTGGGGCGACGACGGCGACGGCGTGGGGGTGGGGCCGAGCGCGAGGGGGCCCACCGCGGTGGCGTAGGGCGGGGGCACGGGGCGGCCGACCACCTTGTCGGTCTGCCGCTCGCGGACCCCGGTGCTGAAGCCGTCGCCGAGCTGGGCCGCGACGGCCGCGCGCTGCTTCTCGAGCGCGGCTTCGCGCGCCTTGGCGGCCTTCGCTTCCGCGGCCTGGCGGGCCTTCTCTTCGGCGCGCCGGCGCGCGGCTTCCGCTTCGAGCTGTCGCTGCGCCAACGCCTGCGGGTCGATGAAGGTCATGGTGTGGTGGTCCTCAGCAGAGCGGACGGCGCCGGGCGGACTTCGTCGCCCAGATCGATGTCCGGTGAACGGTAGTCTTCCCCCTGATGCGCGCAAGCATCGAGAATCTCTACTGAAAGGTGGGTTTGAGGGGGCAAGGTGGGTCTCGAGTGGTTTCGAGGCCCTACGCCTGCGCCGGGCAGCGGGTTTCAGTCGAAGCGCAGCGAGGCCATCGACAGGTCGAGCTGGTTCTCGTCGGTGGCGCTGCCGGAGCTGCTGCGCAGCTCCACCACCACGGCGCCCTGCTTCATGGGCACGTAGTAGCGCAGGGCGCGGGCGCCGCCGGCATTCGAGAGCACCCGCACCACGGGACCTGCGGGCACGGTGCCGGGCGTGGCGGAGATGATGGTCTCGGGCTCGGGGGCGAGCGCCGCGCGGATCGCCGCGAGGTGAGCCCCGTCGGCCGCGCCCAGCGCGTCGATGAAGCGCAGCCGCACGCCCTTGCTGAACTCGACGTCTTGCCCGGACTCGCGCTCGAAGCTCGAGCCGCGCGGCGGCGTCCAGCGGACCCCGTGGCCCTGGTACTCGCTCTTGCTGCACCCGAGCAGGGTGAGGGTGGCGACTGCCAGGGGGAGCGCGCGCATGGCGGCGAGCGTGCGCCGAAGCCCGGCGGAACGCCATTCGAAGTCGCGCGGCGAGCCCGTAGGATGCGCCGCCCACCGTGCCGGCCCTCTTCCGTCAGCGCGCGCTGCCCGTCGTCGCTCTGGCGCTCACCTGCGCGGCGTGCCGCTCGCCTCCGCCGTGCGGCCCCCACGGCGGCGCGGTGACGGTGGTGCTCTCGTCGATGCCCACCACGCTCGACTGGAGCCAGAGCCACGAGCAGAGCGCGCAGAACTACCCGGTGCTGCTCGCGGTGATGCGGGGGCTCACGCGCCTCGATGCTCGGAACGAGGTGCAGCCGGCGCTCGCCGAGTCGTGGGAGCGCTCGCTCACCGAGGACCACCCGCCGCGCGAGCGCTACGTCTTCCACCTGCGGCCGGGCGTGGTGTGGAGCGACGGGAAGACGCCGCTGCAGGCCCGGGACTTCGTCTTCGCCTGGCGGCGCGCGGTGCTGGGGGCCGACGGCGCGGAGCTGGAGGACCTGCAGGGCGCGCGGGCGCTGCAGGCTGCGAGCGGAGCGACCCCCGAGGCGCTCGCGGCGGCGAAGGAAGCCCTGGGCGTGCGCGCGCTCGACCCGCTCACGCTGGAGGTGACGCTCACCGGGCCGCGCAGCTACTTCCTCTCGCGGCTGGCGAACGTGTACCCGTACTTCCCGGCGCCGAGCGCGGTGCTCGAAGGCCTGAGCGAGGCCGAGGTGCAGCGCCACTACAACGAGCCGAAGGACGGCGCGCCGCTGGTGCTGGGCGCGTTCCGCGTGGTGCGCTGGGACCGCGTGGGGCAGCAGCTCTCGCTGGAGCGCAACCCGCACGACTTCGCGGCCCCGGGGCCCGGCGCGGTGCCGCAGCTCGAGCTTCGGCAGACCGAGCTCGGCGCGCTGATGTACCGGCAGTGCACCGCCGACTTCCTCTTCGTCGACGACCCCACGGTGCTGGTGAAGCCGCCGGCGGATCTGCAGCGCGCGCGGCTGTTGTCGACCTACTGGCTGGGCTTCAACACCTCGACCGTGCCGCTCCCGCTGCGCCAGGCCATCGGGCACGCGCTCGACCGGTCGGCGCTCCTGCGCGCGATGGCGGGCATGGCTCCGGCCGACCGCGAGGCGCTCGCCTTCCTCCCGCCGGAGATGCCGGGCGCGGTGCAACCCGGCGACGAGCGGCTCCGCGCGTTCCCGGCGCACGACGAGGCTCGGGCGCGCGCGCTGCTCGAAGGCCAGCCGCGGCCGGCCGAGCTCACGCTCCTGGTGAAGGGCAGCGGCACCTTCCTGCCGGAGACGGCGCTGGCCGAAGGCATCCGCCGGCAGCTCCTGTCGTACGGCCTCACGGTGCGGGTGGTGACGACCGGCAACTTCTCCAACGACGTGAAGGCGGCCGACGGCACGCTGCGCTTCGACCTCTTCCTCAAGCGGACCGGGGCCGACTACGCGCACCCGCACACCCTGCTGACGCCGTTCCGCGAGCGGGGCAACCACTACACCGACTGGCAGAAGCTCGAGGGTGGCGCGGTGGTGCGGCGCTTCGAGGCGCTGCTCGAGGCAGGGGCGGCGGAAGACGACCCGGCCCGGCGCACGCAGGACTACGTCGAGGCGCAGCAGCTGCTGGTGACGGAGGCGGCGGCGGTGCTGCCGCTGTTCCACCCCGTGCGCAGCTACCGCACGCGGCCCTGGCTGTCGGGCCTCACGGTGGACCCGTTCAACTTCCTCACCCTGAGCGGCCTGGAGGTCGCGCGGTGACCCGGCTCGCGCTGCGCGTGCTGCGCGACCTGATGCTGGTGCCGCTCACCGCGGTGCTCGTCTACCTGGCGGTGATGCGGCTGCCGTACCGCGCCGACTCCGACCGGAAGATCGCCACCGCGGACAACGACGCCCGCGCGCGGCTCACCGCGGTGCTGGGCGACGGCAGCCTGGGCGGGGCGGTGGAGCCCTGGCGGCGCTTCTTCGGCGGTGAGCCGCTCGGGGTGCGGGCGGATCCGTACACCGGCGCCGACCTGCGGCAGGCGCTCGGCCGCTCGCTGGGCCTGGGGGCGCGGGCGCTGCTGCTCGCGCTCGGCTGGGCGCTGGCGCTCGGGGTGCTGCGCGCGGCGACCGCCCGGCGCAAGGTGGCTGCGCTGGTCGACGTCGCGCCCGCGCTGGTGTTCGGCACGCCGCTCTTCTTGCTCGCGCTCCTGGCGGCGGTGACCGCGGTGGAGTGGGGCGTGCCCTTCCAGGGCTCGGCCTGGCTCGCGGCGCTGGTGATGGCGGTGGCCCCGGGGGCCTTCGTGGGCGTGGTGCTGTCCGACGCGCTGCGCGCCGAGCTCGTAAGGCCCTACGTGCGCACCGCGCTCGCCAAGGGCTGCTCACCGGCGCGGGCGCTGCTGCGGCACGCGCTGCCCAACGCGCTGCCGGCGCTGCTCGACGCCCTGGCGCCGGTGGCGACCTCTCTCCTGGTGGGCTCCTTCGTCGCCGAGAGCTTCTTCGGCGTGCAGGGCTTCGGCCGGCTCTACGTGCGCGCCGCGCAGGACGTCGACCCCGGCGTGGTGGTGGTGGCGACCAGCCTCTTCGCGGCGGTGCTCATCGCGGTGTCGCTCGCCGCGGAGCTGCTGCGGCTGGCGGTGGACTCGCGGGCGCGGAAGGCGGCGCGGTGAACGTGCGCGCGCTCGCAGGGCTCGGGCTGCTTGGGGCGCTCGCCGCGCTCGCGCTGGCCCACGCGGCGCTGTCCGGCGGCGCGGTGGCGTGCCCGTTCGGCGTCGACCCGCAGCTGCCCTTCGAGACGGTGTGTGCGCAGGCGGTGGGCGGCCTGTGGCGCTCGGCGGCGCTGGGCCTCACGGCGGGGGCGGGCGGGTGCGTGCTCGCGGTGGCCTTCGCGCTCCTCGGGCGGAGGCTGGGGAAGGGCGCGGACCTCGCGGTGGAGAAGCTCGCCGAGCTGTTCTTCGCCATTCCCGACGTGCTGGTGCTCATCTCGCTCGGCTTCGTGGCCCGCGCGGTGAAGGGTGGGGAAAGCGTGAGCCTCCCGTGGATGATGGTGGCGCTGACGGCCATCGGCTGGGCGGCGCCGACGCGCATGGTGCAGAACCGGCTGCGCTCGCTGGAGCGGCTGGACTTCATCGCCGCCGCGCGCGCGCTGGGCGTTCCGGAAGGGCGGCTGCTGCTGCGGCACCTGATGCCGATGGCGTGGGACTTCCTGCTCGCCATCTTCCTGATGCGGGTGCCGGCCATCATCCTCACCGAGTCCACCGTGAGCTACCTCGGCTTCGGGCTGCCGGTGTCGGAGCCGTCGCTGGGCAAGTACCTCGGGAGCCACTGGGGCCTGTTGCTGCAGGGCAACTGGGAAGCGGTGGTGCCCGCGTGGGCGCTGCTGGTGGCGATGGTGCTGGGGTTCCAGCAGGTGGGGCGCGGGCTGCTCGAGCGCAGCGAAGGGGGGCGGCGGTGAGCGCGCTCCTCGAGGTGACGGGGCTCACGGTGCGCTTCGGCGCGCTGGCGGCGGTGGAAGACGTGACCTTCAGCGTGCCCGAAGGGGGCACGGTGGGGCTGGTGGGCGAGAGCGGCAGCGGCAAGAGCGTGACCGCGCTCGCGGTGATGGGGCTGCTCGACGGCGCGTCGGTCGAAGGCGCGGTGCGCTTCCAGGGCGAGGCGCTGCTCGAGCTGCCGCCGCGGCGGCTGCAGGCACTGCGCGGGCGGTCGCTGGCGATGGTGTTCCAGGACCCGGGGGCGAGCCTGAACCCGGCGCAGCGGGTGCTCACCCAGCTCGCCGAGCCGCTGCGGCTGCACCTGCGGATTCCGAAGGCCGACGCCGAGGCGCGCGCGGTGTCCTTGCTGGAAGCGGTGGGGGTGGGCGACGCCGCGCGCCGCGCGAAGGCGTACCCGCACGAGCTGTCGGGCGGCCTGCAGCAGCGCGCGATGATCGCCATGGCGCTGGCGTGCGGCCCGGCGCTGCTCATCGCCGACGAGCCGACGACCGCGCTCGACGTCACGGTGCAGGCCCAGGTGATGGCGCTGCTGCGCCAGGTCCAGGCGGAGCGGCGCATGGGCCTCTTGCTCATCAGCCACGACCTCGGGCTGGTGGCGGAGAGCTGCGCGGAGCTCGTCGTGCTCTACGCCGGGCAGGTGGTGGAGCGCGGGCCCACCGCGGAGGTGCTGCGCGCTCCGCGCCACCCGTACACGCGGGGGCTCCTCGCGAGCACGCCGACGCTCGAAGGGCAGGGCCGGCTGGAAGAGATTCCCGGCGCGGTGCCCGAGCTCTCCGCGATGCCGAAGGGCTGCCGCTTCGCCGAGCGCTGTCCCCAGGCCCAGGCCGCGTGCCGGGCGGCGCCGGTGCCGCTCGACGGCGGCGTGCGCTGCCTCTTCCCGCTCGGAGGCGGCCGATGAAGTCGCTGCTGCGCGCGGAAGGCGTGACGGTGCGCTTCGAGGCGCCGGGCGGAGCGTTCGACGCGCGGCGCACGCTGACCGCGCTCGACGAGGTGAGCCTGTCGCTGACCGAAGGCCGCACGCTCGGGCTGGTGGGGGAGAGCGGCAGCGGCAAGTCCACCCTCGGGCGGGCGCTGCTCGGCCTGCAGCGGCCGTCGGCGGGGCGGGTGCTGTACCGCGACGAGGCGCTGGCGTCGAAGTCGCCCGAGGCGCTGCGGCGGCTGCGGCGGGAGCTGCAGCTCGTCTTCCAGGACCCGTACGCCTCCCTGCACCCGCGGCGCACGGTGGGCGCGCAGGTGGTGGAGCCGCTCGAGGTGCACCGGCCGGAGCTTTCCCGCGCCGAGCGCGAGGCGAAGGTGGCCCAGCTGCTGGAGCGGGTGGGCCTGGGGCCGGCCCATGCCGCTCGCCTGCCGCGCGAGCTGTCGGGAGGCCAGCGCCAGCGGGTGGTCATCGCGCGCGCGCTCATCGCCGAGCCGAAGGTGGTGGTGGCCGACGAGCCGGTCTCCGCGCTCGACGTCTCCATCCAGGCGCAGCTGCTCAACCTGCTGCTCGAGCTCACGTCGGGTGGCGGGCTGACGCTGCTGCTCATCAGCCACGACCTCAAGGTGGTGCGCCGGCTGTGCGCGGAGGTCGCGGTGCTCTACCTCGGGCGCGTGGTGGAGCAGGCGCCGACGCCGGACCTCTTCGCGGCGCCGCGGCACCCGTACACGCACGCGCTGCTGTCGGCGGTGCCGCGGGTGGGGGTGCCGGTGAAGGAGCGGGTCGTCCTCCAGGGCGAGCTGCCCACGCCGCTCGACGTGCCGACGGGGTGCGCGTTCCACCCCCGTTGCCCGAGGTACGCCGCGCTCGGTGAGCCGGATCGGCAGCGGTGCCGGACCCAGCGGCCGGCGCTCGAGGGCGCTCCCCGCGCGGTGGCGTGCCACTTTCCTCTCGGGGAGTGAGGGGGAGCCGGGGGCGCCCGGCGCGCGCTCGGTGCGGGGACCGCCGGCGGCTGCGTCAGCACGCCTCGGCCGGCCGTCGAGCCCCCAGCCCTTCCAGGCCAGTCGAACGTCGCGGTCTGCTGCCCAGGCGCGCCGGGAGGACTCCTGCGCGCCCTGGGAAGACCTTCAGCGCTTCGCCCGGCGCAGCAGCGCCAGCGCGAGCATCGGGAGCACGCCCGCGCCACCCAGCGCCGAGCAGCCGCCCGCCGCGTTCATCGGGTCGCTCGCGCCGCCCTGCGACGGCGAGCCCACCGTCGGGCCCTGGGTGAAGCCACCACCGCCGCCGAAGTCCGTGCCCGGGATGCCCGGCGCCGTGGTCGGCGCGAGGTTCACCGTCGGCTCCACCCGCGTCAGCGTCGGGATGGGGATCACCGGCCCCGACAGCGACGGCAGCGGCGCGTCGACCACCCACACCGCCGGGCCACTGCCGACGGCCGCTTCCGGCACCGCGCTCAGCGGCGCCGCGGTGGGCAGCGCGTCGATGTCCGCCGCCGACACCAGCTTCACCTTGCCCAGGTCGAGGTGCCACGCGGCCGCCGAGTCCGGGCTCGTCACGTGCCGCTTGAAGCCGTTGTCGAGCAGGTAGACCTCCGGCCGGCCGTCGCCGCGCACCAGCTCCGGCGTCGCCGGCCAGGTCTGCGCCTCGGGCAGCGCGTCGAGCGCCGCGTCGGCCACCTTCGCCACGTCCTGGAACGCGGAGAGGCCCCACGCGCCGAAGCTCGCCGGATCCACCACGTGGCGCTTCACGCCCGCCACCGTCACCGTGCAGGTGAGCGTCTTCGGGCTGCCGCCGAGCTCCGGGTTCGCCCCGCCGGCGGTGTCGATGCCGTACGCGTGCACCTCGTGCGCCGCGCCGTCGCAGAGCGAGCGGGGCGCGGACATCGTGAAGGCGTGGTTGCACGAGCCCAGCGGCCCGCAGAGGTCCGAGCGGTCGCGGTTCGCGTGCAGCGCCACGCCCACCGCGCCCTGCGCACCCGCCGGCCCGCCGAAGTACACGTGCGCGTCGATGCCCACGCCCGGCGCGTCCGGGTCCTGCGACCAGCCGCCCACGCCGTTGCGGTCCGCGACGTCGAGCGACCCGCGTGGCGCCGCGTTCGGCGGCGCGTCGGCCTTGATGGGCAGGTTGACGCCCGTGTACCCCGTGCTCCCGCCGATCCACACCGCGAGGTCGTGCGTCGTCACCCAGTAGGTCTGCGGCACGCTGCACCACACCGCACAGCCGCCCGCCGGATCCGCGATCAGCGCGCGGTCACCGTCCTGGTCGTAACCGACGATCGCGATGTAGTGGTAGATCGTCCCGCCCGGGTACCCCGGCGGCCGCCAGCCGCTGATGATGTTGCCCACCATGCCGTAGCCATTCGACACCGAGGCCACCAGCGTCTGCTTCAGCTGGTCGATCTGCGCCTGCGACGGCGGATCCGAGATGGCGTGGGTGACGTAGAAGTTCACGCCCAGGTACGTGTTCATCGCGTTGCGGATGTACGCGATGGTGTCCGTGCCGTTGGTCGTCGTGCCTTCGAAGTTCGCCAGCGTCTGCTGACTCGGAGGCGACATGTGCGCGCTCAGCGCGATGCGCGTCGACGCCGGGCCACACCAGTACCCGGTCTGCTGCCCCTGCCAGCTGAAGCTGGTGTTCTTCGCGGGAGCCGCGCCGCCCAGGCCCTGCCCGAGCACCGCCCGGTCCGCGCCACCTTCCGGCTGCGGGCCACACCCCAGGCCCAGCACGCAGGCGACGACGGCGGTGAGTGCGCGAACCTGGTTCATGACGTTCCTCGCGGCGAACGGCGCCGGATGGTGCGGTTGATGAGGACTGCTCCCCTTGCTCCCATCCTGGAAAGCAGCCCGTGTGCCACGCCCTTCTCCCTGGGGAGACGTCAATGCTCTTGGCACCGGAAGGGTAACTTCGGGCGCGCACGCGCCACCTCGATCCGCCCTCGTTTCCGACGTCACACCGAGGTGACGCTCCTGCTGCGCAACCGCCCGGATCCCCGGCCCGCCCGCAATCACGGCGACGGTTCGGGCCCGCCCGAGTCACATCGACATGAGCACTCTGGCGCCGCTGAAGCCCACCGACCTCACCCTCCGCCCCGCTGGCACCACTGCCGCGGGCGCCGCTCCGACCGGCCCCACCCCGGTGCGCGCTCAGCCGCTGCCGGCCGTCAGCCCGCACGAAGCCGACGCCTTCACCGCCGCCAGCGCCCAGCGCGTGCGTACGCCGCTCACCATCACCGTGAAGCGCGGCGACACCCTGGGCCAGCTCGCCAGCCACTTTCACGTCAGCGTCGGTGCGCTCGCCAAGGCGAACCACATCAAGAACGCCAACGTCATCTTCCCCGGCCAGCGCCTCACCATTCCCGGGCACTTCGTGTCCCAGGGCCCTGCGCGGCCGGTGCGCTCTCACCCCGCCGGCACGCACCCGACGAAGAAGCACCCGGCGCCGCCCAAGGTTCACCTCTACACGGTGAAGCGCGGCGACACGCTCGGCAGCATCGCGGCGCACTTCCACACCTCGGTGAGCGCCATCGCCAAGCGCAACCATGTGCGCAACACCAACCTCATCTTCCCCGGCCAGAAGCTGGTCATCGGCGGCACCGCCGGCAAGCGCAAGCCGGGCCCGGTGCACCACCGCCCGGTGCACGGCGGGCGTGGCCACCACGCGAGCACCAACCGCGCGGCCATCTACTACGCGCAGCCCAACGGCTGGACCTGTGGCCCGTCGTCGCTCACCATGGCCGAGGCGGCCTGGGGCGTCGCGTCCCGGGGGCGCGGCACCATGGAGCGCCTCTCCCGCGCCATGCACGTTTCCCCCGACACCGGCGTGCCCGGCAAC
Organism: Myxococcaceae bacterium; assembly: GCA_019694595.1. GTDB lineage: Bacteria > Myxococcota > Myxococcia > Myxococcales > Myxococcaceae > JAIBBQ01. The sequence continues at coordinate 27,168 of JAIBBQ010000008.1, forward strand.
GCGAGCCTCGTCGCCGCCCAGGCGCGCCGCGACGGGCTCCACGCCGAGTTCAGCAGCGCCAGCACCGCGGCTGCCGTTCGCGCGGCACTCCTCGAGGGCAAGACCTGCGTGGTGAACGGCTCGCTGAGCTCCGGCGGCCACTTCATCTACGTCGGCGGCCTCGACCGGCACGGGCGCTTCCAGATCTTCGACCCCGCCCGCCCCTGGATTCACACCTGGAGCAGCGGCGAGCTGACCGCGTTCATGCAGCACAACCCCGGCCAGCACCCGACCGGGTTCGCCTCCGTGTGGAAGTAGCCCGTGGCCCCACCGCCCCTGCTGCCGTCCACCCTCAAGGTCGAGCTCACCCGCTTCGACGGCGACCGCCCGCGCGAGGCGCCCATCGACGGGCTCGCCCGCTCCGGGCGGTGGTGGTGGCTCACCCTGGCCCTGGGCGCGCCGGCGCTCTTCCTGGTGGGCGTCTTCCTCTCGTCGTGGCTCGGCCTGCGCCTGGGGCGCTGAGCGTCGAGGGCTTGGAGCGCCCGCACGATGTGTCAGACTCGACCCCCGCATGCCGACGCCCGCCCCAGCGGATCAGGCGCTGCAGGAAGCCAGGGCTGCGTGGCCCTCGGTGACGCTCGACGGCAAGGCCTTCAAGGCGCGCTGGTCCTCGCTCCTCGACCCCGATGACCCCGAAGCCCCCGCGCCGCTCGGCCCCGACCTCTACCTGGCCATGGCCTGCCTGGCGAACGACGCCCCCGCGCAGGCCGAGCTGCGGAAGATGATCGTCGGCCAGCTCCAGCAGCTCGCCCACTTCCGCTTCTCGCGGGAAGACCAGGAAGAGCTCGCCCAGCACACGCTCACCGCGCTGCTCGTCGGAGGCGCCAAGGGCAAGAAGCTCGCGCAGTACGCCGCCCGCGGTCCGATCCAGGGCTGGCTGCGCGTGCTGCTCACCCGCGCCGCGCTCGACCGGGTGCAGCGAAACCGCGCCGCTCCCCCGGCCGACGAAGAGGTGCTGCTCGGGCTCCCCGGCCCCGACCGCGACGCCGAGCTGGAGTCGCTCAAGGCCAAGTACAAGGGCCAGTTCAGCGAGGTCTTCCGCTTCGCCATCCAGAGCCTCACCCCCCGGCAGCGCAACCTCCTGCGCCAGCACTACCTCGACGACCTCTCGCTCGAGGAACTCGGCGCGCTCTACCAGGTGCACCGCGCCACCGCCGCCCGCTGGCTGCTCGAAGCGCGGCAGCAGGTGATGACCACCACCCGCGACGAGATCGGCCGGCGCACCGGCATCCCGCGCATGGAAGTCGACAGCCTGATGCGCGTGGTGCAGAGCCGCCTCGACCTGAGCGCGGGCTTCTTCCTCACGCCTCCCAAGGGCGCCGAGCCCAAGTGAGCGCCGGACCCGGCTGATGGGCCACCCCGACGAGCAGGCGCTCGCCACCTTCGTCGGCGGAGGCGGCAGCAGCAGCGAGCGGGAAGCGCTCGAGGCCCACCTCGACACCTGCGGCGACTGTCGCGCGCTGGTGAGCGATCTGGTGCGCCAGCGCCGCGCCTCGACGCCCGCCCGCCGCGCGCCCACCGAGGAAGTGCGCATCACCGAGGCGCTCCCTTCGGTGGGCGACGTCATCGACGGCCGCTACCGGGTCGCGCGCGTGCTCGGCAAGGGCGGCATGGGCTGCGTCTACGAGGCGGATCAGATTCACCTCAACCAGAAGGTCGCGCTCAAGCTGATGCTCCCCGAGGTGGCCGCCGACCCGCAGGCGGTCGACCGCTTCCTGCGCGAGGCGCGCGCCGCCGCACTCCTGCGCACGCCGCACGTCTGCCGCGTGCTCGATCTGGGCACCCTCGCGTCGGGCACGCCGTACCTGGCGATGGAATACCTGCGCGGCGAGACGGTCGCCCAGCGCCTCGCCCGCGCAGGGCGCTTCAGCGTCGAGGAGTCGGTGCTGGTGATGCGCGAGACCAGCGAGGCGCTCGAGGAAGCGCACCGGCAGGGCATCATCCACCGCGACCTCAAGCCCCAGAACCTCTTCCTCGCCGAGGAGCCCGGCGGCCACGCCACCGTGAAGGTGCTCGACTTCGGCATCGCCAAGTCCTTCCACCCCGACGTCGAGAAGGGCCTGCGCGGCACCACCGTGGGCGTCATCATGGGCTCGCCGCAGTACATGGCGCCCGAGCAGGTCAACCCCAAGCGGGAGCCCGACGCGCGCATCGACCTCTGGGCGCTGGGCGTGGTGCTGTACCAGATGCTGTCCGGGGCGCTGCCCTTCGAGCAGCAGTCGGTGATGGAGCTCGCCTTCGCCATCGTCAAGAAGCCCCACGTGCCGCTCGAGGAGCGCGTCCCTTCTCTGCCCACAGCCGTGGTGCGCGTCGTCGACCGCTGCCTCGCCAAGGACCCCGACCGCCGCTTCCCGTCGGTCGCCAGCTTCCGCGCCGCCCTGGAGTCGGCCGCCTCCGAGGCCGACGTCACCGCGCCGGCCGGCCGTCGACTGGTGTCGACCCCGTCGGCCGCGAGCACGGCAGTCTCGGCGCACGGCGGCGCCACCGAGGCCATCGCCATCGAGGCCGGCCTCGTGCCCGCGCGCCGGCGCCTCGGCCTCGCCCTGGGCGCCGCGGCGCTCGTCGCCGCCGGCGGCCTCGTCGGGCTCTGGATGCACGAGGAGCCGGCGGTGGTGGCACTGGACCCGGCGACCGACCCGCGCCCGGTGCCGCAGCCCGAGGTCCCGCCGGACGATGCCGGGGCGCCTGCGGAGTTGCCCGAGCCGCCCGACGCCGCGGTGGCCATCGGCCCCGACTCCAACACCCCCGAGCCCGACCTGCCGGGCGCCGGCGGCCACCCCAGGCCGAAGCCCACGCCGAGGCTCACCCAGGCCGCGCTGCGCACTCGCCTGACCGCGGCCGAGAAGCTGCTGCGCGCCAACGAGAAGGGCCGCGGCGACGTCGACGAGGTGAACCGCCGGCTCCTCGCCCAGCTGCGCCGCGACGTGGAGGCGGCCCACACCGGCGACGAGCTGCGCCGGGTCGCCGCCAGCATCGAGGCCTTCGAGCGCCTGCTGCGGCCATGAGTTAGGGTGCGACGCGTTGCGCGCCTTCGCTCTCCTGTTCGCCGCGGTCGCCGTGCTTCCCGGCTGCCGGTGCATCGACCCCGGTGAGCTGGTGGGCGCCCACTGCGACGTCCCCGCCGACTGCCCGTCGGGGCAGAGCTGCTGCGCCGACGCGCTGTGCCGCGCCGACTGCAGCGGCGTGCCCGGCGATGGCGGCGCCGATGCCGGCCAGACGTGCGGCGGCGTGGTGTGCGCCGCGAATCAGAAGTGCGTCGAGCGCACCTGCGTGGTCCGCCCGTGCGAGGAAGTCACCTGCCGCGAGGGTGAGCGCTGCGCCAACGGCGGCTGCCTGCCTCAGTCGTGCCCCGGGGTGACCTGCGCCGCCGGGGCGGTCTGCTACGAGGCCCAGTGCCTCTCGCAGGCCTGCGCCTTCGTCGTCTGTCCCGAAGGCTTCGCCTGCGCTCAGGGCAACTGCGTCGCCACCAGCTGCGGCGCTACCCCCTGCGACGCCGGGCAGGTGTGCCAGGGCAGCCAGTGTCAGGACCTCTCGTGCTCCGGGCTCACCTGCGACGGCGGCGTGCGCTGCCTCCACGCCACCTGCGTCAGCTGTGCGGCGAGCGAGGTCGCCTGCGACGACGGCGTCGACGACGACTGCGACGGGGCCATGGACTGTGCCGACGGCGACTGCGGCGGCGTCGCCTGCAACGACGGCGACCAGTGCACCGCGGGCGAGCGCTGCCAGAGCGGCAAGTGCGCCGGCGGCACCCCCAGCCAGTGCTCCGCGCCGCCGATGTGCCACCAGGCGGGCGGCGCCTGCACCCAGGGCGTGTGCGACTACCCCCCGTCGTCCAACGGCAGCCCGTGCAGCGACGGCAACCCGTGCACCGTGGGCGACAGCTGCAGCAGCGGCACCTGTCAGAGCGGCGCCGTGAAGCAGTGCATGGCTCCGCCCGGCAGCTGTCTCCAGCCGGTGGGGGTCTGCGCGACCGACGGCGGCTGCGAATTCCAGAAGCTGCCCGGCGGCTCGCCGTGCGACGACGGCAACGCGTGCACCAAGACGGACAAGTGCACCTCGACCGGCGCCTGCGTCGGCACCGCGGTGGTCTGCGCCGCGCCGGGGCTCTGCGAGAAGCCGGGCGTCTGCCAGAGCAGCACCGGCACCTGCGCGTACGCGGCGAACACCGGCGCCGCGTGCACCGGCAACTCCAACCCCTGCACCAAGGGCGTGTGCGCGTCGAACAAGACCTGCGGCAACGGCACGGCGCAGCCCGACGGCACCGAGTGGGGCGGCAAGGCGTACCAGCGCTGCTGCGGGGGCTCGCCCAAGAACATCTCCAACGACGTCGACAACTGCGGCGGCTGCGGCTCGGCGTGCATCGCCACCGGCGGTTCGGGGAACATCTGCCGGCCCAACAACGTCGACCGCGGCGGCGGCGCGCTGACCTGTGGCGGCACCCTGGAAAGCGGCCGCTGCGAGTGCATCGGCCAGGGCAACTGCCCGCACGGCCAGGGCTGTTACGACGGCGCGTCGGGCATTCCGGGGCGGCTGCTCTGCGGCCCGTACACCTCGGTGTCGCAGTGCGCGCCCAAGCAGCGCTGGGTGCAGGTCAATGCCTGCTCCGGCGGCGGCGGTCCCGACTACTGTGCGTACTGAACGATGCTCTTCCATGCCCTGACCCTGGTGCTGCACGCCGCCGACCCGGTGGCGGTGGCGGTGACGTCGGAGCGGCCCGGCGCCGCCGAGTCGAGCGCCCAGGTCGCGCTGTCGGTGCAGCAGGCGCTCAAGCGCGAGGGCGTCGCCGGCGTGCGCGCTCCGGAAGAGGCCGCCTCGGCCATCGCCGTCACCGGCTTCGGCGACCCCAAGCGCTGCCAGGGCGCGAGCCCCTGCCTCAAGCAGCTCGCGGTGCTGCTCGGCGAGCACGCGGTGCTGGTGAGCGTCGACGTGGGCCGGCTGGAGAGCCGGCTCGCGGTGCACCTGGAAGCCATCACCCCTGGCGGTGGCCCCGCGCTCGCGGTCGCCGACTTCGACGCCGACGCCATCAAGGTGGAGTCGAGCCTCGCGGTCAACGTGACGCTCTTCGCGCGGGCGGTGGCCAAGGCGGTGGAGGCGAGGGCCGCGGAGCTGAAGGCCGCCGAGGTGAAGCCGGCCGATGCGCCGACGCGCGCGGAGCTCACGCCGCCCGAGAAGCCCGAAGGCCCGGAGGTGGTGGCGCCGGCGGAGAAGGGCAGCGCGGTGCCTGCGGTGGTGGCGACGGGCGTCACCGTGGCCGCGGCCGCGGTGGCCATCGGCTGCGCCATCGCCGCGGAGAGCGTGCGCGGGCAGTACGAGCGCTCCAAGGTCCCGGCGGTCGACGGCACCGGCACCACGCTCACCGACGCCGAGCTGCAGGCGCTCGCCACCCGGGGCAACACCCTCGCCACCGCGTCGCTCGTCGCCGCGCTCGGGGCGGGGGCCACGGGGACCGTGGCAGCGGTGCTCTGGGGAATCCGCTAGCGTCGTCAGCGCGGCTGACGTTTCGGGGCCGCGACGGTCCGTCGCCCGGGCCGTCAATCCAGGTGACGGTTCCGCATGGCCCGCGTTCAACTCGCTCCCAGGTCCGCTCCAGTCACCCAAACGACCGGGACGACAGGGGTTCCTGCGCGCGCCCGACCCGCGACTGCCCGCCGCCCCGGGCTCGAGGCCCCGGTCCGCGACCAGGGGCTCCTCGCGCCGGTGCTCCCGGCGGCCGCCCGGGCCTCGGTGCCGGCGCGTCCGGTCTTCGACGCCGCGGCCTCCCCGGTGGACGAGGCCGGGCGGCTGGCACAGCTGCTCGAAGGTCCCACCGGCCGGCGCGACGAGCGGCGCATCCTGGCGCTCGTCGGCGAGGCGGCGACCGGTCAGCTCGGGGTGGGGCCGGTCCTCTACGAGCTGTCCCGGCACGGGGCGCGGCTGCCCGACAAGGTGGTGCGCGACGTGGTCGACGGCCGCTCGGCCGACGCCTCGGTCGCGGCGCTGTGGTCGGCGCTCCGGCTCCAGGGTTCGCCCCCCGCGGCGCGCGACGAGGCGGTGAAGCTGCTGCGCGCGCAGGCGATGGCGCTCGCGTCGCGGGAGAACCCGGCGGTGCGGGCCTACCTGCTCGCGCACCTCGCGCGCACCGAGACGCCGCTCACCGCGTTCGGCGCCCAGCTGAGTCGCCTGGAGTCGAGCCGGCGCGACGGCGGCGGGCTGGCGAAGGCGCTCATGGACAAGGCGCTCGCCGGCTCGCTCCACGGGCCGCTGGCGCACGCGCTCGCGGTGGTGACCGGCACGTACGACCCGTCGACCAAGGACGAGGCCGCCCGGGTGCTCGCCTCTCCGGCGGTGCGCGGCCGCTCGGGCGCGTGGGCGTCGCTGGGCGACGTGACGGTGCTGGTGAACGGCACCTTCAACCTCGGCCCCTCGGCGGCGTTCCTCTTCCGCGCGGCGCAGCACACCCGGGGCGCGGTCATCGTCGCTGGCTCCAACACCTCGGGGCCCGACGGCCACCGGCTGCGCCCGCTCACCGAGGTGGAAGGCGTGCCGGTGCCGCCCGAGCTGCGCGGGAAGCTGTGGGCCATCGGCAACCTCGCGCCCGAGTCGCTCACCTGGCCGCAGGCGTCCGACGTGCTGGTGGAGCAGCTCGAGGACCTGTCGCAGCAGTTCGGCGCGCTGCGGGCCGGGGCGCCGGGGCTCAAGAACAAGACGCTGCGCAGCGCGGAGACCACGGTGGTGGGCTTCAGCGCCGGGGCGCCGGCGGTGGTGGCGGCGCGCGCGCGGCTGGAAGCGGCCGGGGTGAAGGACGCCATCGACCGGGTGGTGACGCTCTCCGGAGCCCTCGGCGGCTCGCCCTTCTCCGACGCGGTGAACGCCCCCGCCGACCTCACCGACCCCGACCAGCACACCGCCGCGGAGCGCTTCGCGCCGGGCATGGGCCGGCTGCTGCAGGCGCTCGACCCCGAAGGCGGGCGCGCGACGTTCGAGTCCACCGACCCCGACAGCATGGCGGCCTGGCGGCGCGAGCTCGGCCTCGAGGCGCGCCACGTCGACCTCGCCTACGCGGCGAGCGCCAAGGGCGGCGGCGACAAGGTGGAGCCGCTCTTCGCGCTCAACCACGCGCTGCTCGCGCGGGTGGACGGCGTGGGCGAGGACAACGACGGCATGGTGCCGGCGCACCCCGAAGGGCTGGCGCGCGAAGTGGTGCACGACGCGACCCCGAAGACGCACCTCATGGTGTGGCGCGACCCGGCGACGCTCGACGTGGTGCTGCGCGCGCTGCCCTGACGCTTCAGAAGCTGGTCTGCACCCCGCCGTGCACGTCGATGCGGCCGTACGGCGCGGCGAGCCGGTACGCGTCGGTCAGGTAGTACGTGTAGTCGACGCCGGCGACGAGCGAGACGCGGTCGCCCAGCGGCTGCACGTAGGCCGCGCCGCCGAGGATGCCGAGGCCGAAGACCGGCGCGATGGGAATGGGCAGACCGACGTGCAGCTGCACCTGCGGAATGGGCATGAAGCGCGCGCCGGGGATCAGCTCGAAGGCCCCGGTGATGGGGTTCGAGAAGCTCAGGGAGCCCTTGAGGTCCAGGTCGGCGGTGAGGTTCTCGAGCACGTAGTAGCCGACGCCGCCGTTGAGGCCGATGGTCGCCGCGCCGCCCGACAGGCTGCCGCCCAGGTTGAAGGAGCGGTTGACGTCGAAGCTGAGCCCGCCGCGGAAGGTGAAGTGGCCCCGGTTGCCCGAGGTGGACGCCGAGGCGTTGCCGTCTTGCGCGTTGAAGTCCTGAGCGGAAGCGGTGAGGGCGGCGGTGACCAGAGCGAGGCAGAGCAGGCGCATGCCGCGCACGTTACCCGGGCCGCGAGGCTGCTCAAGCCTTCAGCGCCGGCGCTGGAGCAGCTCCTCGATGCCGCGGTTGGCGAGCGCATCGGCGCGCTCGTTCCCTGCGTCGCCGGAGTGGCCTTTCACCCACTGCCACTGCAGCTGGTGCTGGGCGACCGCGGCGTCGAGCGCCTGCCAGAGGTCGACGTTCTTCACCGGCTCCTTGCTCGAGGTGCGCCAGCCGTTCTTCTTCCACCCGTGTATCCACTTGGTGATGCCCTGCATCACGTAGGTGCTGTCGGTGTGCACCCGCGCCTGCACCGGCCGGGTGAGGACCTGGAGCGCGGAGATGACCGCGAGCAGCTCCATGCGGTTGTTGGTGGTGTCGTGCTCGCCGCCCCAGAGCTCCTTCTCCTGCTCGCCCCACTTGAGGAGCGCGCCCCAGCCGCCGGGCCCTGGATTTCCGCGGCACGCGCCGTCGGTGAAGATGATGAGTGCCATGGTCAGATCTGCAGCACGCCCGCGGCGCGCTCCATCAAGGCGAGGCGGCGCTGGGTGACCGGGCTCGAGCCGTCGATGAGCGCGGTGGTCTCTTCCAGCATGCGCGCGAAGGGGAAGCGCTGCACCGAGGAGTCCTCGGTGGGGATGCCGCCCGGGACCTGGGGCTGCCAGGCGACCATCTCCCCGCTGACGCCGGCGAAGAGCGCCTGCACCGCGGCGAGCGCGAAGCGGCCGCCCACCATGCGGTCGAGGTAGCTGGGGTTGCCGCCGCGCACCACGTGACCGAGCACGGTGGCGCGGATCTCCACCGCGGGCAGCTCGGGGAGCAGCAGCGCTTCCACCCGGCGCACCAGGCGCGTGGTGGGCACCTCGACGCCTTCGGCCTTGATGATGAGCTGCCGGCGCTTGCCGCGGGTGAAGCCCCGGCGGAGCACCGCGGCCACCTCGTCGACCAGCACGTCCTCGCTCTTGCCTTGCTCGCGGATGAGCGCGGCGTCGGCGCCCACGGCGATGGCGCTGGCCATGGCGAGGTAGCCGCACTGGCGGCCCATCACCTCCACCACGAAGGCGCGGCGGTGGGCGCGCGCGGTGTCGGAGATCTTGTCGCAGGCCTCGACGATGGTGTTGAGCGCGCTGTCCACGCCCAGGCAGGTCGCGGTGCAGCCGAGGTCGTTGTCGATGCTGGCGGGGATGCCCATCACCCGGACGCCGTGCTCGGTGGCCAGCGCCTGGGCGCCGGTGAGGCTGCCGTTGCCGCCGATGACCACCAGCCCTTCGAGGCCCTTCTCCTTGAGCTTGGCGGCGGCCTGGGCGCGGCCCTTCGCCTCGCGGAAGCGGGCCGAGCGCGCGGAGCCGATGAGCGTGCCGCCGTGGCCGCCTTCCGCGTCGACCTCGGGGTCGGCGCCCACCGCGCCGCCGTCGCGGTCCACGGTGAGCTGCCGGAAGTTGCCGTCGACCAGCCCGTCGTAGCCGTCGAGCGCGCCGAAGACGTGGGCGCCCTTGGCGGCGGCGGTCTTCACCACCGCGCGCAGGCAGGCGTTCATGCCGGGCGCGTCTCCTCCGCTGGTGAGCACCGCGATGCGCTTCACGAAGGGGCTCCGCTCAGAAGGTGGTGGACCAGGCGCCGCCGGCGGTGCCGGTGCAGAAGCTCTGGTCGGTGGAGTCGCCGCGCGGGTCGTAGAAGCGCGTCACCAGGCCGCCGGGAATGGTGCACTTGCCCTTGAAGCCGGTGCTCGGGCAGGCGGCGGGCTTGGCGTAGGTGCCGCTGCGGTTGGCGCACGACGACGGGAGGTCGGCGCACTGGGTGGCGGTGGGGGCGGGGTACTCGTCGCAGAGGTGGTCGCTCGGCTGGTTGCAGCTGATGGGGCCGGAGCAGCTCGCGGCGCCGCCGCCCGAGCCGCCGCCCGAGCCGCCGCTACCGCCGCTACCGCCGGAGCCGCCGCCTGACCCGCCGCCGCCGGAGCCGGAGCAGGCGAGGAAGACGGTTCCCAGGGCGAGCGTGGAGAGGAGTTTCACCATGGGGCGCCTTATGCCGAAGCCGGGTCCACCCGTCACGCGCGGAAGTCCTCCCCCGGGCGGGGACTTGGCGGTGCGGGGCCCTTCGAGTAACGCTCTGGTTTCCAGCCATGATCAGCCCTGCCGCGACCGCCTTCGCCGCCTCTTCCCGCTCCGCCGCCGAGCTCGCGAAGTTCTTCGCCGCCGCGCCGACCGAGGCCGCCGACTACACGCTGCGCCTGGCGAAGAGCGCCGGGCTGCAAGGGCCGGTCTTCAGCCAGCTGCAGTCGCTCTTCGAGCAGGGGCCCGCGTCCGGCGACGCGCTGAAGCAGTTCGCGACCTCGCAGCAGGCGCTGCTCTCGGCGGTCGAGCTGGCGCAGACGCAGGCCGCGCGCGCGGCGACGCTGGGCTTCACCGCGGGCCCGGTGGCGCCGGTGACCATCACCGGGCGCATCGGCATCTCGACCGCGGCGCCGGGCAACACCGACCGGCCGCTGCTCACCACCGCCGACGGCACGACGTACGAGCTGGTCTCTCCGGCCATCAAGCAGGAAGGCACCGGCCACCTCTACGTGCAGCACCGCTACCTGGAAGCGAACTGCCTGAAGGCGTTCCAGGGCATGACGGTGACGCTGCGCGCGTTCGCCACCGCCAGCCCGACGCAGCTCGCGGTGCAGTCGTTCGCGCCTGGCACCCCGAAGGACTTCGTGTCGGGGCGGCTGGCGCTGCTGGGCGACAAGCTCATCCTGCGGGTGCTGCCGGACCAGGACGTGGAGATCACCAACCCCACGCTCAAGGCGCGGCTGTCGCCCTTCGGCGACCTCGGCGTGGGCAACCAGGTCGGCGGCCGGCTGGGCATCATCCTCCCCGGGGCGGTGAAGGAGCAGAACGGGAAGCTGGTGTACGACGAGCTGCCGGAGAACTACTGGATGCTGGCGAAGCAGACGCCGGGCAACCCGCAGCTCGAGATGGCGCACGGCCAGCGGCACAGCTACCAGGGCGACGTGTCGGCGCCGCAGAAGTACGCCGACCAGCGCATCTTCGTCTTCGGCCACATCGACGACGCGGGCAACGTGGTGTGCGGCCGGCAGGGCGCGCTGCCGATGCCCCCGGCCATCTTCGAGGACGGCACGCCGCACGTGACCGACCCCACCGCGCTCGCGAAGCTCGTTCCGGTGCAGACGGCCGACGCGAGCGACTTCAGCGCCACGTAGAGCAGCCCGGTGCCCTTCGCGTTCCTCGTGGTGCTCGCCCTCGGCCAGGCCGACGGCGGAGCGGGTGTGCTGACCAAGGCGCCGGCGCTGGTGCGCCAGGTGGAAGCGCGGTTCCCGCCGGCGCTCGCCGACGCGGGGGCGAGCGGCACGGTGGTGATGGAGCTCGACCTCGGCGCCGACGGCAAGGTGCTCGACGTGCGCGTCACCACCTCGGCGGGCGCGGAGTTCGACCTGGCGGCGCTGGAGGCGGTGCGGCAGTTCGAGTTCACCCCGGCGGAGGTCGACGGGGTGCCCGCGGCGGTGCGGCTGTCGTATTCCTACGAGTTCCTCTTCCGTCCGGCGCCGGTGGCGGAGGTGCCCGACGCTGGGCTGGAGGCGGTCTTCTCCGGGCGCATCGTGGAGCGCGGCACGCGCGAGCCGCTCGGGGGCGCCATCGTCTCGGTGGGCGGGCTCGAGGTGGTGACGGGCGACGACGGCCGCTTCGAGCTGCGCGGAGTGCCCGAAGGCCAGCAGCAGGTGACGGTGAGCGCGGTGGACCACGCGCGCTACGTGGAGCGCGAGGACTTCGTGCCCGGCACGCGCACCGAGGTGACGTACCACGTGCGCCGCGAGGTCTACGGCGGCGGCGAGACGGTGGTGCGCGGGAAGAAGGAGCGCAAGGAGGTGGCGCAGATCTCCCTGCGGCAGGAAGAGATTCGCCTCATCCCCGGCACGCAGGGCGACGCGTTCAAGGTCATCCAGAACCTGCCCGGGGTGGCGCGGGCGCCGTTCGGCATCGGGCTCCTGGTGGTGCGGGGCAGCAAGCCGTGGGACACGCGGACCTACGTCGACGAGACGTTCATTCCGCTGCTGTTCCACTTCGGCGGGCTCTTCGCGACGTACAACGCGAACCTGCTGCAGGACCTCTCGTTCTCTCCAGGCAGCTTCGGGGTGCCGTACGGGCGGAGCATCGGCGGGCTGGTGGAGGCCACCGCGCGCACGCCGTCGCAGAAGGGCGTGCACGGCTACGCCGACGTGAACGTCGTCGACGCCTCGGCGCTGGTGGAGATGCCGCTCTCGCAGAGCTGGAGCGCGGCGGTGTCGGTGCGTCGCAGCTACATCGACATCCTCCTGCCGGCGGTGCTGGGCGCCTTCGTGAAGGCGAAGGAGGCGCTCAGCTTCACGGTGGCGCCGCGGTACGCCGACTGGCAGGTGCGCGCGGAGTGGAAGCCCCCCGATGCCCGCAAGCGCTTCTTCGTGAGCTACTTCGGCTCGTCGGACGCGCTGAAGGTGCTGCTGCCGAACCCGGCGCTCGACCCCGAAGGGCGCGGGGAGTTCGGCACCTTCATCGCCTACCAGCGCGCGGTGGTGGGGCTCGACTGGCCGCTCGCCGACGGCGTGAGCTACCGCATGCGCACCTCGGTGGGGCTCGACCAGGTGCGCTTCAGCGCGGGGAGCGACCTCTTCGCGGACGCGACGACGGTGCCGGTGCAGATGCGGCACGTGGTGACGCGGGAGCTGCCCGACGAGCACCTGGCGCTGAGCTTGGGGCTCGACGTGCTCGCGCTGCCGGGCAAGGTGAGCCTGCAGAGCCCGCCGGTCTTCAAGCTGGACCAGATTCCGGATCCGTTCCTGTCGCGCCAGCTCATCCGCGAGGACGCGGCGCAGAGCGCGGTGGAGCCGGGGCTCTTCCTCGACGCGGTGTGGAAGCCGGTGCCGGCGCTCAAGGTGGTGAGCGGGGTGCGCTTCGACGGCGACACCACGATGGGGAAGGCGTGGGTCGACCCGCGGCTGGCGGTGTTCTGGAACGTCTTCGAGCCGACGACGCTGAAGGCGGCCGCGGGGCTGTACCACCAGCCGCCCGACTACCGGCAGGGCCAGCTCCTGCAGAAGTTCGGCAACCCGAACCTGAAGCCGGAAGGGGCGCGGCAGCTGATGGTGGGGGCGGAGCAGCGCTTCACCGAGGCCATCAGCCTCGACGTGCAGTTCTATTACAAGAGCCTCTTCGACCAGTCGCGGCAGACGCTGGCGCTCGACTCGGGCGACGTGAGCACCTCGGCGACGGACCTCAACTACACCTCGACGGGCTTCGGCCGCAGCTTCGGCATGGAGGTGCTCCTGCGGCACCAGCTGACGAAGAACTTCTTCGGCTGGGTGGCGTACTCGCTGAGCCGCACCGAGCGCGACTACTTCCAGGGCAAGCAGTACGGCCCGTCGCCGCTGGACCAGCCGCACAACCTGGTGGCGCTGGCGAGCTACAAGCTGCCGTTCGACTTCATCCTGGGGGCGAAGATTCGCTACACGTCGGGCGCGCTCTCGACGCCCTACGTGGGGGCGCTCTACGACGCGAACGGCAACTACCACTTCCCGCTGTTCGGCACGCCCAACAGCCGGCGCCTGCCGGACTTCTTCCAGCTCGACGTGCGGCTCGACAAGCGCTTCGTCTTCAAGGACTGGATGCTGGCGCTGTACCTCGACGTGCAGAACGTGACCAACCGGCGCAACGTCGAGGCGGTCTCGTACAACTACGACTACACGCAGCAGCAGTACGTGACGGGCTTGCCGATTCTCCCGGTGCTGGGCGTGCGAGGTGAGTGGTGAAGCGCGCGCTCCTCTGCCTGCTGCTCGCCGGCTGCGGCGAGGCGTTCCTCCCGGAGACGGTGGTGGTGGACCTGCGGGTGCTCGGCGTGAAGGCGGAGCCGGCGGAGCTGCGGCCGGGCGAGGCGGCGACGCTCACCGCGCTGGTGAAGGACCCGACGCGTTCGGCGCCGCCGACCATCGTGTGGCTGGGGTGCGACCCCGACCCGTTCGGCCAAGGCCGCAGCGCGTGCAGCAACCCGACGGTGCTGCAGGACCTGGCGAGCGCGGGCTCGAGCGGAATGTTGCCGGTAGGCGTCCACCTCATCGGCTTCAACGACCAGGCGCGCTACGCGGTGTCGAAGGACCTGTTCTCGGTGTTGCCGGAAGGCGACCCGCGGCGGCTCAAGGGCACGGTGGGGCAGGTGCTGGCGCTGGCGGTGGCGGACACGGTCCCGCCGGATCAGCTGGGCGAGGTCTTCAAGAAGGTGCAGTCGGGCGAGGTGAAGGCGGTGGTGACGCTGTTCCGCATCGTGGTGCGCGAAGGCGAGATGCGGAACACCAACCCGGTGCCGGCGCGGCTCCTGGTGGGCGGCGAGGCCATCGCTCCCGGGGCGCACGCGCTGGTGAAGCAGGGTGAAGACAGCGTGGTGGCGCTGGAGGCGACGGAGGCGAGCTTCGAGCCGTACACGCAGACGCAGCCCGACGGCACGGTGGAATCGAAGACCGAGCGGCTCATCAGCGCGTGGTACTCGACGTCGGGGCGCTTCTCGCAGCCGCGGCTGGCGCTGGACAGCGACGTGGAAGACCGCTTCTCGCCGCCGGGCGGAGAGGAGCCGAAGGATCCGTTGCCCGAGAGAAGGGAAGGGCAGCTCTACGTGGTGCTCCGCGACGCGCGCGGTGGGAACGCGTTCCGGGAGAGCGCGTTCTACGTGTGTGACGAGGGCCGGGCGCGGCCGGTGGTGCGCACGGTGTCGACGCCCTCGACCCGGGACGACGTGGTGGTCCTCGAGGGGGAGCACCTCGAGCAGCTGCTCGACGTGGTGGCGGGGCCGGTGGCGCTGGAGCAGCCGTTCTTCGACGCCGCTTCGGGGCGGTGGAGCGGGCGGATTCCGAAGGGGCTGGTGAAGGGCGAGTACCCGCTCGGGTTGCGAGGGAAGGACTGCTCGAGGACGTCGGCGCCGGTGTCCCTCGTGGTGCCCTGAGTCGAGGAATCCGCGCGGCGGCGCAGCAGATGAGCCCGGCCGGCGCGGCTCGAAGCCAGGGAAGCTGCAAGAGTGAGGCCGAGTCCGGGTGTGCCGACGTGCTGGAGCGGGGCCGGCCCTGGTTTTTCAGTGACACCAAACTTGAGACCATCAATGCAATAAAATGGCATCAATCTTTGCGATGATGCGCTCATGTTTGGTGTAGTTGAAAAACCTGGTCCCGCCCGGCTCCTCTCCTGGGCCTCGTCGAGCCTGTCCGCCGCGGGAGCGGAGGACGCGTACCTTCGCTGATGGCGCTGGCGGTACCCCTCCCCCTCCTCGTGCCTTTGCTGCGACGAGGAGCGCTCCCGGCAGAGGAGTGCTTGCGCCGCCGAGGCAGAACAGTGTGCGACTCGGCGCCGATCAGCGGTCAGCTTTGCCGAAGTAGCTCACCACCGCGAAGGTGAGCGCATCCCCGACCGTCCGTGCGTCCGTTCTCACGTGCTCGGCGCCGAGCGCGCCGCCCGAGACGACCGTCGTGTACGGCCGAGCTCCCGGTCCGCTCCTCTCGCCGTCGAGCTTGAGGAGGACGACTGCGCCCTCCTGCCGCATGCGCTCCAGCAAGGGCCAGAAGTCCTCGACGTGGTCCTGGCGCGGAAGCGCCGTGCCCAACTGGCTCGCGACCTTTGGCAGCGCCTCGTGGTGTTCCCGGTAGTCCAAGATGCCTCCGCGTGTGAGGTCCGAACGATAGGTGTTCAACGCTGCCATTGCGCCTTGCCTGAACCCCTGGCTTGCTCCGCCGCCTCTCGCTTCACGAGGACCGCCCATGACCCGCTTCGCCGCTGCCTTCGCCGTGCTCGCCTGCACCGCCGCCCTCGCCGACGCGCCGCTCGACCCGGGCGTAGTCGACAAGTGGGGCACCTACCGCGCGGCGATGCGCAAGAAGGTCGAAGGCGTGAAGCCCGAGGAGCGCATGGGCAAGGTCATGGAGTGGAAGCAGGCCGCGCTCGCCGAGGCCAAGCTCCAGGAGTCCGAGGCCGACGCGGTGGAGAAGATCTTCATGGCCATCGACGCCGAGAAGGACCCCAAGTCCGCCGAGATGATGAAGAAGGCCGCCGGCGAGCGCGCCAAGCTCGAGGAGTCGATGGGCAAGCTCCCCGAGGCCCAGCGCGCCCAGATGGCGCCCATGCTCGCGAAGCTCGAGCTCATCGACGTCGCGGAGTGCAAGAAGCGCTACGGCGAGGCGGTGGTGAAGGCCGCCGAGGCCCGCTACCCCGAGTACGCCAAGCACAAGGCCGAGGCCATGAAGGCGATGATGAAGCAGCGGCCCTGAGCCACCGCGAGCGCCCGCCCATGGAACGCCGCGTTCAGTTCTTCTCCGAAGGCATCCCCATGGCGGGCATCCTCCGCCTGCCGGACGGCCTCGCCCCCGGCGAGCGCCGCCCCGCCGTCATCTGCTGCCAGGGCTTCTCTCTCACCAAGGAAGTCTGGCTGCCGCGCAACGCCGAGGCGCTCAACCGCGCCGGCTACGTCACCCTGAACTTCGACTACCGCTACTTCGGCGAGTCGGGCGGCGAGCCCCGCCTGCGCCTGGTCCCCCAGGCCCAGGTCCAGGACGTGCGCAACGCGCTCACCTTCCTCGAGACCGTGCCGGAGGTCGACGCCTCCAAGCTCGGCCTCCTCGGCATCTCGCTCGGCTGCAGCGTCGCCGCCGCCGCCGCGGGCACCGACGCCCGCGTGAAGGCCGTGGTCGCCGTCGCCGGGCCCGCCGACCTCGAGCGCGTCTGGAGCAACTTCCCCGACTTCGCGAAGTTCCGCGCCAAGGTCGACGCCGCCAAGCGCGAGTTCGTCGCCACCGGCAAGGTCACCACCATCTCCGTGCCGCGGCTGCTCTCGTCGGACCCCGACACCTGCGCGCTCCTGGTGAAGGACGCGCCCCACTTCCCCACCTGGAAGCTGGAGATCACCTTCGAGTCGCTCGCCGACCTCTTCGCCTTCAAGCCCGAGGACGTGGCGCACACCATCTCGCCCGGCGCGTCGCTCTTCATCTACCCGTCGGAAGACGCCCTGGTGTCCAAGGGCGAGCTCACCAGCCTCTACGCCAAGGCCCGCGAGCCCAAGCAGCTCGTGGCGCTCGAAGGCCTCAAGCACCACGAGGTCTACAACGACGGCCGCGGCTTCGAGCCGCTGATGAAGCACACGCTCGAGTTCTTCGGCCGGTACCTGCGCTGATTCGCCGTCAGGCGCCCGGGCACCAGGTGGAATGGAACCCCAGCGGGATGCGCTGGGGCAGGGCGATGGTCGCGATGGGCCCGGCTTCCGGCGCCTTGGCGTCGAGCACGAAGCACGCCGACTTCTGCGTGCCGGGGTTGGTGGCGAAGGTCACCAGCCAGCCGTCGTCCTCGTCGCGCGCGCCCGGCCGGGGCGCGAAGCTCGCCTCGCCCGCCCACCAGCCCGCCGGCACCGTCCACCGCGACTGCTTGCCTTCGAGCAGGTCGTATTTGATGAACCCTTCGAAGGCGAGCGCCGCCCGGGGCGCCACCACCGGGTTGTACGAGTAGCGCAGCCGCTGCCCCTGCCGCGTGTCGTTGACCCGGGGGAACTCGGTCACCGCGTCGTCGAGCTGCCGCTCGGTGAGCTTCCCGGTCTTCAGGTTCATGCGCCACTCGTAGAGGTGCGGGACGAACTCGATGGTGTCGAGCCGCGCCATCTTCTCGGTGTCGGTGCGCTTCGCCGGAATCGGGTCCTTCACGCGGCAGGCGACCAGCACCACCTCGTCGCCCAGCTCGTACGCGTTGATGGTGTGGTAGCAGTAGCAGGGCTCCGCCTCGAACCAGCGCACGTCCTTCGCGCTCCCGTGGCGGGGAATCACCCCCAGCCGGCTCGGCGTCTCGCGGTCGAAGCCGATCTTCCGCTTGCCCTGCTTGAGCCGCTCCTTGTCCCAGCCGAGCGGCAGGTCGAGCAGCACCGAGTAGTGCTCGGTGATCGCCATGTCGTGGAGGATGTGCGGCGTCGGCGTCTCGATGACCTCGTACTTCACCAGCTCGCCCTGCGCGTTCACCACGCCGTAGCGCAGGAACGGCGGCCGCATGATGGAGTAGTCGAAGAACACCAGCTCGTTGGTCCGCGGGTCGACCTTGGGGTGCGCCGAGAAGCCTCCGGTCAGCTTGCCGCCGAACGTCTCCGGCCCCAGCGTCGACAGGTCCTTGGGCGACAGGGAATACGGCGTGCCCGACAGCCACCACAGCGCGAGCAGCTTGCCGCGGTGGAACACCAGGTCGGTGTTCGCGGTGTCCTTCAGCGGGCCGCCCGGGAGCTTCATCGCCTCCGGCGTCAGCGGGTCCAGGATGCCGCCGTACACCGCCTTGCCCAGCTGCTCCTCGTGGAGGAAGCCCTTGGTGCGGATCCACCGGTTCACGTACCGCGCCTGCCCGTCGCCGAAGCGCAGGCCGTGCACCATGCCGTCGCCGTCGAACCAGTGGTACTTGCCCGGAGGCTGGAAGTGCGGGTTCGGCGAGTTGCGCACGTAGAGCCCGTCGAGCTCCTTCGGCAGCGCGCCGGTCACCTCGAGCTTCGCGACGTCGAGTTCCTGGGTGACGGGCTGGTGCTCGCCCTGCAGATATTCGTAGCCGTTGTCGGTCGCCATGGGCCGCGGACCATAGATGGCCGCCCGGGGGCCCGCGACTGTAGGGAGTGGTGCGTCTCCCGCCGGCGTCGCCCTCGCGAGCGATGGTGCTAGCGTCCTCGGTCCCTCGGGAGGCCCTCATGAAACGCGTTTCGCTCGCGGCGCTGCTGCTGATGGCGTCGTGTACGTTCGACACTTCGTTGCCCGAGGCGCCGCAGCTCGGCCGGCTCCTCGGCAAGGTCGACACCCAGGGCCACCTCCCGCTCACCGGGCAGACGGTCACGCTCTCCAGCGACGACGGGGTGCGCACCACCGCCACCACCGACGACCAGGGCGCCTTCGTCTTCGCCGACCTGAAGCCCGGCCTCTACCTGGTGAGCGCCGCGCTCCCCGGCTTCGCGCGGATCAGCTCCGACCTCCTGCGCGTGCGCCCCGGGCAGGACACCGACGCCGGCACGCTGACCCCCGACTGGCTGCAGAACACGCCCCAGGAAGCGACCCTGGTGGGCAAGGTCACCGCGGGCAGCGGCGGCGACATCAACGGCGCCAAGGTCGAATTCCTCCTCGCGGGCACGCCGGTCGCCCAGCTCTCGGTGGCCGCCGACGGCGCCTTCGTGCAGCGCCTGCCGCCCGGCACCTTCGCGGTGCGCGCCTCGCACCCGTCCTTCGTCACCGCCACCCTGGCCGACGTGGTGCTCGCGCCCGCCGCGCAGGTCGACCTGTCCATGAAGCCGCTGGTGCTGGAGATCAACCCCGCGACCCTCACCGGCACCGTGCAGCGCGAGCGCGACGGCCTCACCCCCTCGCCCGCCATGGGCGCGCTGGTGACCCTCGACACCGGCCAGACCACCACCGTCGACGCCGCCGGCCACTTCCAGCTCACCGGGCTCCCGGCAGGCCAGCGCCAGGTGCGCATCGCGCTCACCGGCTGGCACGACGCGCAGTCGAGCCACGGCGCCACGCTGCTCCCCGGCAAGACCACCGCGCTCGACCCCGTCACCCTGCAGCTCGACCGCGGCGTGGTGCTGGGCACCGTGAAGCTCGCCGACAACTCGCCCGTCTCCGGCGCCCGCGTCGCGCTCTCGGGCACCAACTTCGCCGCGCTCGTCTCCCCCGACCCGGCCGACACCTCCAAGGGCGGCTTCACCCTGTCCGGCGTGCCCGTCGGCACCTATTCGCTGGTCGCCGAGAAGGAGCAGTACTCCAACGCCACCGCGACGGTGGTGGTGGTGGCCGACGCGCCGAAGGACGTGGGCACCCTGACCCTCGCCCGGCTGCAGGGCGACTTCGCCATCGACGACAACGACAGCAGCAACACGTCTGGCTACACGCGCACGCTCTCGGTCACCCTGAACTTCACCGGCTTCCCGGCGACCGGGGTCGCCACCTACCGCGCGAGCGAGGATCCGGCCGACGCCGGCGCCTTCCTCCCCTATACCGGCCGGCTGCAGCCGTTCACGCTCCAGGCGGGCGAAGGCGTGCACACCGTCTACGCCCAGTACAAGGACACCCAGGGGCAGGTGAGCCAATCGTTCTCCAGCGCGGTGGTGCTGGACACGGTCGCGCCCACCGCGCCCGCGGTGACCTTCGACGCCACCGGCGTGGCGGGCACCACCCGCTACACCAACCGCGCCCAGGACCTGCCGCTGCAGATCCTCTCCAGCGACGGCACCGGGTCCGGCCTCTCGCTCATGCGGCTCGCCGAGGCGCTCGACGGCGGCGCGGTGACGTCGCCGGCCGAGACGTACAAGCAGAACACCACCCTCAAGCGCGCGGTGGTGGTCGACGGGCCTCAGAGCGCCTTCGTGCAGGTCCTCGACCACGCCGGCAACCCGAGCCCGGTCGGTCAGGCGTCGGTCATCGTCGACACCCAGCCGCCCACCGGCACCATCTCGGCGCGCCGCGGGCCCAAGGCCACCGACGACGGCTACACCAACACGCCGCTGGTCACGCTCGACGAGACCTTCAGCGACGGCGACGGCGGCCTGGTGCTGGTGAAGCTGGCCAACGCCTCGGCGGAGCTGAACACCGCCGTCTACCAGTCGGCCACCGTCACCACCTCGTGGTTCCTCAACGGCTCCAGCGACGGCGCGAAGACCATCTACGCCGGGTTCCGCGACGTGGCGGGCAACGAGTCGCTGGCGTCCGGCCTGCCGGCCACGGCCGCCATCACCTTCGACACCCAGGCGCCGCAGCCCGCCGCGGCGTCGGTGGTGGGGCCGACCGTCACCCGCAGCCCCACCGTCACCCTGGCGCTCACCACCAACCCCGCCGACCTGTCCACGCTGCAGGCGCTCACCGTGTCCGACGAGGCGAGCTTCACCTCGGCGAGCACGCTGGCGCCCGCGCCGTTCCCCGGCTCGTCGCAGGTGCAGTTCACCCTGTCGTCGGGCGACGGCACCCGCCCCATCTACGTGCGCTTCCGCGACAAGGCGGGCAACGACGCGGTGACCAGCGCCTCGGTCACGCTCGACACCGTGGCCCCGGTGGGCAGCTTCAGCCTCACCGGCTTCCTCGCCGACGGCACGCCGTCGTCGACCCTCACCTCGACCAACCAGGTGACGGTGACCTTCAACCCGGGAGACGCGGTGGAGTACCGCCTCGGCGACGAGCTGATGACCACCTGTCCGGCGACCGGGTACACCGCGCTGGTCACCTCGGTGCTCACCAGCCAGACGCTCCCGCCGAGCGGCACCATGCGCGCGTGCCTGCGAGACGCCGCGGGGAACGCGCGGCTCCTGCCGGCGCAGACGCTGGCGCTCGACGCCGCCGCGCCCAGCTCCTGCGCGCTGTCGGTGAAGGGCTTCAAGGTCGACGGCTCGCCGGCGCCGAGCGGGCGCAGCGCGAAGACCGCCGTGCAGGTGAGCGCCGGCGGCTGCACCGGCGCCGAGGTGCCCCGCGAGTGGGTGCTCACCGAGAGCAGCGTCACCTGCACCGCGCCGGGGCTCCCCTGGCAGCCGTACGCCACCGACACCACCTTCGTGCTGGTGGGCGGCGACGGGGTGCACACCGTGCGCGCGTGCGTGCGCGACCTCACCCGCAATGCCGGCTCGGCAGCCGCCGTCACCGTCGACCTCGACACCACGCCGCCGTCGTCGGCCTCGGTGCTGCTCGACAACGGCAACCCGTACGTCAACTTCGCGGCGTACCAGGCGCGCGGGAGCGTCTTCACCGCGTCGGCGGCGGGCACGGCCACCGGCGCCACCGAGTGGTCGGTGTCGTTGAACGGCACCTTCACCACCTACACCGCGTATCCATCGACCAGCCCGGCGACGGTCACCTTCCCCGGCACCGGCCTGCAGAAGGTCTACGCCTCGTTCCGCGACGACCTGGGCAACACCGCGCCCGCGGTGAGCGACGACATCACCTTCGACGTCTCGCCGCCCAGCGTGACGGGCACCACCGTGGCGCTGGTGACGTCGGCGCCCGACCCGACCTTCGTGGCCTCGAGTTCGGTGGCCGCCAAGGTCTCGCCCGGCGTGCCCGCGGGCGCGGCGAACGTCTACACCGTCCAGGTCGCCACCTCGGTGACCTGCACCGCGTCGGTCTTCAGCGGCGTGCCGGGCGTGCCGGCGACGGCCGACCTCCTCTTCGTCGCCGCCGGCGGTGACGGGCCGAAGCGGCTCTGCGTGGCCTACGACGACCTCGCGGCCAACCTGTCCGGCGTGCTCACGCTCGACTTCACCGTCGACAGCACGCCGCCGACGCAGCCGAGCACGCTGACGCCGTCGACCACCGTCAACCTCGCCAACGGGGCGGGCTTCGACGTGGTGACCACCGGCGCGGTGACCGAGCAGAACTTCCTGCGCTACGAGCGCTCCACGCTGGCCGCGCCGTCGTGGGTGTCGGCCTCGGCGGTGCAGAGCACCACCACCTTCACCTTCGCGGTGGTGAGCTCCGGCGCGGTGGCCAGCACGGCCAACGTGCTGCGCCTGCGCGCGGTGGACCGCGCCGGCAACGTCAGCCCCACCACCGAGGTGGTGGTCACCACCGACGTGGTGCCGCCGGCGGCGCCGGTGGTGAGCCAGTTCGGCGTGCAGAACTTCGACCGGCGCGCGCGCGTCTTCTGGCAGGCGGTGCCCGATGCGGTGAACTACCGCGTGTACTACGGCCTGCAGATGTTCCCCCTCGACGGGGCCTACGCCGACGAAGGCGTCTCGGGCTTCGTGGTGCCGCGCGGCACCTTGAAGGCCGACCTCAACGGCCTGCCCAACGGCTCCATCACCTACCTCGCGGTGCAGGCGGTCGACGCCGCGGGCAACGTGAGCCCGGTGCCGCAGGTGTCGGGTGACTCCATCACCAACGTGGTGGCGGCCCAGCCGAACGCGGTCTCGCCGTCGCAGATCGGCGAGTTCACCATTCCGGGCGTGGGCGAGGTGCTCAAGTTCGCCGTGTCCGGGGACACCGTGCTCTTCGCGGGCTCGAACCTGTCCTGCAACACCGGTTCCTTCGCGCCCATCACCATCACCGTGGGGGCCATCGACGCGCAGGCCATCGTCTCGCCGGTACAGTCGGGCGCGCTGGTGCTGCCGGTGGTGGCGCCGCCGGTGCTCTGGAGCCTGTCCTTCGCCGACTCGCTGACCCGGTCCGACTGCCTGTCGACCCAGGGCTTCGACTTCCTGGTCGACGGTCAGTACCTCTACGTGCTGTCCAACACCCGGCTGCGCATCTACCGGCAGTTCAGCCGCTCGCAGGCCCCGTCACTCATCACCACCATCACCTTCTCGGGCATGTCGCACCGCATGGCGATGAAGGGGAACTTCCTCTTCGTCAACGGCGCGTTCGGCACGCTGGCGCTCGACGTGAACAAGCTCAACGACGCGAGCACCGCGACGCTGCCGGCGCTGGCCGACGTGGTGAGCACCATCACCGGCGCGGGGTACCCGACCACCGCGGGCAGCATGGTCATCACCCGCAACAACCTGCTGGTGAGCGCGTCAAACGCCTTCTCGACCTGGTCGTTCAACGTGGCCGACGCCATCGACCAGAACGCGGGCACCAGCTGGGACACCGGCGACGTGGCGAGCCCGTTCAACAACAACTTCGGGTCGGCGGTGTCGGGCAGCCGCGCGGTGAGCGGCAACATCTTCTACCACGTGCTCGACAGCGCTCCGTCGGGCACGCTCCAGCTGCGCTCGCTGGCGACGGTGTGGGCGGGCACCGCGTCGACGGGGAACATTCCTCCGCTGGCGGCCACCTTCTCGATGGGCGGCGACAACTACATCCAGGTCTACGGCGGCGAGGTGTACTCGCTGAACAAGGAGCAGCCGTACGTGTCGCTCGCCGACATGACGAGCGCGCTCGCCGGGCAGATCTCCCTGCCGTCGCGCATGCAGCTGGTCTCGGTGGCCGACGCGGGCGTGGCGCAGCGCAAGGCGCGCGCCGAAGTCTCCTACGGCCCGTACCTGCTGGTCTCCGACGACGCCGCGAACGTGGAGATCTACGAGACCGCCACGCCCAGCACGCTGCGGGCGGTGTCTCGCGCGGGCTCGGGCGGCACCAAGCTGCTCGTCGACGGCGCCTTCCTCTACAACGCACAGGGCGGCGCCATCGACCTGCAGTCCGGGTGGCCTCCGCAGGAGATCGTCCCGTCGGGCACCAGCACCCTCAACTGCAGCTTCATGGACCTGGTCCGCTTCGGGGACACCAACGTCTACGCGACCACCTACCAGGGCGGTGGCGGCGACTGGCTCGCGGTGGCCGACACCCGCAACGCCGACGACCGCGACAACGCGACCACCATGGCGTGGACCCCGGGCATCAACCAGCCCAGCGTGGGCACCGGTGGCTACAACACCAACCTCGGCGTCGCGGGCACGCAGTTCATGGCGCTGGAGGCGTACGGCAACTACCTCGTCGCCGCCGAGCTGCGCACCACCGGGCTCTTCCTCGAGGTCTTCGACGCGACGCCGGTGCGCAACGGCATCGGCACGCTCGCGGCGGGGAACAGCCGCGGCGCCATCCAGCTGTCGGCGTCGACGTACATCACCCCCATCGTCGACCTCACCATCTCCCACGGGCGCGCCTTCGTGACCTACGAGAACCAGTCGCCGGCGTTCGCGGGCCAGGGCCACCCGACGCCGGGCGTGTACGCGGTCGACTTCCGGAACCTGGTCGACGACGACGCCGCCACCACCGGCTTCGTGCTCCAGGGCTCGCTGCCGGTGGCGGGCGCGCGGGAGATCGCGCTGCGCGGCAACACCGCGCTCATCACCCGGCAGAACACGCTCGAGGCGTGGGACGTGTCGGCCGCGATGGACGAGAACGCAGGCTCGGTGCTGAGCGCGGTGGCGCCGCTCGGCACCCTGGTGCTCAACCCCGACGAGCCCGACGCGCTCAAGGTGTACGGGAGCTACGCGTTCGTCATCAACAACCGGCTCAACGTCGACGGCCGCTTGTGGGTCATCGACGTGTCGAACCCCGCGGCGATGCGCATCATCTCCTCGGTGAACGAGGCCTGGCCGCACCCGGGCTGCGGGCCGTCGCTGCGCAGCGACGTCGCGGTGGTGGGGTCCCGCGCCTACGCCTCGGGCGTGGGGAGCACCACCATCCTCGAGCTGGAGTGAGCCTTCGGGCGCGGCGCCGGTAGCCAACGGCGCCGCCTTCGCGGTACGCGCTCGGGCATGAGCGACGTCTTCCTCCTCGCCTCCGCCACCACGCCGTTCGGCCGTCACCCCGACACCACCCACCTCGCCCTCGCGCGGGACGTGGTCGCCGCGGTGCTGCAGGACGCCGGCCTCGACGACGGCGGGCGCGTCGACGGCGTGTGGTTCGGCAGCTGCGCGCTCCACGCCTTCGGGCAGAGCAACATCCGCGGGCAGGCGGTGCTGGCGCCGCTGGTCCGCGAAGGGCGGCTCGCCGCGTCGGCCCCCATCGTCAACGTGGAAGCCGGCTGCGCCACCGGGGGCGTCGCGCTGCACGGCGCCTTCACCTCGGTGGCCTCGGGCGACAGCGAGCTCGCGCTCGCCCTCGGCGTCGAGAAGACCTTCATTCCCACCAACCCCAAGCAGATGCTCGAGCTGTTCGAAGGCGGCCTCAACCAGCTCGAGGCCGAGCAGTGGAAACAGCTCTACGCGTCGCTCGCGCCCGAGTGCGGCACCACCTTCGCGCCGCGGCCCGACCGCATCACCATTCTCGACGTGGCCGCGCTCAACGCGCACTGGCACATGAAGACGTACGGCACCCGGCCCGAGGACCTGGCGCAGGTGTCCTCGAAGAACCACGCCAACGGCGCGCTCAACCCCAGGGCCCACTACCGGGAACCGATGAGCCCGGCGCAGGTGCTGGCCGACAAGGTGGCGCTCATGCCCTTCACCCGCTCGATGTGCGCGCCCATCTCCGACGGCGCCGCCGCGGCGCTGGTCTGCTCGGCCAGGTTCCTGCGCACGCTGCCCGCGGCGGCGCAGGCCCGGGCGGTCAAGCTGACCGCGGTGAGTCTCACCAACGGTGCGCGGCAGCGGCCCGACGCGCCCTCGGTGGCGGCGCGCGCGGGGGAGCGCCTGTGGAAGCGGCTCGGCTTCGGGCCGGAGACCGTCGACGTCGCCGAGGTGCACGACGCCACCGCCTTCTCCGAGCTGGCGACGCTGGAAGCGCTGGGGTTCTGCGCCCCGGGGAAGGCGGCGGCCTACAGCGCGAGCGGCGCCACCGCGCGCGACGGCGAGAAGCCCATCAACACCTCGGGCGGGCTGGAGTCGAAGGGGCACCCGCTCGCGGCGAGCGGCCTGGCGATGGTCGCCGAGCTCCACGCACAGCTGCGCGGCGAGGCCGGGCCCCGCCAGGTGAAGAAGCCGGTGCGCACCGCGCTCGCCCACAACGCCGGAGGTCTCATCGGCTTCGACGAGGCGATGTGCGCGCTCACCGTGCTGCAGCAGGCGTGAGTCCGGGGCGCAGGAAATCGCCTTGAACGCATGCGACGGTTGGGGACATCCCTCGTCAGGGTCGCAAACCGTTGAAATGAGGCGAAATCTGTAAAGTAGGTGCACCATCTACACAGGCACACATCTCGGGGGAACCCCGAGAATTCAGAGGTCAGCGGCGCGAGCCGTTGGTCACTCTCCTCGCGGTTCCTCTCCGGAGTCTCTCATGCGCCTGCTCAACACCGTCGCCCGCTTCGCTGCCGCCGTCGCCGACCCCAAGGTCCCGACCGACGGGCAGATCAAGCGGTACATCAAGGCCAACGAGTCCCAGCTCGCCTTCTCGAAGGACGGCCCGCCCGAGGCTGGCCGCGCGCAGTTCGAGCGCACCGATTTCTCGTTCTACCTGCGCGGCAACACGCCGTTCTACGTGAACGTCGACAAGCAGCAGGGCGTCGCGCTGGTGCAGCGCAACTGGACCGACGGCGGCGAGATGGCGGCGGTGAAGCTGGAAGACGTCGTCAACTGGAGCTGAAGCACGGGCGCCCGCGGGCGCGCGCGATGGTAGGAAGCGCCATGCTCCGAACCGTCGCGGCGTGCGCGTTGCTGCTGCTCATTGGCTGCAAGAAGAGCGAGCCGGCCGTTCCCGGCGCCACGCCTGCCGCGGCTGCGGCGCGCATCGTGGGCGTGGTGACCGACGTCGGCGGCCGCGGCGACCAGTCCTTCAACGACTCCGCGCTGCGCGGGCTCGAGGCCTGGGCCGCGGCGCAGCAGTACCAGAGCGGTTCGTACGCGCCGCTCTCGCCCGAGGCCCGCACCGCCACCATTCCCGAGGCGCTGCGCGCGAAGGTGACGCCGCTGTCGGTGAAGCCGCTGGTGCTGCAGTCCAAGTCGCCCGAGGACTACCAGCCCAACCTGCAGCTCCTGGTCGACCAGCGCGCCGACCTCACGGTGGGCGTGGGCTTCCTGCTCGAGAACGCGGTGGAGCAGGTGGCCAAGGCGAACCCCAAGAGCAGCTTCCTCCTCATCGACAGCCCCATCCTCGATGCGCAGGGCCAGCCGGCGGCGCTGCCCAACGTGCGCACCGTCGTCTTCCGCGAGGAAGAAGGGAGCTTCCTCGCCGGCGTGCTCGCGGGCTTCGCGGCGAAGGACACCGTGGGCTTCGTGGGCGGCATGGAGATTCCCCTCATCAAGAAGTTCGAGGCGGGCTTCCGCGCCGGGGTGAAGACCGCCAACCCCAAGGTGAAGGTGCTCGTCGGGTACACCGGCAGCTTCGACAACGTCGCTGCGGGCAAGCAGCTCGCGCAGGACCAGCTCGCCAAGGGCGCGGAGGTCGTCTTCCAGGCTGCGGGCAGCGACGGGCTGGGCGCGATCCAGGCGGTGAAGGAAGCGAAGGCCGCCGGCAAGCGCGTCTTCGCCATCGGCGTGGACAGCGACCAGGCGCACCTCGCGCCCGACGCGATGCTGACCTCGATGGTGAAGCGGGTCGACCTCGCGGTCTACGAGGCGGCCAAGGACCTGTCGGAAGGCAAGTTCACCGGCGGAGACCGGGTGATGGGGCTCAAGGAAGGGGGCGTCTCGCTCGCGCCGGTGACGCTCGACTTCGAAGGCAAGGCCGCGGCGCTCGCCCGCGTCGACGCGCTGCAGGCGCTGGTCGCCCAGGGCAAGGTGCAGGTGCCCGCCAACCTGAAGGCGCTGGAGACGTTCGAGCCCCCCGCGCCGTGATTGCGCTGGAGCACATCTCCAAGCGCTTCGGCAGCTGCGTGGCGCTGGACGACGTGTCGCTCACCCTCTCGCCCGGCGAGCGGCTCGCCGTGGTGGGCGAGAACGGCGCCGGCAAGTCGTCGCTGATGAACGTGCTCTACGGGCTCTACCAGCCCGACGTGGGCCAGGTGCGCTTCGGCGGCGAGACGGTGCGGCTGTCTTCGCCGAAGGACGCAGTGCGCCGGGGCATCGGCATGGTGCACCAGCACTTCGCGCTGGTGCCGACGCTCACCGTCGCCGAGAACGTGATGCTCGGCCACGAGCCGCTGCGCCGCGGGCTGCTCGACGCCCGGGCCGCGCGCGAGGAAGTGGTCCGTGCCGCCAAGGCGGCCGGCTTCGCGCTCGACCCCGACGCCACGGTGGGCGGCCTCACCGTGGGCAGCCAGCAGAAGGTGGAGATCCTCAAGGCGCTCGCCCGCGGAGCGAAGACGCTCATCCTCGACGAGCCCACCGCGGTGCTCACCCCGCAGGAAGCCGACGAGCTCTTCGCCAGCGCCCGCGCGCTGTCGGAGCAGGGCACCTCGGTGGTGCTCATCAGCCACAAGCTCGCCGAGGTCCTCGCCTTCGCCACCCGCATCGCGGTGCTGCGCCGGGGCAAGCTGGTGCGCGCCGACCTCGAGCCCGCGAAGACCTCGCCCGCCGAGCTCGCGGCGCTCATGGTGGGCGAAGGCGTGGCGCTCGACGTGCCCACGGGCTCCGGCGTCGCCGCGGGCGCGAAGGAGGTGCTCCGGCTCGAGCGCCTGGAGGCGAAGGGCCTCGCCAGGGTGAGCCTCACCGTGCGGGCCGGCGAGGTGGTGGGCATCGCGGGCGTCGACGGCAACGGCCAGCGCGAGCTCGCCGAGGTGCTCACCGGCGCGCGCCCGTGGACCGCCGGCACCTTCACCCTGCTCGGGCAGCAGCGCAGCGCGCTCACGCCGGCGGACTGTCACGCGCTGGGCATCGCCCACGTGCCGGAGGACCGGCTGCGCGACGCGGTGGTGAAGGACCTCACCGTCGAAGAGAACGTGGCGCTCGGCCGGCACGGCGCGGCGCCCAACGCGCGCGGGCCCTGGGTCGACGTCGCCGGGCGCCACGCCAACGCGGTGACGCTGATGGAGGCGAGCGACGTGCGGCCGCGCGAACCGCTCCTGCGGCTGGGCGAGCTGTCGGGCGGCAACCAGCAGAAGCTGGTGGTGGGCCGCGAGCTGCAGGGCACTCCGACGCTGGTGGTCGCGGTGCAGCCCACGCGCGGGCTCGACCTGCTCGCCGTCGCCGAGGTGCGACGGCGGCTGCGGCAGGTGGCCGACGCCGGCGCCGGAGTGCTGGTCGTCTCGCTCGACCTCGACGAGGTGCGCGCGCTCGCCGACACCATCGTGGTGCTGGCGCATGGCAGGGTGACGGGCACCTTCGCGCGCGGCGAGGCCGACGAGCGAGAGCTCGGGCGGCGGATGCTGGCGGTGAGCGCGTGAAGAACCGGCTGCTGGCCATCGCGCCGTCGGTGCTCGCGGTGGCGCTGGCGATGCTGCTCGGCTTCGTGGTGGTGGCGCTCACCAAGGGCGTCTCGGAGGCGGCGGGCGCCTTCGCGTCGATGTTCGCCGGCGCCTTCGGCGAGCCGAGCCGCGTCGACGAGCTGGGCGTCTTCGCCTTCCTGCGTCCGTGGGGCGAGTCCGCCACCAAGGCGACGCTGCTCACCTTGACCGGGCTCTCGGTGGCGGTGGCCTTCCGCGTCGGGCTCTTCAACATCGGCGCCCAGGGCCAGCTCGTGGTGGGCGCGCTGGTGGCGGCGCTCGCGGGCGCGCACCTCGCGCTCCCCGCCGGGCTTCACGCGGTGGTGGCGCTGGGGCTCGCGGCGGTGGCCGGCGGCGCGTGGGCGAGCCTCGCGGCGTGGCTCAAGGTCCGCCGCGGGGTGCACGAGGTCATCTCCACCATCATGCTCAACTGGGTGGCGCTGCGGCTCGTCGAGGGCTGGCTGGTGCCGGGCCCGGCCCGCGCGCAGGTGGAAGGCAACAACTCCATCAACGGCACCGACCAGGTGTTGCCCGGCGCCGAGCTGCCCAACCTCTTCGGCGAGTCGAGCCGGCTCAACGCGGGCTTCCTGCTCGCGGTGGGCGTGGCGCTGGCGCTGCTCTTCTTCCTCCAGCGCTCGGTGCGCGGCTTCGAGTGGAAGGTGGCGGGGCTGAATCCGCACGCGGCGAAGGCGGCGGGCGTGCCGCTCGAGCGCACCGTGGTGCAGGCGATGGCGGTGGCGGGTGCGTGCGCGGGTCTCGCCGGCGCGGTGCTGGTGCTGGGCACGGAGCACCGCTACCCGGGCACCATCAGCGCGCCGTGGGGCTTCGACGGCATCGCGATGGCGCTGCTCGGGCAAGGGCACCCGCTGGGTGTGCTCGCCTCGGCGGTGTGGTTCGGGGCGCTGCGCGCGGGCGGCACCCGGCTGCAGCTCGCCGGCATTCACAAGAGCTTCCCCGAGCTGATCCAGGGCGTGGCGCTGGTGCTGGTCGCCGCGCGCGCGGCATGGGAGCGGCTGCTGGCGCGGGCGGTGCGCCGTGCTTGAGTTCTTCCACACGCTGCTGTTCTCCACGCTCGAGGCGGCGCCGCCGCTGGTCTTCGCCGCGGTGGGCGCGTCGCTCTGCGAGCGGGCCGGGGTGGTGAACGTCGGCGTGGAGGGGATGATGCGCGCCGGGGCGTTCGCCGCCGCGGCCGCCGCGCTGGTGATGCCCACGCCGCTCGGGGTGGTGGTGGGCGCGCTCGCCGGCGCTTCGCTCGCCGCGGTGCACGGGCTCCTGTGCATCCGCCTGCGGAGCGACCAGGTGGTCTCCGGCATGGCGCTCAACCTGGTGATGCTCGCGCTGGGCACCTTCCTGCTCGAAGCCGTCTTCCATTCCTCGAGCGGCTCCACGCCCATCACCCAGCTCTCGAGGCTGTCGCTGGGCAGCATCGACGCGGTGCCGCTCCTCGGCGCGCTCTTCAACCACTCGGCGCTCACGTACCTCGCGGTGCTGGCGCCGCTCCTCGCGCACTGGGCGCTGAAGCACACCCGCTGGGGCCTGCGCGTTCGCGCGGTGGGTGAGCAGCCGCAAGCCGTGGCGGCGGTCGGCATCCCGGTGGGCACGCTGCGCTTCTCCGCGGTGTTGCTGTCGGGCGCGCTCGCGGGCGTCGGGGGCGCGGTGCTGTCCACCGCCACGCTCGACCACTTCGAGCACCACATGCCGTCGGGCCTGGGCTTCATGGCGGTGGCGGCGATGGTCTTCGGCCGGTGGACGCCGCTCGGCGCCGCGGGGGCCGCGACCTTCTTCGCGCTCGCCGATTCGCTGCGCATCGGGCTGGCGTCGTCGGCGCCGTCGCTCGCTCAGCTGGTGCCGGGCGGCGTGCAGCTCGCGCTCCCGTACGCGCTCACCCTGCTGGTGCTCGCGGTGCAGGGACAGCGCGGCGGCGCGCCGGCGGCGCTGGGACAGAGCTTCGACCTCGAGCGGCGCTGACGGCGGCTTTCCCGGCGCCGTTGCTCCCGGAAATCGTCGAAGCCCTTCCGGAATGCGACGTGCCGTCGACTCCGGTGTCAACGAGACGGGCCGGCGAACCCACGGCCCGAGGAGACGCGATGCGGGTGCACGCCGGTGTGATGACTACGCTGCTGGGGATCTCGGTGCCCGGGGCGGCCTCGGCCGAGGGCGTCGACCAGGGACCATCGCCCGACGGGTCCGAGCGGCGGCTCGCCCGCAAGGTGTCGACGCGCACTCTGCCGATCCCGCAGGTGGGGGCTGCACCCCACACCGCACGACACCGGCGCCAGGGCCAGCGCGTGAGGGGCTCGAGGAAGCCCTCGAATTGTGTGCCCTCGCGCGGTGGGCACGACCTTGCAAACCAGTTGCATCACGCGTGGGCCGGAGAATGGAACCAACCATGAAGCTGCTCAACCTGAAGGTCGTGCCTGCGGTGCTCGCGGTGTCCCTGTCGGCCTGGGCCGAGGCCGTTCCTGGGGCAGCCGTCGAGCCGGCGACGACTGGCGCGGTGGTGGCGCAGGCGGTGCCGTCGACGGACGACGTTCCACCGCTCGACTGGTCCCACCGCCGGCTGTCGCGGAAGGTCTCCGCGCAGCTCGGGGTCGGCGCCAGCGCCTTCGAGCCGCTGATGATGACCACGCCCATGCTGGCCATCGACTTCGGCTGGGTGGAGCTGAGCGCCGGCGCGCTCCTGATGACGCCGCTGCGCGGAACCGGCTCCACGCTGGCGATGCCGCGGGTGCAGTTCTCGGCGCTCCAGAACCTGGGCTTCACGCTCACCGAGCACGGCGGGTTCGCCAGCTCGCTGCTCTTCGGCCGCGCGGGGCTGATGTTCGCTGGCTGGCCGAACTCGCTGGTCGACTTCGGCGGCACCATCGACCCGGTCGGCCTTCGCCTCTCGTGGGTGCACGGCCCGGACGTCACGCTGCGCGGTCGCGTGGAGGCCGCCTTCGTCGTCCTCACTCAGCCCGTCAATGGCTGGGGCCTCGGGGCGTACATCGCGCCCGGGATCTCGCTCGAGGTCGCGCTGCCGCTCTAACGCTGGCCCTCAGGCCTGCGGCTCGCCGTCGTCGCTCGGCTCGTCGCGGAACGCGCTCGGCAGCAAGTCGAACGGGAGCAGCTTGGCGAGCGCGATGAGCAGGAGCACGCCGCCCGGCGCGGCGAAGATGGCGAGCGCGGGAATGGCCTTCGCCACGTCGATGAGCTGCTCGCGCATCGCCTTCTTCTCGTCGCGGGTGAGCTGCTCGCCCTTCGCCGCGCGGGCGAGCAGCACCGAGAGCTCGCCGGTCTCCTTGAGCTCCTGCATCAGCCGGCGCCAGTTCTTCTCCAGCGCCGACTGCATGGAGTCCATCAGCTCCTCGCCCATCACGTCGGCGCCCTGGGAGACGGTGAAGACGTCGATGAGCGTGCGGTTGCGCGCGTAGAACTCCGCCATCTCGAGCTCGATGCGGGTGAGCGTCTCCGGCGCCACCTTCGTCGCCTTGGCGAGCGCCTTCACCCACGCCTGTTCCTTGGCGCTGCGGCGGCCGTCGACCAGCGACGCCAGCACCGTCTGCTCGAGGATGAAGCGCTTCATGGCGTCGGTC
This sequence comes from Myxococcaceae bacterium, assembly GCA_019694595.1. Taxonomy (GTDB): domain Bacteria; phylum Myxococcota; class Myxococcia; order Myxococcales; family Myxococcaceae; genus JAIBBQ01. The sequence goes on from JAIBBQ010000008.1 coordinate 60,252, forward strand.
TTCACCCCCGACACCAGCGCCTTGAGGCTGGGGGGCCGCTCGAACGCCTCGCGCGCGAAGCGCCGGACCGCCGTCGCCAGCTCGTCGGGGAGCCCGAGCGCCCCCACCTGCTTGAGAATCGTCTTGCGCGCGCGCACCGCCGGCCCGCGCTCGGCGCACACCAGGCCCACCAGCACCTCGACCAGCACCGCCTTCTGTGCGGCGGCGAAGCGCACCCGGCGCTCGGCCGCCTCGCGGGGAAACGAGCTGCCCGAGAAGTAGGCCAGCGCGATGCGCCCGAAGAGCTGGGCGTCGGCGTAGACGGCGCCGTTGTGGAGCACGAGCCCGAAGTAGGGGTCGCCGGCCAGCGCGGGGGCCCGGGCCTCCACCGCCTCGGTCACGTCCTTCCACACCCGCGCGGGGAGCGGCCACGACTTCGCCGCCAGCTCGATGCGCCGGTGAATGTCCTGGGCCTGGTCGAGCGACCCGAAGGTGGCCGACAGCAGCAGGAGCAGCTGCTCCGCGCGCGGGCCCGGAGGCGCCTCGGCCAGGGTGGCGAGGTCGAGCGCGATGCGGCAGAGCGCGCGCAGCATGGCGCGGAAGAGCGCGAGCTCCCCTTCCTCGCCGGGGGCCGCCGCCGGGGTGCCGTAGTGCAGCCCGGAGTCGAGCAGCGCGGTGGTGAGGTGGAGCCGGGCGCGCGCCCGCGGGCTCGCCACCGCGGGCACCGCGAGCTGATCCACGCGATGCGCCGCGACCTGCGCGCGGATCAACTGCTCGAGCCAACCTTTCGCAAACCCCTGCACGTTCAAGGGGCTGTAGCAAAGGCGGGCCGAAAAATTGATCAGCATCAACCGTGTGGCACCGTGTTGCACGTCCCACTCAACGGAGGTCTTCACGTGTCCCGCTCTTCTCTTCTGCTGTCGGTCCTCGCTGTCGTCACCCTCGCTCCTGGCTGCGCCAAGAAGGCCGTCTTGCGCGACGAGCCGCTCGACCCCAACGGGTCCGACCTGGTGGCGCAGGGCGACGAGCTCGCCAAGCTGCTCGACCAGACGGTGCTCCACTACGGCTTCGACGACGCGACCCTCTCGGGCGCTGACATGAAGAAGCTCAAGAAGATCGCCAAGGCGCTGCAGGCGCGTCCCTGGGCCAACATCCGCATCGCCGGCCACTGCGACGAGCGCGGCACCGAGGAATACAACCTCGCGCTCGGCCAGCGCCGCGCGGACGCCGCCCGCAGCTACCTCGTGGCGCTCGGCGTGCCCCACGACCAGGTCGACTCGGTCAGCTTCGGCGCCTTCGTGCCCCACAACACCGAGAGCAGCGAGGAAGCCTGGGCCCAGAACCGCCGCTCGGAGTTCGGCGCGGCGCCGCTCGAGCTCTTCGGCGTGCTCGAGAGCCCGGAGGGGAACTGATGTCGCGGCGCGCGAACGTGGAACGCCGGCGCTTCGACGCGCTGGGTGAGCCGCTCGAGCGCAACCGCGAGCGCCGCGCCGAGGAGCGCCGGGCCACCCCCCGGCTCCCCCAGCGGCTGTGGATCGCCGACCCCGTCGAAGGCGGGGTGGAGAAGGTCTTCGAAGGCGAGGTCGGCCTCGGCGGCGCGTCGTGGAGCGCCCTGTTCCCGCCGCTGTCCAACGAGCTCGAGGTGCGCTTCCGCGTGCCCACCTCGTCGGAAGAGCTGCGCGCGCAGGCCAAGGTCATCGCGCTGCAGGCGCGCGGGGGCGAGACCCACGTGCGCGTCACCTTCACCGACTTCGCGCTCAAGAGCGAGCTCGCGCTCGCCCGCTACCTCGACGAGCGCACCACGTCGGTCGCGGCCTGATCTCCGGCGCGAAACCGCTACCGGCGGCCGGTGGCCGCTGCTAGCAACCGGGGGGCGTTCCACGCCTCCTGGAGCCTGCCCATGAAGCGCTTCCTCGCCGCGGCCGTCGTCACCCTGAGCGCCGCGGCTGCCCAGGCGCAGCCGCTGCCCGATGGCGAGCTCGAGCACACCTCGCTCGACCCCATGGGCCAGGGCAGCCTGCTCGTCGGCAACGGCCAGACCGCGAAGGCCGGCACCTACCGCGCGAGCGCGGTGTTCCTCTACAGCCAGGGCCACCTGAGCTCGGGCGGCGCGATGGTGATTCGCGACCGGCTCTCGCTCCTGGTGCAGGCGGGCGCCGCGGTCACCGACTGGCTCGAGCTGACCGCCGAGCTGCCCATCGTCGTCTCGCAGCGCAGCAGCCTGGAGACGCTGCCCTTGAACGCGGCGGGGCTCGGCACGCCGTTCGTCAGCGCGCGGCTCAACATCCTCGACGGGGAAGCGCCGGTGTCCCTGAGCGCCGCGCTCGGCGTGGGCCTGCCCATCGGCTCGCCGGAAGCGCTGGGCAACGGCGGGCTCGCGGTCACTCCGCGCATCACGGTGGGGCGCGTCTTCCAGCGCATGATGGTGGGCGTCGAGCTGGGCGGCCTGGTGCGCGAGCAGAAGAGCCTCGCCGCCTTCACCGGCCACTCCAGCGACGAGCTCGGCTCGCAGATCTCCCTGTCGGGCATGGTCTCCTCGGTGGGCGAAGGCCTGCGCACCGAGCTGTCGGCCCGGCTCTTCGCGCCGCTCACCGGCGGCCAGGTGGGCGCCGAGCTCCTCGCCGGCATGCGCTACCCGCTGGGCGGCCTCGAGCTCTACGCGCTGCTCGGCCCCGGCCTCTTCGGCCACCCCGACACCCCGGGGCTCCGGGTGTACCTGGGCGCGGCGTACGGCAACGGCGGCGCGCCGCGCTCCCGCTGCGTCGAGGGTACCGACTACGCGCTCGAGCTCTGCCCCGACCTCGACCGCGACGGCGACGGCGTGCCCAACGGCAAGGACCTCGCACCGCTGGAGCCCGAGGACCTGGACGGCTTCGAGGACCAGGACGGCAGGCCCGACCCCGACAACGACGGCGACGGCGTCCGCGACGGCGACGACCGCTGCCCGGTCGACCGCGGCCCGCGCGAGAACCAGGGCTGCCCCGACGTGGACAGCGACGGCGACGGCGTGGTGGACCGGCTCGACAAGGCGCCCCACGAGCCCGAGGACAAGGACGGCTTCCAGGATGAAGACGGCGTGCCCGAGCCCGACAACGACGGCGACGGGCTGCTCGACGGCAAGGACGCCTGCCCCGACCAGGCGGGCCTCGTCGAGGAGCGCGGCTGCCCCGCGAAGGACGACGACCTCGACGGCGTGCCCAACCACCTCGACCAGTGCCGCCTGGAGCACGGCGAGGCCGCCAACCAGGGCTGCCCGGCGTCGAAGCCGCAGCGGGTGGTGCTGGGGCCCGACGCGCTCACCTTGCTCGACCCGGTCACCTTCACCGCCGCCGGCCAGCCCGACGCGCGCAGCATCGCGCTGCTCGACCAGGTGGCGGGGCTCCTGCGCGACAAGACCTTCCTCACCCTGGTGCAGGTGGGCTGCCACACCGACGAAGGCGGGGCGAAGAGCCTCGCGGTGAGCCAGGCCCGCGCCGACGCGGTGAAGGCGCACCTGGTGAAGGCGGGTGTCGCGGAAGGGCGCCTCAAGGCGGTCGGCTTCGGCGCCACCGTTCCCAAGGTGCCGGGCACCACCGCCGCGGCGCGCGCCGCCAACCGGCGCGTGGAGCTGACCATTCTCCAGCGCGAGTAGCCGCGGCTCACGCCGCCTTGGCGAGCACCGTGTGCGCGAAGTCCTGCGCGAGCCGGCGCGCGGCGCTGCCCGACGGCAGCCCGAAGGCCTTGGCGAGCGTGGCCGGCGGCCGCTCCGCCACCGACGAGGCCAGGGTGGTGAGCGCTTCCTCGCGGACCTCGTCGATGCGGCGGCGCACCTCGGAGGTGACGCGGAAGCGCGCCACGGTGTGAATGGCGTACGAGAGCGCGGCGTGGCGGGTCTCGTCTTCCGCGATGCGCATGATGACTTCGCGGAAGAGGTCGTCGCCCGCGGTCGCCGCCTGGTACCAGCCGACGAGCGAGCCGAAGGCCTCGCGGCCGCAGCCTTCCACCGCGTTGTCGAGCGCCAGCTCTTCCAGCGAGCGCACCCCGGTCTGCTTCACCAGCGGGCGGGTGCCCAGCGCGCCGTGCTTGGCGGCGAGCGCGCGCAGCCACTGGGCGTGCCGCAGCTCGTCGGCCGCGGCGCGCTCGGCGGCCTTGGCCAGCACCTCGGGGAAGCCGTGCGCGCGCAGCTCGGCGGCGAGCGCGTGGAAGGCGTCGATGCTGGCCTCCTCGTAGAAGGCCATGCGCGAGAGGTAACCGCCGACGCCGGGCGATTGTTCCTCGGGGCAGGAATAGAGGCCCGGCGGGCGGCGACCGTCGCAGAGCGACCGCACCACGGTCACTGCCGTTTCACCCCGCGGCCGCGTCGACGCGACGGGCTGCTCGAGGAGCGTCTTGGAGACGAGAAGCTGCGCGACCTGTTTCAGTTCCTGCGGGCTCATGCCCGGCCAGATAGCGAGCCCCGTGCCAGCAGGCCCGCCCTCAGGGATCAGCGAGTTCGGTGATCCACCCGCCGTGGTTTTTCACGAGTGCAGGGTCAGCCGGCCGCAGTGCCACCTTTGTGTCATGTGCACCGCCGTGCTCAGGCGCACATCCGCGCTCAAAATCCGCTCGTGTCGTAGCTGGAAGGAACGTCGACCGTCCACGAGAGCAGGAGCTGCTTCTTTTCCTTCGCACGCAACTTCACCGCCCACTTCACGATGCCGTCCTCGGCGTCGCGCGTGAAGCCGGGCGTGGTGGTGCTCGCCACCGCCACGGTGACGTCGTCGAGCTCCGACAGCGGCACCGGCTCCTGCAGCTCGAGCTCGATGGGCTCCTCGGCGTAGCTGGCCACCTCGAAGCGGTAGCTCGACTGGAAGCGCTGCTTGCCGCCGAAGGCCCCGGCGCTGCGCTTCACCTCTTCCACCACGCTGCGCTTGAGCCGCACGGCGTCTTCCACGCCCAGGGTGAGGTTGAAGCGCGCGCCTTCGGCCACGCGGTCGAGCCGGGTGCGCGCCACGAAGCCGGTGGACCGGAACACGTCGAGCGGTCCGGGCAGGAGCGGGAAGGGGGCCCGGTTCACCAGCTCCACCACCTGGAACACCGCAGGTGACAGTCGCGGCGCGGCCCGCAGGGTGAAGGTGCCCGCGAGCGTGGTGCGGGCGACGAACAGGCGCATCGGATTTCCATCGCCAGGCACCGTCTGCCGGCCCGGCACCTCGAGCTGCACCGACAGGCCCTGGGCGCGCGCGGTGAGCCCCTGCGACGGCCCGGCGACCCCGGCGCCCGGCGCCTCCGCGTGCCGCACGTCCTCGTCGCGGCGGGTGAGCACCTTCTGCGGCGGCTCGCGCTCCTGCGCTTCCACCAGGAGCGTGTTCAACGTCGGCGGGGTCGCGTTCTGCGTGGGCACCGCGGTCGACAGCACCAGCTTCGCGCCGTCCCAGCTCTCGCCGGTGGCCTGGCGCACCGTGGCCCACGCCGAGAGCTCGACCGACTTGCTCGCTTCCTGCGCGCGCGCTTCCCACGCCGGCTCCCAGCGGGCGCCGCCCACCAGGTAGGTCAGCTGCACGGTGGCCTGGCCGCTCGCGCAGCTCACCAGCACCTCGGCCTGGTACTCCGAGCGCTCGGCGGCGAACGACAGCTCGCCGCGCTTGCGCTGCACCTCGGCGCGCTGCTCGGCGAGCGCGCGCTCCTTGGTGCCGAGCGCGGCGAGCGCCTTGCCCACCTGCACCCGGGCGTCCAGCGCCACGTCGAAGGCCTTGTCCCAGCCCTTGGGGTCGCCCACGTCGCCGGCGAGCTCCTTGCCGGCGAGGGTGACGCCCACGTCGGCCAGCGCGTCGGCCCGCTTGGCCTTGGCCTCGAGGCGGGTGCGCTCGCGGGTGAAGAGCGCCTGCTGGGCGTTGAGCACCCGCAGCTGCTCGTCGAGCTGCTTGAGCTGCGGCGAGAGCGCTTCGCGGCGCGCCACCTGGGCGGTGCGCAGGCCCACCACCTCGCCCTGGCTGGCGCGGGCGCGGAAGCTGTCGGGCGCCGCTGCGGGCGTGATGCCCTTGAAGCCCACGGTCGCCCTGGGCCCGCAGGCCACCGTCTCGGTGCGCGTCACCAGCGCCCGGTCGGGGAAGAGCACCACCTGGTCCACCGCGGCGCCGGAGAAGAGCGCCACCACGAGCGCGGTCATCATGGCGCCACCTCCTGCTGCGAGAGCTGCCAGCCCTTGGGCCGCGTCAGCCGGTAGTTCACCTTCACCGTCGTCTTCTGCCCGGCGGGCAGGGTGAGCCGCCACTCGAGCTTGCCGGTCTTCTTGTCCTGGATGGGGGTGGGCCCTGCGCTGACGAGCTCGACCTGCACTTCCTTCTGCCTCGACAGCGGGAGCTGGTCGTAGAGCCGCACCGGCACCGCGGTGGGGTACGGGTTCGCCACCTCGATGGTGACCAGGTACTCGGTGGTCTCGGTCTTGGAGATGACGCCCGCTTCCGACTGCTGCACGGTGACCCGGCGCACCGGGGTGAGCGCGCGGTCGATGCCCAGCGGGAGCGTGAAGGTCTCTCCGGGAGAGACGAGCGGCACCTTCGCGTTGCCCGACGGATCGGCGCCCACGAAGAGCGCTGCCTGGCCCGCGGGTAGCGGCTCGGAGGACGGGTTCTTGAGCTCCGCCACCAGGTACGCCTCGGGGAAGATGGCCGGGTAGAGCGAGCGCTCGACCGACACCGGCCAGTTGCGGGTGAAGAGCGCCACCCGGCGCGCGCCCTGGCCCGACGGCAAGGTCTCCGGGCGCGCCGACGGCCACGCGAGGTCGTACCCGCCGGCCGCCGCCGCCGGCAGCTCGGGGGCGAAGGTCGGCGGCACGTAGGTGGGGGCGACCAGGCCGAAGGCGGCCCGCGCGGGCATCGGCTGGTCGTACGACGAGACGGAAGCGCGTCGGTCTCTCGCCACCTCCAGCTGCGCCGGAGGGGGCGGCGGCGCCGCCGGTGCCGCGGCCGGGGCGGGGGCCCGGGACATCTCGCGCATCGCCTTCATCTCCGGCGCCGGCTTGGGCTTCTCCGGGGGCCGCGCGACGAGCTTCTCCTCTTCCGTGGCCAGGTCGCCGTCGACGGTGTCGTCCTCGAAGTCGTAGCTCGTGGGGCTGGGGGCGCTCTGGGCCTGCCCCCGACCCTGGCCGAGGCCGAGCGTCGACAGCCGCGCGCGCAGCGTGGCGAGCTCGGTGCTCGGCTGGCGCAGGGTGGGCGCGCGCGGCACCGGCGCCGCCTGCTCGCGCACCGGCGACGGCGTGGGAATGAAGCGCTCCTTCTCGCCCAGCTTCCACGCGCGCACGGCGGGGAAGCGGGTCGCAGTGGCCGGCACCGCGGTGGACAGCACGAGCTGCGCCTGCGTCCAGTCCTCGCCGGTCTCCTGGGAGACGAGGCCCGAGAAGGCGAGCTGCACCTGGCTCCTGGCGCCGTCGAGCTGCACGTCGTAGCGCGGGTACCAGCGCGCGTTGCCCGACATGTACGTCTCGGTGACGGTCGCGGTGCCGCTGCCCTCGAGGGTGAGCGAGACCTTCCAGCCGCTGCGGGGCGCGGTGGCGCCGAGGAGCCGGAGCGCGTCGAGCTGCGCCTGGCGCGTCTGCTCGAGCGACGCGCGCTGCTCCTCGAGCGCCTGCAGGCGGGTGCTCAGCTTCGCGGCGCGGCCGTCGAGCACGTCGAGCCCCGCGGCCCAGCCCTTCGACGACAGCCGCGGGGTGGGCTTCATCGGCTCCACGGGGAGCGTGGGGCTCAGGCGCCCCAGCACCACCAGCTGGGTGGACACCGCGCCGAGCTCGCTGCGCACCGCGCTCAGCGTGTCGTCGGTGGCGTCGAGCGCCTGCAGCGCCTTCTTCACCGCGTCCACCGGCAGCTGGTCCTCGGTGACGTAGGCGACGTCGACCCGGCCCACCGTGGCGCCCTTGGCCTCCACGCGGATGGTGTCGGGGTCGACCGCCCCGGAGAGGATGGGGAGCGTCGCTTCCAGGCTGCCGTTCACCGGCACCTGGGCGCTGCGCGTCACCCGCGCGCGGTCCGAGTACACGGTGACGTGGGTGATGGGCACGTCGAGTGCGGCGGCGAGCGTCATCGCCGCGAGCCAGTGCGTCATGGGGGGCCTCCCTCGTGGTGCGTGACGACGCGCGTGGGGCCGGCGTCGGTTCCTTCGGGTGCGCTCGTCAGCTCAGCTTGGCGTTGAGCGCCTTGGCGCGCGCCTGGGTGTCGGGGTCGCTGCCGGTGAGCTCGATCGCCTTGAGCCGCTGCGGCAGGCTCTTGGGCGTCTTCTCGCGGGGCAGCTTCCCTTCGGCCTGCAGCGCCTCGAGCTTGGTGAGCGCCTGGTCGACGATGCGGTCCTTGGGGTGGTCGAGCAGCGAGTCGAGGAAGAAGGCGTCTTCGGGCAGCTCCGGGTACTGCGCGAGGTAGTCCACCACGCCCTGGACCCAGGCCTTGCGGTCGGGCAGCTCGCGCAGCTTGGCCATCGCTTCCTTCTGGACCTTGCGCTTGCCTGCGGGGTCGAAGGTCTGCGCGAGCCCCTGGGGCAGCTCGCCGCCGCTGAAGAGCGAGTCGGCGGCCTTCTTGTACTTCTCGTAGCTCGCGCTGCGCTCGATGCGCTGCTGCTGGGGGTCGTCCTGGCGCGAGTGGTACTTCGACTTGCCGCGCTGGGCGTCGAGCTCCCGGTAGCTCTTCTTACGCTTGCCGGTGAAGCCAGTCTCTTCGTCGTCTTTGCGCGCCATTGTTGGGAACCCGAGGTTTCACTTCGTCGAGGGAAGCCGCGTCAAGTCGCCTTCGCTCTGGCGTGCTGGGCCCAGAGCACCGCGAGGCCGTGGCGGACCGCCCGGGTGGTGGACTCGAGGTCCGCTCCGGCCAGGGGTGCCACCTCGTCTTCCTGGGCCTCGAAGAGGCATTCCTCGGCCCAGCGCCAGAGCGCGGCCGGGGCTTCGGCGGTGGGCACCTGGCCCCCCTGGGCGAGCGCGGCGGGCACCGCGCCTGCGCCGCCGCCCAGCTCGAGGAAGACGAAGGTCTCGAAGAGGATCGACTGCGCGGTGTCGTGGCCTTCGTCCGACAGCTCCTGCTCGAGGAGCCAGGTGTTGAGCGCGTCGGCGCGGTTGTCGTACGCGTCGTGCCACTTGTTGCGCTGGGTCTTCGGCGCGCCTTCGAGGTGGCGCCAGGCGGCTTCCACCCAGGCGTCGTCGGGGGCCTCGCCGGTCCACCGGCCGGGGGAAGGCGGCGGCGGGGCCCTGGGCGCGCGCGGGGGCGGCGGCGCCTGCACGCTGCCGCCCTGGGCCACCAGCTCCCAGAGCCCGAAGAGGTTCTCGTAGAGAGCGCGCGCCTGCTTGGGGGAACCGAAGCGGGGCTCGTCCTCGAAGAGGGCGTCGATGACCACCGGGCGGGGCACCCCGTCGCGCTGGGCCTGGGCGAAGGCCTCGGCGACGTCCTGGGTGTCGGCGAGGCTGCCGGCGGCGGCGAGCGCGGCGTCGAGCGCGGCGGCGCCTGCGAAGCGCGCCTCGAGCTGCGGGCCGTCGTCGTCGGTCTCGTCCGTCATGTGACCCTCTTGAGCCAGCCGTGCTTCCAGCCCTTCACGGCGAGGAAGCCTGCCACCACCAGGCCCCCCGTGGTGAAGGCGATGAGCAGCGCCGGCGCGAGCGCCCCGCCGCGGGCGACGTGCTCCCAGGTGAGGAGCGCGATGGCGCCGAGCAGCCAGGCGGCCATGGGGTTGTGTTCCTTCTTGAGCGCGCGGCGCCAGTCGAAGCGGCCTTCGCGCAGCTTGCCTTCGCTGGCCGCCGACAGCCGCGGCAGCCACCTCGGGACCTGGGCGCAGTAGGCGTCGAACACCGCCTGGAAGCGGCCGCGGAGGAAGTCTTCCTCGGCGCGCACGATGAAGAAGTACTCGAAGGCGAAGAAGCCCAGGCCCAGGAGCGCCGCCCAGCCGTCGGCGGCGATGAGCGCCAGGCCGAGGCAGATGAAGAAGTTGCCCACGTAGAGGGGGTTGCGCACGTGGGCGTACGGCCCGCGGGTGTTGAGCACCGCGGCCTCGAGGCGGTCGTTCTGGCCGCTGGTGCCTTCGGGGACCCAGCCGGTGACGTAGAGGCGCACCCCTTCGCCGAGGCAGGCGCTGAGCAGGCCCAGCACGTCGAGCGCGAGGTCGCCGCCGGGGCCGAAGGGGCCCAGGTCGGCGCGGGAGCGCCAGAGGAGGAAGGCGAGGCCCAGGAGCACCGGCACCGGGGTGATGCTCCGGAAGCGGAAGAGCCAGCGGCCGGCCTGGATCAGAGGGGATGCCACGGCGGACCCCCTACCACACCCCCTTTTGAATCGATCCGCGGGGTCCGGGCACCCAAGGTCCTGAATGCTCCAGCTTTACGCCCCAGGGGTCGCGGCGCTACAGGCGCCCCGCATGGCTGATGGCCACGCCGGCGTGCGCCCCGTCGATGAGCTGGTCGCGCGCGCCGCGGCCGGCGACGCGGCGGCGTTCCACGAGCTCTACGCCAAGCACCGCCGCCAGGTGGCGTCCCAGCTGGCGTTCCTGGTGGCCCGCGAGGACGTGGAAGACGTGCTGCAGGACGTCTTCATCCAGGTACACCGGTCGCTCAAGCGCTTCGCCGGCCGCAGCGCCTTCTCCACCTGGCTGTACCGGGTGACGGTGCACGTGGCGATGAAGGCCCGCCGCAAGAAGGGCCGCGCGCGGCTCGACCTGGTGGAAGACCTGCCGGACAGCGTCGACCCTTCGCCCGGGCCCGCGGAAGGCGCGCTCAGCGTGGAGCGGCAGGCGCGGGTGGAAGCGCTCCTGCAGCAGCTGTCGCCCAAGAAGCGCGCGGTGCTGGTGATGCACGACCTGCGCGGCATGGAAGCGGCGCGCATCGCGGAGATCCTCGACACCAACATCCTCACCGTGCGCACCCGGCTGTTCTACGCGCGCCGGGAACTCGAGGCGCTGGCGCAGCAGGACAGCGCGCTGGCAGAGTTCTTCACCCCCGAGCCGAAGGGCGGCACGCCATGAGCCACCTCTCGCACGAGCGCCTGGAGGCGCTGGCCAAGGACGGGGGCACCGACGCCCACCTGGATTCCTGCGCCGAGTGCCGCGGCGCGGTGCAGCGGGCCCGGGCGTCGCGGCGGCTCCTGGGCTCGCTCACCCCGTACACGCTGTCGGAGGCGGGCTTCCAGCGCGTCGAGCTGCGCCTCAAGGATGCCGTGCAGCGCCCCGAGCGGCCGTTCTGGCTGTGGCCAGCGCTGGGGTTCGCCACCGCCCTGGCGGTGGTGGCGGTCCTCACGCTGCGCCCGGGTGCGCCCGCGCCGGCGCCCCAGGTTCCCGCGGTGGCCGCGAAGGCGCTCGAGCTGTCGCCCTGGCCGCAGCTCACCGTGGCGCGCGTGGAGCGCGGCGGAGGACTCACCGCGGGGCAGGTGATGCCGGTGGAGGCGACGGTCTCGGCGGAGCACGCCGAGCTGTTCGGGCCCGGCGTCGACGTGTCGCTGGAGCAGGGCGAGGTGCGCTTCGGCGCCCGCGCCGAGCTCGAGCGGGGGCTGCTCACGGTGCTGGCGGCCGGCGAGTCGCTGCGCGGCGGGCATGCGGGGCCCACGTACTTCGCGGCGTCCGACGCGGAGTACCGGGTGCACGCGAGCGGCTGGGTGTCGGTGTACCGCGGCACGGTGCTGGTGGGCGCGCGCGCCGACCTGTCGGACGCGGTGAGGCTCACCGCGCCCGCCCGCTACGAGGGTGGGAAGGTGCTGGGCTTCGAGCCGAGCGACGCGCTCTCACGGCCCGCGCGGGGCTCGGTGCCGTGGTCGATGAACGAGCTCGGGGCGTGGGAAACGGCGGAGCTCGACGGGGTGCGCTTCACGCCGCCGTACAGCGCGTTGCTCGCGGAAGGGCCTCATCAGCTCGCGCTGCGCAAGGGTGGCAGCGGGCGCACGGTGACCATCGACCTGCGCAGCCCGACGACGTTCCAGGCGCCGCCGCTGCCGCTGAAGGAATCGGCACCGCCGTCGGAGAGCGAGCTGCAGGCGCTCCAGCGCGCCTTCGCCGCTCAGCGGCCGCGGCTCGCCGAGTGCTACGAGAAGTGGCTCAAGGCGACGCCCCAGGCGAGCGGCGAGGCGGCGCTCGAGCTGACCATCGCGCCGTCGGGCGTGGTGACAGCGGCGAAGGTGACGTCGGAGGACCTGCCGGCGGAGGCGAGGGCGTGTCTGGTGCGCACGTCGAGGAAGCTGGTGATGCCCAAGCTGGCGGAGGTGCAGACGGTGGAGCTGCCGCTAGTACTGAAGGTGAAGCGGTAAGTCAGCGCTGAGGGCGCGAAGCGCCGAGCGAGGACGCGCGGGGTATCGCCAAGCCGGGTTCGGGTTCGCGTTCGTTCACGGGGCATCGGGTTGGCCGAACCGTGTCCGTGTCCGTGCCCGTGCCCGTGCCCGTGCCCGGAGCCGCCTCCTCAGGGCACGGTCTTCACACCTCGAAGGAGACGAGGGCGAGCCCGGGCGAGAGCCCTCTGCCCCTCACCCGTTGGACGGGGCGAAGCCCCGCCGTCTTCGCGGGCAGCGCCCTCGCGAAGACAGAATCACGCCGCTTGAACGGAACGGCCCAGGCTCGCCTCGAAGCGCGCCGTCATCGCCTCGAGCTCGAGCTCGAGGGCCAGGCTGCGCTGGCCGGCGACCACCCGGTCCACCACGTCGGTGACGCCGTTGGCGAAGTCGTCGGCGCCCGCGCGCACCCCGTCGGCCACGTGGCGCGTCTGCGCCCGCGACGCCTCGAGGATGACCCACGCCTTCTTGCCGAGGTGCTTGCGGATGCGCTCGCACAGCGACACACCTCCGCGGCTCGGCAGCCCCGACTCGACCACCACCACACACTCCGAGGCCGACGAGGAGACGACTTCCCACGTCACCTCGGAGTCGTTCAGCGGCAACACCGCGAAACCCAGGGCACTCAGCGCGTCCACCACGCTCGTGCGCAGCTGCTCGTCGGAATGCGCCACCACCACCCGGGTCTGGGCCATGCGAGAAATGGCAGCAGCACGCGTGCCAGCGACCGTCGCCAGCCGTCACGCACGCTTGGCGCACCACCCATCGTGCAGATCTGCACTGCGCGAGGTCAGCACTCACACCGAAGTGCATGGTCCCTCGAAACAGCCAAGGGTTACGGCCGGGTCCGAAGGAACCCCGAGGGGGCTGCTGCTGACACTTCTTGCACGTGGGCCCAGGTGGGCCGCTGTCAGAGCTCGAGCGACGGACGTGCGGCGATGGCCGACCGCCAGCGCTCCACCGCGGCCGAGCGCTCGTCCGGCGCCCCGTCGGCGAAGTAGCCGAGGTTGTCGCCGAGCGACCTCGACAGCTCCTCGATGGCGCCCAGCCGCAGCTCGAAGTCTTCCGCCGCCAGCGCGTCGAGCAGCCACTCGGTGCGCCGCTGCGCCCGCGCCTGCGCGAACCACGAGAGCCACGCGCGCGGCTTGGTGCCGAGGTTCACCTTGCAGATGTCGCGCAGCGCCTCGGCCGCCGCCTGCGCCGAGAGCTGGTCGTCGGAGCCGGTCAGGTTGATGAGCCCTTCGATGGCCTCGCGGTCGTGCAGCATGCCCAGCGCGCGCGCCGCCAGGCTGCGGCGCAGCGAGTCGCGCGAGCTGAGCTCCTGGTGCAGCTGCTTGAGGTGCCCCGCGAAGCCCTCGACGTGCTTGAGCGCGCTCGCCGCTGCGCGCGCCGCCGACGAGACGTCGGGCTCGAAGTCGAACAGCCCGCGCAGCACGCCCGGCAAGAGCTCGGGGAACGGCAGCGCGCCCGCGGTGAGCAGCGCGAAGTAGCGCACGTCGGAGTCGTCGGAGTCGAGCAGCGGCGCCAGCGCCCGCGCCCCGTCGCGGCCCAGGCGGCTCATCGCCCCCGCGATGGGCCCCAGCTCGTCGGCCTCCGGCAGCTCCACCACCGGCAGCCGGCTCCAGCCCGTGGGCCCCGGGAAGCGCGCCGCCAGCGCCTGCGCGGCCGCCGCCGGCGCCCGCTGCAGCTCGGCCGTCGCCTCCGCGCGCTCGCGGTCGTCGGGCCCGGTGAGCAGCGAGATGAGGCCCTCGATGAGCGCGGCGTCCGGCGGGGCCTGGTCGTCGCCGGGTGCGGCCTCCGGCGGCGCCGTGGGCATCGGCACCTCGCCGCCCGCCTCGGCGAACGGCGCGCCCGCCCCGGTCCGCAGCTTGCGGAAGGCGATCAGCTCGTGGAACGCCGCCGGCAGGTCCTGGCAGAAGAGGATGAAGTCCGCGAGGCGCCGCTGGCTCATGGGCCGCGTGCCGGTGTCGCCGTAGAGCAGCGCCACCAGCCGGCCCTTCACTTCCACCGGCCACACGAAGCACGCCCGCGGCGCACGGCCGAAGAGCGCCAGGTAGTGCTGGGTGTGGCTGTCGGGCGGCAGCGGGCCCACGTAGCTGCCGCGGGTGAGCGCCACCGTGCGGAAGATGCTCGCAGCGTCGAGCGGCACCGCCACTCCGCGCAGGTCGACCGGTCCGCCCTCGGCGCGCGCGTCCCACGCCCACGCCGCGCCGCGCACCACCGCGAAGGCCGCGGTGAACTCGAAGGCCCGGCGCCCGTACTCCAGCACCACCGCGAGCAGCTGGTCGCGGTCCTGCGCCGCCAGCTTGAGCGCGTCGCGCGCCTGCGAGAGCGACCAGTCGGCCGGGCCCAGCGCCGCGGTGGCCGCCTCCGGCAACGGCAGCACCGGCGAGAGCGCCTCGGCCTTGGCGTCGCGGGCCACCGCGCCCGCTTCACCCGTCGGCCGCCGGCCTTCCGGCGTCAGCGCGGGAGCCGCCGGCAGCCGCTCGTCGTAGGTCTGCTCGGCCACCGCCGCGGGCATCTGCAGCCGCTCGTCGAGCGTGTCCTCGCCGCTCTGGCCCCCGCGGCCGTCGAGCGTCTCGTCGCCGGGGCGCGCCGCCATGGGGTGCGCGGGCAGCGGCGCGGAGGCCACCTCCACCGGCAGCTGCGCCTCGGCCTGCGTCGGCA
>JAIBBQ010000009.1 GCA_019694595.1 Myxococcaceae bacterium
GTCCCAGCCGTCCTTCGACACTTGGAACGCCGCCGAGTGATGGCTCCCCGCGAAAAGGTCGACCCCCTCAACTTGCCCGCCGGAATGAGCGAAGACATTTCTAAGTTCGTACGAAATGGCGAGGGGCCAGCCGAAGGTCGACCTCACCATCGGTATCAACCCCGCCGTGCTTTGCGCCTCCGCACGGCCACCCACGAAGTGAGAGAGGAGCTGGATCGGCGGGGGTCGCTCCTTTTCCTTGTTGTTCGGTCCGGGCTTGGGAAGCAGGACGCGACCCACGAACTCAGTAATTCGGTCGGCGATCGACCACTGAATCCCGAGGTACGCCTGCATCGAGATGAGCCGAAGGTGCTGGAACTTCACGGGCTGCCGCAGCACTGCCACCGAGCCGGAACCATCATCCATGTGCGTCTCGAGCCCTTCGAGGAGCGCTAGAGAGGCAGCCCTTGCCTCCAAAGCCTCTAGCAGGTCGTCGATTTCGTGCTGGAAGGCGAGAAGGAGTTCCAACCCCTTCTGTGCCTCGCCAGGAATCCGATCCCCGCTGGTTGCCAGCGACCTTTCGCAGGCCTTCAGGGCGCCACGTGTCTCCTGAAGCCGTTCAGCGAGCGACTTGGTCATTCACCGCGCTCCTCTCGGGCTTCTTCTTCTTGCTGGCGAAGCTCGGCATCCGCGACTGCCTTCTGCCAAGACCAGAATGGCAACAGAACGGGATCGCGTTCCTCATCCAGTTGTCGCTTCGCCAACTCAGCTGCGGCGACAAAGACAGCTGGAACCTCGCCAGGAGTGCCGTGCCAGCTCCTTGAACGAGAGCCACCGAGTGCACTGCAGAGAGTCGATAGCTTGGTCGCGTGCAGCGGTGACGAGAGAGCTGCGCGCGCAATCACCCGCCACGGTGGGCCGCCAATCGCGTAGGCGCCGGCGACTCGGCCTAGGCGCAGCAGATCGTCGACTGAGGTCGCGTCGCCGATCGCCCGAGCCACCTCAGAAGGCACCGCCCACCCCTCAGGATCGAGTTCGGCCAACAGCTGAGGCGCGTAGTAGCCGATCGAGCTCTGATCGTGCACAAGAGCGATCAAGTCTCGAACCGCAGCCAAGGTCTGAGGGTGATTAGACGCCGACGAATCGAGCTTGCGGACGTACCTGCTCAGCATCGAGTGAGTGCTCATCGCCCGGAAGGGCTCGCCCGAGCGCTCGCGCATCTCCTCCGTTCTTCGCATCTTCAGAGCGCCTAGCAGCCAGGGCACATCAGGATACGGGACGCGTTTGAATATCTCGCCGAGGCGCCACTCGACGCCATCGCCGATCTCGTCGAGGTCCGAAATCAAGATTGCCTGGTCCAACAACCACGCCCCGAGGTCCGCTGGGGGCTCAATCTCATCGCGCCTGGCCCCCCAAAATACTGACTCCACGAGGGCGTCCAAGCCGCGACGCAACTGGTCACCACGAAGGGTCGTGACTACTTCCTGAAGCGCCGACCGAAGCGAATTCCACTCGAGGTCGAAGGTCCACGCCACAGCATGCAGGAACCCAGGACCAGACTGCGCTCGCAAGAACAACGGCAACTGCTGTCGCAGATATTGATGCTCGGCAGGCGAAATGACCTCGCCTCGCGGTGGCGCGAAGAACTCCTCAAGGAGCCGAGCTCGTTGCTCATCTGAGCCGCACGCATCAACCAACCGTTGTGTCACCGCAAGGGACTCATCCGGGGCAGCCCTTCGAAGCTGAGCAACCCAACTCCGAGCCATCACTGAAGCAAAGTACCGCTGAGTTTCGTCCCCACTGCCGAGCCCAATCGGCACAAACTCGCGAGCAGCAGAGCTGCTGGGACAAAGGGCACCCAACTGCCAACCAACACCCTGCAGTCGACCAATGTCGGTCCCCAAGAAGCGCTGTGCGCGACGCACGAATTCTACGATCCGATCAGGGCCAGGTTCGCACGCCAGCGACGTCGCTTTCTCTGTTGTTCGGGCGTCCTTCTCGTCAATGCTGTCCCACGACGTAAGGGGCTCGAACTCAGCTGCGAGACTGTTTCGGGAGTAGAACTGCTCGAGGCGCTCAGCGACGGTCCGTATGACTTGGTCGGTATCGAAGCGGCGGTGCCAGTCCCAAAGGTCTCTGGCGCATGCCAACTCCTCCAGTGGCACGGGGTTCGCGCCAAGAACGCTTTCAGCCCATTCGAGCTCTTGGAGGACGGCGTCGCGATACGCCAATCCAATGTCATCGCTCAGCTGCCGGCGTGCCTGGGTGAGCGAGCGATGCGACTCTACGACTGCTGCCCACAGGAGCTGTTTGGTTCGGGTCGGAACACCCGAAGCCTCAATTGCCCCACGCGCACTGGCGTGCACGCGCTCGCGTCTCGCCCACGCAGGGTCCGACGGGTGAATGACCCACCTCTGGATCGTAAAGGTCCGGCCCTCGGATGAGATTCGCTCACGCTCGACACCGAGGACGGAGTGCAAGAGAGCCCTGAGCGCGGCCGCCGCACCAAGACCGAGGGGCACCGCCACTGCCGCATCCAGATATTGCAGCGCCAGCGCCTCAGCCGCCTCATCGAACTCGCCCCAGAACTCCGGACCGCCCTGGATCGTGCGGTCCACCATCTCGGCCGCTCGCTTGCCATCGTTTGGAAGCCCACGATTCCGGCGCTGGCCGATCTCCGCTTCGCTCTCGGTCAGTAGGCACAGCTCCTGGAGCACTGCCGCAATCGAGGCAGCCGAGTCCGCTCCCGCGGCCGCGTGGTAGACGCTCCACCCCAGCGCCAAGACAACATCGTCATGCCCTACTCGCCGGAGGTTGCCCAAGAACCCGGGCACTTCTTGAGCCTCGACTGCCGAGGTTCTGAGGCGCCGGCTCATGTCGACGACGTCAAGGGGGCGAACGTAGGCGACCTCATGCAGGACCTCTGCGATCGCAACGCGGCCGACTGCGTTCGTGCTCGCCAATGCCGCCCTCAGGGGCTCGAAGAACGAGCTCAACAGATCGACAGTCCGACCGGATAGCCGGAGCAGCATCTCGGTTCGGGCAAGAGCGACGAGGATCTTGCTCCCGACTGCATTGAGACCGCCCTCTCGAACAGCGGACGCGATTGGCTGCGCCAGTTCCAGCGCTGCGATTGACGGTGCCAGTTGCCCTCCCCCTCGTGATGCCACCGCTAGCCAAGTCAGGAGCACGTGATCGCGCATCACGTCGGGCTTCAACTCGACAAGTCGTCGATTCGCCCCCCGCTCCGTAAGTGCTCGTCGCTCGATGAGCCTCGTGATCGAAGACAGCACGACCTCCCGCTCAAGTCCTGTCCCCTCACCAACGAGGCGCACTGCTGCCTGATCGTCCCTATTGAACGGCGCGAGGAGAGCAACCCATCGAAGTACCGACGTCAGTTGCTCCGGAGGAAAGTCGGCCTGCTGACGGACTATCTCCTCCAGATACTCTGAGGCGAGCTGCTCCGAGTTCGTGGGAACAAGGTTGAGGTCTCCGCGTGTCTCGAGCAGGTGGACCGCCAGCGTTAGCCACACTGGGTGCGTCGAGAAGCGCGCCGCCAGTTCAGTCGAGAGACGCTCGAGTTCCTCCGGACGACCGGTCCTCAGAGGACCCGCGCGCAGAAGGTTCAGACTCATCTGCGCGGCATCCTCCCGTGACAAGGCCACGACCTCGTGGACCTCGCACCTCCGCTGCATTCGTGCGGAGCTCAGGAAACGCAGTACTGGGTCCTTGGGAGACCTGACGGCAACGACGACCTTCCACTGTGAGGTCCGTCCTGTTCCAAGCTGTTCGGCGAGAACCTGCAGGAGGCCTTCGTCCTCCGGTTCGTCCACCAACAGAAGGGTCGGTCGCTCTGGGATGATGCCGGTGAACCAGCTGGCCGACCCGGTCATGGTCGCAGTGTTCGCCCAGAGCACCTGCCAGTGGCCCTGCGCTGAGAGTTCTTCACCGGCCTCCAGCAACAGTCGTGTCTTGCCGACACCACCGGGCCCATGCATCACCAGAAACAGCCTATCGGTCTTAGCGAACGTTCCGACCCTCGCGACATCCTCCTGTCTCCCGACAAACTCACTTAGGTCGCGCTGCAGAAACGGTTCATCAGCGACCAACCGACTTCGGATCTCCGGGAGCGAGAGGAGTGCTCGGGTCGTGTTCTCGAAGAAAGCCCGCGAAACCTCCGGGTACGCGTCCAGCAAGGCGTCGAGGTTCGCTCGCTCCCAGTAACTGGCCTCCAGCCCGAGAGCCGCGAAGAGCGGTACGACTTCCGACTTCCACTTCTGATCCGACGTTGGGTTGAACTCGGCGTTGGTGACCAAACGCCAGTGCGTCACACCCCTCCACTGTTCGAATCGACTGTGGCCCGGCTCTCGGCACCTCTTGATGTTGGCCACCTCCTCCTTCGCGTCCGCAATCGCCTTCGAAGCGGACCCATCTTCATGATGCTTCGCCTGGTAGACGAGAAGTCCGTCTCCGGAACGCGCATCCTGTCCCCCGTCCCGGCCCCGCCGTCCAAACAGCACAGCTCTGGGGTCCTTGAAGAAGACCAAGGTCGTGGCGAGTGCTTCGAACGTGGCTCCACTCCGAATGAGCCCCCAATTGCGATCGGCACTCATGCAGCTCCCTCTGGGAGTTCAGGTTGGCGTTCCTGCTCAAGCGAGGCGAGACGTTGGTGCAGCACGAGCAAGATCTCAGCGTCCAGGGCGGCGTAACGCATCTGGTCGGCGTCGAGAGGTCGTCTGCTCCAGTCGGACGTCTGCTCCGACTTGTCGAGAGACAGCCCGAGCTCGCGCTCGCTGACCATCGCGAGGCTGTGTCCCCCGAGGACGTCTTTCCCGCGAAGTCGCCGCGACGCCTCCATCGTGTCGAACACGCCCGCGATGTCGATCCCAGCCTGAGCCAGAACGCGTCGCTCGAACCTCGCGTTGTGAATCACCTTGGTCGGCACAGGCTTCCCGAAGACAGCCTGGAGCGGAAGCAGGTCACCCACTGCAAACGGGTCGATGATGAAGGTCCGCTCCGGGGTCGCGACCTGCACGAGACACAGCGTTCCGAAGTCGCGGGCCGTCTCAACGTCGAGTCCCAGCACCTGGGCTTCAGCCAGCTTCTCGCAGACCAAGCGCAACGCAGCCGGGGTCGCTACCCACTCGATCGTGTTCTTCGGTGTCGCGGCCCCCTTCGGCGAGGGGGCGAGCGGAATCGAGACGACCCCACCAAGCTCGTCTGAGAGCCGAGCACCAGCGGGCGCCTGGCTGAGGCGAATTCCACCGACCATGGCGGTCCCGAGGAACGCCAACGTCCCCGCGTGGTCGAGCAACTTCTCAGCAAGGAGGCGGTCCTCCGCGTCTTCGGGAAGGCAGGGCTGGAACTTACTCACCATCCCTCGAGCCATGTTCCGAGCGGCGTCTGCCGCGACCTGGCTCCAGTCGAGCCCCGCCAGTCCGGCGATGGCCTCCTTCGCAACGAGCCCCGTGATGTCCTTGCACTTCACCGACAGGTTGCCGGCGACCCAACGCTTCCCAGTCTTCGACTCCAGGCCCGCAGCGAGCAAGCGGTTCACCGCCCCGCCGGCGAAGGTGTGCCACTGCACGCCGTCGCTCTGCTCCTCGAGGGGCGACGTGCCCTCCTCCTCGAGCAACGGTGCGTACGAATCACGAAGCGCCTCGAGCTCGAGAAGCGCAGGCCTCGAGAGCCAGTTCACTTCCTCGCCCGAGTGCAGCAGCACGTCCTGCATGGCCTTGCAGAGCTTCGTCGACAGCGTCCCCGCCAGACCGAGCCAATTGGGCACTCGTCCGCTGGTGGTCGGCTTCACGTAGGCGACGCCCTTCGACCAGTCGACCTGCCCTACCTCCCAGGGCCGTCCGCCGAGACGGAAGCAAAGCCGCCCCTGCCGGTGATCGTGCATGGACACGAAAACCGACTGCACGTACCCAACGTCTTCCTTCCCGTAGACGACGCGCAACGCCGGCGGCGCGGTGAAGACCGCATAGAGCTCGAAGAAGTTCTTCTTCCCGTAGAGCTTCTCGCCGCGGCGGCCCAGCGAGAGGAGCCCATCCGCCTCGTAGAGGATCTCTCGCTCGAGCATCGTCTGGACGAGCTGCTGCAGACGGTCCTCGCCGATACCCGAGAACGGGTACGCAGCCTCGATCCAGGGCAGCAGCCGGTGCCGGGAGAGCCCTCCCTCCTGAAGCACCAGCGCCATCACCTGATGCGCGAGCACATGCATCGCATGCGCGGCAGGCGTCACGTCCTCGACCCACCCCGCCTGTGCGAGGCGGAGCAACGCCACCGCCTGCAGCAGCGATTCGGAGGTCAGACAGAAGAAGGTGCAGTTCGCCCGGGTGTTTGCGCGTCGCCCTGTGCGTCCCATCCGCTGAAGGAAAGACGCAACCGTCGTGGGGGCGTCGAGTTGAATGACCTGGTCGAGGTCACCAACGTCGATGCCGAGCTCCATCGTCGACGTCGCGATGATGGCGGTGTTCTGTCCCTGTGCGAACCGTTCCTCAGCGAGCGCTCGGTCAGCGCGGCTCACAGAGCTGTGGTGAATGAAGACCTCGACACCGCTGCCCTCGAGCGCCTGCGCGACCTTCTCGGCACGGGACCGGCTCTCGACGAACACCAGGCTCTTCTTGCCGCGAGCGAGCTGCCCGATGCCCCGGGCCGCGTCATCGACGTCCGAGCACAGCTCGATCTTGAGATCGCGCTGCGCGGGAGGACGTGGCGGGTCAACCAAGCGGAACGGCCGAGTGCTGGAGCCCTGAAGCCACTCGCCGATGACCTTCGGATTGCCAACGGTCGCCGAGAGACCGATGCGCTGAACATCGCGACCACAGAACTGCTGAAGCCGCTCAAGCAAGGCGGACAGGTGAGCGCCTCGGTCGTCCGCCGCGAACGCGTGAACCTCGTCGATGATGACCATCGAGAGCCCGCCGAAGAGCGCCTTCGCGTCTGTCCGCTCGCTGATCATCATGACTTCCAACGACTCGGGCGTGGTCATCAGGATGTGTGCAGGCGACTTACGGAAGCTGCTCTTCTTCGAGTCGCTCACGTCTCCGTGCCACTTGAAGACCTCGAGGCCCACCATGCGGGCGTACGAGCGAAGGCGCTCCTCCTGGTTGTTCAGCAGCGCGCGGATTGGGCAGATGTAGAGAACGGAGACCGGCTTGAGTTCCTCAGTCAGGATCCGCGAGAGGACCGGGAAGATCGCAGCCTCGGTCTTGCCGCCAGCCGTGGGCGCGAGGACGACCGCGTTGGCGCCATCAAGAACCGCGTCGATGGTCAACTCCTGCACGGGCCTCAGCGACCTCCATCCGAGGTCGTGGACGATGGCGTGCTGAAGGTGCGGGTGAAGTCGATCGATTCCCGCCATCGGCTAGCCGTCCAAGCGCTTCGTTGTGGGCTTCGGAGACTCCTCCGCTTCGACGTCTGGCGCTCGCCCACTGCGGACAGCAACTTCCTCGTCGGTCAGCTTCGACTCATCCAGCTCGAGCTTGTAGTGCGTCAACGGGTCGTAGTCAGCGTGGAGGTCTACCCGGTCCATCACGTCGATCAGTTCGCGTAGGAACAGGCGCGGAGCAAGTGAGACCTTGCCTCCGAACCCAGTGGTCACCTGGTTGACCAGCGCTGTCAGGAACTGATCGTTGACCCTCGAAGCCACCCGCTCGGCGTTCTTCGCTGGGTAGAGATCGCGGATCCGACGCCCAACGGTGAGGAGGCGGTCCTCGTTGAAAGCGTGCAACCGCACCTGCGTGGCCCGGAGGTTGTCGAAGCGCGCGTCCTCCGTGAAGTTCACCTGCACGCGCTGGTAGAGCGGAGCGAGCGCCTTGAGCCCCTTGTATCCCTCGTAGAAGTCGCGGGTTCCCGTCACCACCAGGTAGAGCCCGGGCAGTTCGTCCTTCGCCAGCATGTCCATCAGCTGCCGTAGGGCATTCAGCGATTTCTCGCGCGTCTGAGCGTTCATGCGCTGAATCGTCTCAACCTCATCGAGCACGACGACGAGGCCCTGGTACCCAGACTGCCTCAGGAGTTGCAGGAGTCCCGCGAGGAACGTGAGCGAGGCCTGCCCGTCGATCTTGCCCTTGGTCCCGGCCTCCTTAAGCACCGAGCGATCGGTGTGCGGCTGTCCAGCAAGCCAGGCGAGAAGCCCCTGCGCAGTCGCGAAGTCGCTGTCGTGAGTCGCTCGGTGGTACGCGCGGAGCACTTGCGCGAAGGCTGGGTTGCGCCTCGACAGGTCTGCCAGCTTGTCCTCGAGGCGTTGCTCGGTCGCATCGGCAAAACCTGGGTCGTCTTCCTTGATCCCGCGGAGCCGCGTGACCTCATCGCCGATTTGGTACAGCCAGCCCTCAATGATGGCTTGGAAGGCATTGGGCCCGTCGGCCGCAGTTTCCAACCTTTCAATCAGGCGCCGGTAGATCGTCTCAAGGTGATGCAGCGGCGTGTCGTTGATCGAGATCTGAACTTCCGAAGTGGCGAAACGACGTTGGCGCGCCTTTGCACAGAGGTATCTGGCAGCGAACGTCTTGCCGGTACCGTACTCGCCGCGAATCCACTTCGCCTGGCCCTTCCCCGTCGCAACGAAGTCGAGATCCTCGTTCACGGCCTCGACCAGCGGATCGAGCCCAGTTGCGAAGTGCTCCAGGCCCCGCGCCGGGACGGTGCCACTCCGCAAGGCGTTCACGATGGCAGTTGAGTCAGCAACGGAGGCCATCAGTGCGACTCCTTCTTCATGACGAAGCGAAACTGGGTCTCGCCGTCGAGAAGTACTTCCGCCACGAACAACTCCAACCCGAGAGCGTGGAGCTTCCGGCGCAGTGTTCGCATCATTCCACCGATACGCCCCACGGGCCTGCCGAGTCGTTCAGCAAGATCAGTCGAGCGGCAGGATCCGACTCTCGCCAACACCCGGAGGGCGAACAGCTCCTCGGTATGAAGGGCATCAATGAGACCGGATGGAATGCCAAGCGCCGGGTCGTCGCCCGCGTCGAGCAACTCGTCCATGGCGCGAACCTTTCGCGTCAGAACATCTTCAGGATCGGGGCGTCTCTGTTCGCGATCGACGCGTTGAGAGGCTCCGCGCTGAGGCGTGCCCAAATAGAGCCGACCATCAGGTGTCTTGACGACCCCGCTGTCTTTCTCCTGGACCAGTCTCGAGAAATACACCTTCAGTGTGTTCCACTTCAGAGTCGGGAGTCGCTCTCTGAGCTGCTGCAGCAGTTCGGAATACGGCGTCGCGGTCTTCTCGTCTCGCCCCATCGCCTCCAAGAGAGCCGCCCGAACCTGAAGCTGAATCGGAGCGGGTCCGGTGACCGCGTCGTAAGGGCTGTAGTTCTCCTGCGGAAAGGGCTTCCGCCGTGGGTCTCTCTCTGGCTGGGTGAGTTCGTCTGCCAACGACTCTTGCTGATGCGCGCGTGAGACTTCTGTTGTGTTCAGCAGGTAGTAGCCGTGGCTTCCCGGCACTTTCGCGATGACGGGGCTCAATTCACGAACCATTGCAGAGAGGGTCGCCGGAATTGTGTCCTCCGCGTGGCCCTCGCTCAGCATCGGTTTGAGCTGCGCTGCCAGCGTGACGCCGAGCACCGCCTTGGCAGGGTCCGGCGCCAAGAGCCGAGGGAGCAACCGGGCCAAGTGGTCTCTCAACTTCGCCATCAGCGAGGATCCTTGTCCCGGTACCGGTACATCGTCTCGCCGTCCGGAAGCGTCTCGCTCCCGAAAAGCACCAGCCCTCGCTCGTGCAGCGAGCGTCGCAGCGAGTGCATGAGGCCGTTCAGGCGGCCCGGGTTCTTCTTCAGGAGCTTCGCCAGCTCGCTCGCACGCGCCGAGCCATTCTCGCGCAGGAGCACCAGGACCGCCTTCTCGTCGTTCGACAGCTTCGCGAGCGCCTCGGCGGGCACAGGCAGCCCGGCCGCCTTGTCGGCCGGGTCGAACAGGGACATCTGCGGCCGCGGCGGAGTCACGTTCGGCGTCGGCGTGACGAGAGGAGGGAGTACCGGCTTGGGCGACGCGAGCACGGGCACCGCCAGCGAGCCACCGCCGAACCACCACGCAGGCTCATCCGGCTGGAGCCCGTCGCGCACCAGCCACCCCATGGGCACGACCATCTCCTCCAGCGAACAGCCGCCATGGAAGCCGACCTGGGGCCCACCGAGGTACGCCCCCATCTTCCACGCGAACGCCCGACGCGCCGGAGGCCCGCCGAGAGACTTCACGTCGATCTCCAAGAAGCCCTCAGGCGCGCGCTCGCCGGGCCCCAGTGTGAGGTACCGCGGCGTCTGCCCCGCGCCAGCACGAAGCGTCTTGTCGACCCACGGGCTGTGCCCGTGGTCTGCGGTCACGAGCACCTTGCGTCCCGAGCGCAGCGCGCGGTGAAGCGCCGGCTTGAATCCAGCGATGTCCTCCGGCGAGGGGCGCCACGCAGTGCCCGTGTTCGCCGAGCCAATCTGATCGTCGACCGCGTTGAACACCGTCGCCACGACCTCGAGGTCTTCGTCTGCAAGTGCCGAGAGCAGCGCCTGCCCACCATCGGCGAGATCTCTCTTGAGGAACAGCCGCCGAGTTCGGCTCACGAGCGCATCGTTCTGCTTGAAGCGAGCCGGGTCCGTCTTCGCCTCGTCCTGGTCGCGGAAGACGGTCTCCGCAACGAGCGGGTCCTGCGGCAACTGCCCCAGAAAGATCGACCCGCGCGCATGGCTCGTCACCGTAGGCAACGGAGACAGCCCTTGGAGGCCGATCACCCGGCCCTCCCGATCGGCCGAGAGCCCGACGGGGAACGTCGCGTCTTGTCCGAGCGCCTCCAGGAGCTCGAGGAAGACCGGATAGCTGCACCCATCCAGAACGATAACGAACAACTTCTCTTTGGCGCTCGAGCTCCAGGTCGGCGCGACCACCCGC
This sequence comes from Myxococcaceae bacterium, assembly GCA_019694595.1. Lineage (GTDB taxonomy): Bacteria > Myxococcota > Myxococcia > Myxococcales > Myxococcaceae > JAIBBQ01. The sequence continues at coordinate 10,864 of JAIBBQ010000009.1, forward strand.
TTCCAGAGGCGATGCAGGGGGATGACGCCTTCCGCGTGCAGCGCTGCCTCGTAGTCGGCGGCGAGCGTGGTGGCGAAGTGCAGGTTCTGCCGGTCCCGGCGTTCCCGCGCGCGGGCGAGCACCTGCTGCGACTCGGCATGGAAGTGAGCCGAGCTCGAGAGAGCACGCCGAAGCTGAGTCATGGCGAGATCGAGGAATGCGCCGTGGCGCTGGTACTCCTTCACCTGCTCGACGATGTCCTGCTGCAGCGCCAGCGGCTGGTCGAGCGCGCGTGACACGCGGGCGAGCGCTTCGATGACACCCAGGTCGGACTTGTTGAGCTTCGCCGCTCCGTGGCTGTGCAGCCAGGCGATCTCTGCAGCCCTAATGGGCTTCCCCTCTGCGGCCTGCGCGGCGAGCTGGTGGCAGCGATCCGAGAAGGCGAGCGGCAGCACCCGGCTGGTCTGCAGCTGACTCGGCGTAAGATTCTCTCGCCCCCTGCGATCGGCCTGTGAGAGCAGCGACGCACCAGCGTCACCAAGCACCGAGAGCGTCTCCCCTGCGAGCTCCGATAGAACGCGACGGAGGATGCGGCGATCGAGTTCAAGCGGCGCCTCGGCCGCCGCGGCCCACAACAGGCCCCATGCAGGTTTCGGCAACTCGACCGAGTCGACGGTGAGCACCGCCCCAACGATCACCAGCTCGCGCAGCCGCTGCTCCGGCGCGGCGAGCGCCCAGGCCAACAACCGGCCCTCATCACCATGAAGCCGCGGCAGCGCATCGCGAACCAGCAGGGAGACGTCGTTCGACCAATCGGGCGGCGCCTGCACCCACGCTGCGAGCAGTTGTGCTGGCGTTCGCGTTCGCACCTGCTCGCCTACGCTGACGTCGACGAGGAGCTCTGTGAGCAGCTGTCGATCGATGACGGTCGGCAACGTGCGTTTGTGGAGCAACTTGCTGATGCGCTCGAGATGATCAAGTGCGAGCTGCTGCAGGTGCGGCGCGTCGGCACCGATGACGCGCACACCGAGCACGAGCTCAAGCACGTCGTTGATCGCCAGCGCGTGTACTCGCTGGTCCTTCGCGCGGCGCACGACATCGGGCGCCGCCTGGATCTTTCGTGCGACCTCCTCGGGCAGCACGGCGATCAGCGGCGCGCCCTTCGCCTTCCACAGCAGGTGTCGCAGCCCCAGCTCCGAGGTGACCCGCTGGACGGCGTACTGCGCGCCGCCGCTATCGAGGCGATCCGGCAGTTGCTCCAGCCCCTCCCCGTCGAGGACGAGGACGAAGGTCTCGGGCCCGCGCGAGCGGTTCAGCACGTGATTGAGCAGGAGATTAGCGGTGCTCACGCCTCGCCCTCGCCCACGACGATCGTGATGCGCTTCTTCTCCACCTTCGCCAGCTCCGCGCGCAGCGTGTTGATGAACGCGTCGACCGATGCGGCGTCACTGGGAACCACATCAGCACGAAGCATCAACCGCGCTGGAGCGGGCAAGGGCGGGGGCACCTTCGTCGCGGTTCCTGGTCCCTGCGGTGGCGGAGGCACCACTTCGACCAATCGCCTCGTGAGCCTCCGAGCCTTTTCATTCCACTCGCGGACCCACTCACGCGTCAGCGGCTGCTCGACCTGCCGAGCAGCGAGCCGCGCATTAAGCGCCCCCAGGTGCAACGAGAACTCGCCAGCGAGCGTCGGGTGTTGCCGCCCGCCCTCGATGAGGGTCCGGCTGTGTCGGTCGAGGTCCGTCACCGCTTCCAGCATTGAGCTCGCCTGCTGCACGACGATGCGGAATGGATCAGCCGGCTCATCTGCCCACGCAGTGAGCAGGTCCGAGAGCACCTTGAAGCTGTCCGTCGTATGCTGTGCGAGCGCGGCGAGCCGCTGGCTGGCCACTCCGAGTTCCTTCACCCGTTCGCCCTGCTCTGCGCCCAGCTCTACAAGCCGTTGGTGGAGCGACTGAAGCACGCCGCGCCGCGCCTTCCCGGCCTCAGCCAGGTCACGCGCCGAGGCGTCCTGCGACTGAAGCGACCGGTGCACCGACGGCCGGGCGAGCCCGAACAGCACGTGACCGAGATCGCGCACGCGGCCCCACTCAGCGCTGCCCAGCAGCTTCCCGCGCTGCAGGCGCAGCCGCTGGGACGCCGACATGTTGAAGCCCACCTCCACCGTCTCGCCCGTGGCCTCGTCGATGGCTCGGTGGTCACGCCGGCAGAGGAAGTTCAGAAACAGCTCGATGAGGAGCGGCTGAAAGCCGTACTGCTCACGCAGGTGCTCAGCGACGGCGGTCCACGAGACCGAGTCGGCGTCGGAGCGCTGGAGCACATCCTTGATGTACCGGCTGTCGAGTCGCAGCGAGGCCTTGGTCTGGCCGACGTTGACCAGTTCGAGCGGCTTGGCGAGCGCATTGAGCACGCGCCCAGTCTCCTCGTCATAAGCCACCGACACGCCCTGCTCCCCAGCGCTGAGCATCCATTCCAGCAAGCACTGCAGGTCGGCCTTTTTCGGCTCGGCAGTGAAGAGCGGATGCTGCGGGTAGCGGCGGTCCATCAGCGCCGCAGTGATGTGCTCGAGGTTCTCGAACAGCGTCTCGCGGGGTCGCGCAGAGTCGACGCCGTTAACGAGCGGGAAGAACTCGCCCTCCTTCACGTACACGCGAAGGAGCAGCGCATCGAGGTCATCCGCGAGCATCTTCTCGCGCGCGACGGCGTTCTCGAGGAGCTTCGTGCGGTCCTGCTTCCCAAACGTCTCGAGCAGGTCCTCCTGCCCCGCCTCAGAACGAAGGTACCGGACGGCGGCGAGCTCGGTAATGATCGCCAGCTCGCCGTCGGTGAAGTGGCGCGGCAGCCAGCAGACGGTGTGCAGGTTGCCCTTCTTCTTCCGGGCGGTTACCGCACGCATGCGGTCTTCGTCGACGGTGCGCCCGGGCTCGTCCCACGGGTAGTCGATGAGTACGGCAAAGGCGTCCTCTGGCGGCTCAAAGTCCTGTTGCGACATCTCGCGCACATTGTTGAGCTTGATGCGGCCGCGACGACGCGTCTTGCGCCAGAGCAGGGTCCAGTCCCCTTCGTTCGGCCCGCCGTCCTCGAAGCCCTTGGCGCCGTCGAGATCGAGCGCCTTTCGTAGCGCGCCCCAGAACGTCCGGAAGCGAGTCGAAAGATTGTCGACCTTCGACTGCGCGCGCTTGAGTACCTCGCCGAGGCTGACGCGCCCGAGCACGTAGGTGACCTGCGCCGTCTTGTCGGTGCCGACGATCTGCAGGTCTGGCAGCCGTGTCGACAACGCACGAAGGTCGGTCTGCGCAATGCGGACCTGGGTTCGGAAGCTCTCTCCTTCGACATCGGCGGTATTGAGCTGCACGAGCCGCTCGATGGTGAGACCCGATCCGGCAAGCCGCGTAGACACTGCCCCGAGGAGGACCGTCTTCACGTGATGCTGGAGCGCGGTCTTGCGCTCCGGCGTAAAGTCGGCACCCAGCTCCACGGCGAGCTGGTCGATTGTCGGCTCGAGGCGCAGGTAGTACGCGTGGTGAATCTCCTGCATCAGCTCGATCTTCTTGCTCGCCTCGACGCCAGCACGCGTGAAGATGGCTGAGAACGCAGAGCCGACCGGAATGAAAGCCCCGAGCGGAAGGTCGGGGTTGTGCACGACGAGCAGCTCGTAGAGGAGCCGCAGCGCCGAGCGCTCGCGCTGCATGAGCGAGGTCACGTCGACCAGCATCTCAATGAGCGCGGGGTGGAACGGGTAGACGTCCTTCAGGTACGCGCTGTCCCCGTTCGCGAGCAACGCCTTCCACACCTTGTCGTGTTTCTCGGCGAGCGCGGCGACGGCGGCGTCGATGGCCTTCGGGTCCCTCGGCCGGAGCACGCGGCCACGCACGATGTGGCGCAGCTCGACGTCTTCGAGGTTCGTGACCTCGAAGCGCTGGGCCTGGTGATTGATGTGCTCGTAGATCTGCTTGTCGTCGGCGAGGTCGGGGAAGAACTCGCTCAAGCTGCGCTGGCGCGCGACGAAGACGAAGATCGGCGCGGCTCGCTGGCCCTTGTCGTGGTCGACGATCATCGTGAGGTTGTTGATCTCCTGGATGAACTCGCGCCCCGACTTCTCTGCGAGCCAGAGAACGAACTCGTCGACCATGAGCACGATGCCACCGAAGCCTTGCGCCTTCGCATGGGCGGCCATGCGCTTGAGGCCTTCACTCCACTTGGGGTCGATGCCGGCGTCGGCGAGGTTGCGCCCCTTGTGCTGCAGCCAGGCCTTCGCGAACGACTCGCGCGCGGTGATGGAGCCGGCGGCGATGGCCTCGAACTCCTCCTTGCTGCCGACGATCCCGGCGCTCTCGAGCTTCTTCCAGACGACGTCGCCGTACTCCTGCGCCTCGCGGCGGGCCTCGGCGAAGACGGCGTCGAGGTTGAGAAACTCGAAGGTGGCCTTGTCGCGGCGTGCGAGTGCCGCATTGAAGGCGTCGTAGACGGCGCGGTCGAAGCCGGTGGTGCGGCCGCGCGTCGAGAGCATGTGTAGCCGCACGACGAGGAGCCCGGCCTTCTCGAGCCACGCCTGGTGCTCGCCCTTCTTGAGCAGTGGACCAAACTTCGCCCACGCCTCGGGCACGTTCTCGAGGACGGCGGCGAGCATGGACATGAAGTGCGACTTGCCGCTGCCGAAGCTGCCGTGGATGAAGCGGCCGTACTCCTCGCCGCGGGAATAGACTTGCTTCATCTTGTCGAGGATGAGCGGCAGCTCCTTCTCCACGGAGGGGGTGACGACGTAGTCGCTGACAAGGTTCTTAAACTCCTCCGACGCGCGGTCGGCCTCGCGCAGGCGCACCACGAAGCCCATCGAGGTGAGCTCGTTGGCGGGCTTGAGGTCGAAGACATCCTTGATGGTCTTGCTCATGACTCCTCGGCCTCTTCGGGGTCTGCGGTCTTCGTCTTCCTCTTGGCGGGGGGCTTCTTCGCGGCCTTGGCGGCGCGGCTCTTGGGCGGCGGGAATCGCTGGCCCCAATCGGCAACAAGCTCGGGGCTGGGGCCGTTCGGGCCAACGAGCGCTTGGAGCTCGGCCTTGAAGCGGGCCGCGACTGCGGGGTCCTCGCGCGCGACGTCGGGGAGCAGGCGCCACGCGCTGTCCAGCAGGCCGATCCGGTCGGCGAGTGCGATGTCCTGGTCCTCGAGCGTCTCGTCGATGGTGAGGATGGCCCTAACACGCTGCGTGGGCGTCCAGCCGGCCCATCCATAGAGGGTCTCGACGCCAGTGCGGCCTGGAACTTCGGTGAGAGCGATGAAGCGCTCCTTTGGCACGTCGAGCTTTCCGCGAAGCTGCCAATACTCCGGCCTCAGATAGTCCGTGTTCGCGTAGTTCGGAGGCACCTCGGGCACTATCTTCTCTCCGGCGTCAGCTCGCGTTTGTTCAGTCCAGGTACGCTCCCAGGCTTTTCGTTTGGCAAATCCGGCCAGCGTGTAGATGTGCAGAGGGTGCTGCGGAACGGATTCCGCCTGCAGCACCTGTGCGACAAGCTGGGCGAGATTGAAGTCGCGACGGTCCGCCAGAACCTCACACACCGCCAGCGCGCTATTGTCGTGCTGGAGAGCGGCGACCAAATGTTCAAGCGAGAAGTATCGATTTCTTTCGCGCGCAACATCCTCCACGCGCTGGGCAAGCCACGCGCTCAGAGCCGTCTTTGTCTTATCAAGGAAGGTCCTATCGTATCGGCCGAATACCCCCTGCGTCCCTCGCCACAACCGCTTGTTGATCGGGCTCTCAATCAGCCCGAGAAAGCGGTCGGATTCGATGAGCCTCCGACGGCGAGCGTACTCATTGGCGACCCGTGGCGAGATATCATCCGGCGGCTTGCCGTCGGCCCATGCGAACGGCCTTGAGTCTGGATGAACTTCGCACTCATCCAACAGCGCCGTACTCTCAAGAGGAACCAAGCCGGTTAGGCGATAGACCTCCCAGTCGAGTTCTTCTTGCCAAAACACCATGCGAAGGAAAGCGCTCAGCTCCCTTTGCGCAGCGTCTCTCAGCGCGGCGGCCAGCGCATTTGAAGATGCGAGAGCGTCCCTGCGAGCGAGCACGCTAGTCGGAAGTTGATTCGTGCGCTCAGTGGCAAGGGCGTCGATGGTTGCCGCAATCCTACTGACGGAGCTTTCGGCAAGTCCGCGCGGCACCGGAAACGCGTTCAGCCCCGTAGCGGCGAACTCGTACCGATTGTTCTCGGGCATTAGTCCAGCCTTCGAAATGTCAGATGTTGCAGAACCCTTCGGATAAAAGACCTGCTTCATCCAAAAACATGCGGTCGAAGAATTCAACACACCCACAAGCGCGAGGTGCATCTTCTCATTCACACCCCTTGACAGCTTGATGATAGGAGCACTCTGCTTGAACACCCTTCCGCCACGATCGAGCACGAAGTGATTGTGAGTGGCGACAAAGGCAAACGTGATCGACAACTGAGTGCGCAACTTCGATGCCGTGAATCGCCCGTATTCGTACCATCTCAGGCCGTCCTCGACCTTTGTTCTCCCCCCGAACATCTTGTTGTTGGAGAGGCGGGTCTTATACGGAAGGAGCCATGCCTCGAGTTTGGTGCCGGCAACTGACTCCAGAACATTCAAGGCGTTATCGTAGGGAAAGACTGCGACATCCGTTGGCGCGGTGGTCCAATCCCGAATGAGATCACCCTCGACCATGGCGCGGCGTTGTTCCACCGGAATGCCGTGGCGCACAAGCACTGCTTCGGGTGCAATAAATGCGTCGTCTTCAAGCGTAAAGCACGTGATGCCGATGCTCTCTGACTGCTTCCCGAGCGTCGACTCCGCCGCCATCTCGATTTTCTGTTTGAGTTCAGCAGCGCCACCGCCGCCGAGACTCCATGGATGAGCATTCAGGGTACTTCGAGAAACATCGGCAACGCTAATGTAATCATTGTCGAAACCAAGAGAAGCCCAGCGCGTCTCGATGCTTCTCCAAACCTCGCCATGCGCCGGATCACTTGGAGTGCCACTCTCGCCGCGCTTGCCGAGCACAGCGCGCACGGAATCGCCGACCGGCGTTCGGCATCGACCAAAGAGCAGAACAGTGGGAGTCGAGTGGAACGGAATGTATGCCTGCGCGGCGTCGACGACGAGCGTCAGATCCTGACCCGCGAGCACCTTCTCGATGAGCGCCTTCCCAAAATCGCGCTTAGTAAAGTTGTTGCTGGTAATGATGCCCACGAAGCCATCCTTCTCGGCGAGTTGAAAACAGCGCTCTGTAAACGGCGCCCCAAGTGAGTACTTGCCGGTCGCGGAGACGTAGCGGCGGTCCTTGCCGATGAGTTCGCGGTGGTACGCCTTTCGCATCTCGTCGCGTTCGAGAATGTACGGCGGGTTCGCGACCACAGCGTGGAAGCGAATTTCGTAGACCTTTCTGAGCGCAAAGCGAACGTCTGACCTGGTCAGCTCCGCTCGCGGCCGCTCCACCGCCGGTTCGAACAACCCGAACTGTAGCGGCGGCTTCACCTCATCCCGCTCCACCTGCTCGAGCCCGTCCGCCCAGTAGACGTGTGGATGGAAGGCCGATGCCCCTTCTAGCGTCGTCACGCCCGCCAGTTCCGCGGCCGTCATTATGAGCCGCGCTCGCGCGAGCCCGCACGCGTAGTCGTTCAGGTCCACGCCAACGACACGCGCCAGAGCATGCAGCACGACATCCATCTTCGACCAATCCGTATGCTTCTCCGTCGTCGCAGCGACCAGCCGTTTGAGCCCGTCGATTAGGAAGTGCCCAGACCCGCACGACGGATCCAACATCCTCACTGTGTCGGCGCCGAACTCCTCGACCGCCGGCGTCAGTGTCCGGTCGAGAATGAACGCGCGTACAAAATCGGGCGTCTGGCAGAGCGCGAACCGGTCCTTCACCACCGGATCGAGCTCCTGGTACAGGTCGCCCATCAGCTCGCCCTCGAAGCGCTCCTCCGCGAAGCTCCAGTAGGCCCCCGTGTCCGCGTCCTTGTGCCGCCAGAAGGCGATGAGCTCGCGCGACAGCTCGTCCGCCGGCAACGCCAGCTCCGCCGGCTGAGGGCTGAACAGCTCCGGCAAGCCGCCGTTGGGGCTCGCGAGGTCCCGGTAGATCCACTTGAGGAACGCCGTCTCGCCGAGGTGCGGCGCCAGCTTCTCGAACAGGTGCTGCGCCTCGAGGTCGAGCAGCCGCCCCGGGCTCACCAGCCCCCGGTCCTCCAAGACGCGCACGTAGACCGACTTGAGCACCCAGAGCACCGCCGCGCGGCGCGACAGCACGTCCGTCCAGACGTCGAAGTCCTCGCCCACCTTCTCGTCCTGGTGGAGCCGCAGCGCCGCTTCCCGCGCAACGCCCGGCGTCCGCATCTTCACGCGCAGGTCCGCGGCGATCTTCGCCACCAACTTGCTCAGGGCCGACGTCAGCTTCAACCGATCAGCAGGCTTCATGACTCTCTCTTCAGGTCGGCAAGGGCTTGAGCAGCGGCAACGTCTGCCCGGGGAGGTGGAACACCGGGTCCTTCCCCTCGTTGAACAGGGGCTGCCGGTTGTGGATCACGCCAGGAACCACCAGCACCCAGAAGCCCTGGCCTTCACTGAACGGGAGCCGCGCGAGATCGACCGACTCGCACAGCCCCAGGAGCGCCGTGTCCCCCAATACCGTCACCCGCCCCGGCCGCCCGTGCTCCTCGATGAGACGCTTCATCGTGGCGCGCGCCGCTTCCTGGAGCTGCTCACGCTGGGCCACGAAGCGCGAGGCTCGCTCCAATTGCGGGAGGTCGGCCTGGTGCTCGGTAAAGAACGCGTCTTCAAATGAGACGAAAGTCGTACCGAGCGCCTTTGCCACCGAGCGGCCCAGCTCCGCATGCGTCTCCGGTGGCGTCACCAGCAACCGAAAGCCGTTCGCCCTCGCCGCCTCACGGAGCATGTCCCGCGTGACTTCCTCGGGCGTGCGCCCCGCCAGCAGTGCCGCAGGCAGCGCATCGGGCACCGGTTGCGGCTTCGCGAGTAGCGAAGCCTGTCGACCCTGCACCACCCGCTCATCCTGAACGTGGCACTCCAGCTCGGCCAGCACCGCGCCCAGGTGGGCAGCGTCGGGGTATGGAGTGGTGGCCCCGAACATGCGCGTGACCTGCTCCTTGAGCTTGTCCAGTGTCAGCGGCTCTCGAGCACGATCGAGCACGAACTTGATGGTCTGCTTCGCATCCAGCGGCGGGACGAAGAGGTACCCCGACTCCGTCAGATTCACGTCGTCCAGCAGCCGCACGCCCAACGCCAGCACGTCGCCCCGGTAGTACGGCATCGTTGCCTCGAGGCTCCGCCGCACCGAGTCTGGCTCGATCGGCGGCCAGGTGTTTGCGAGTCGGTTTACCTCGGCCACAAAGGCCCGAAGGGTGTCGCGATCGAGCAGTGGCCGCGCGACCAGCGTCGTCTCGAGGCCATCGTCCACGAGGTGCATGGAGCCTGGGAGCACTCGCACCAGCAGCCGCACCAGCCCGGCACCGCGGACATCACCCGCGGGCCACGCCTCCTCGAGCCGCTCCGCCAGCTCGTCCAGCCGAGCCACGCCGCCGAGACTGTCGAGAAGCTCCTCCAACGCCGCCTGCACGTCGGCCAGCACCGCCAGGTCGAGCACCTCGAGGCCCTGGTTCATATCGAGGCTCACTTGCGGCTGGCTGCGCTTCAGCTCGTCGGCAACCAGGCCCTGCGGCTTCGGGTCACCCTTCAGCCCAAGCGTCAGCTCGATGGCTTCCTTCTGTTCGTCCTTGAGCGGCCGAGAGGCGAGGTCCCAGAGGCCGTCGAGCGTGTGAGCCCGGTCGGCCGCGCCCTGGCTTCGGTCGCGGAATGTGGACAGCGCCTCGACCACCTTCGCGAACCTCGGCCGGCTCACGCCATCGAGCGCAAGGAGCTGGCTCTGCGTCAGGCTCGCCACCTGGCCAATCGTGGAGAGGTGGGACCGCTCGAGGTGCGCGCGGATGGTGCCGTCGAGCGGAAGCTTGTGGAGCGGCTCGAGCGACGAGGTCAGCTCGGGCACTAGCGGTGGCTCGACAGTGAGCGCGCTCGTGGAGCTCGGCTTGAGCCCCTTCGCCAGAAGCGACTCCTGCAGCGTGATGATCTCGTCAGCGGTCTTCGTCCCGATCGCATGGAGCGCCCGCACCTGCGCCGGCGGCAGCGCCAGCATCTGCCCAATAGTGAGCGCCTGGCACCGCGCAAGCGCGTTGACAGCTCGGTTCGACAGGCCAGAAAGCCGCAGCGGCGTCTTCTCATCGAGCGTCGCCGCGACCGGCGCCGGCGTCCCCTCGTGCTCCGGCTCCGCGCCCAGAGCGCGCAGGAGTCCGTCGCGCATCGTGCGCGCTGAGGTGAAGCGGAGCTCGGGCGTGGGGTTGAGCGCCTTGCGGAAGAACTCGGCAAGGCCCGGCGGGTCGATGTCCTCCTCGCGCACCGAGGGCATCACGCGCGGCTCGGGCACCCGGCCATCGAAGGCGTGCCGGCCAGCGTAGAGCTCGAACAGGCACAGCGCCGCTGCGTAACGATCGGTTCCGTGGGTCCAGCGCAGCGACGTCGGGTCGCGGTAGAGGGCGGTGCCACCGAAGGCTGCGTCCTCCTTCATGCCGGCGAGGCTGAAGTCGATGATCGTCAGGCGTCCGTCGTGAACCAGCAGGTTGTCGGGCTTGAGGTCCTTGTGCGTGATGCCACGGCTCTCGAGGTGCTCCAGGCCGGCGAGCAGGTTCTCGGCCAGCTGCCGCTGCATCGGCCCCGACGGCCGCTGGTTGGCCTGGAGCCACTGCCGCAGCGTCGTCTCCCCCACCCGCTCCATCACCAGCGTCAAGCGTCCCTCGACCATCTTCGAGAGGTCGATGACGCGCACAATGTTCGGATGATCGAGATCGGAGAGCGCGTTGTACTCGTCACGCAGCGCCTGCTCGGCCGCATCGGTGCTGGAGGCGATCTTCAGGGCTCGCGTTCGGCCGCTGACAAGGTGGCGGGCTGCGTAGACGACGGAGAGCCCACCTTGGCCCAACCGAGAGACAACCTCGTAGTCAGCACCGAGGCGCGCACCCGGCGAGAGGTTGTCGACGTCGAGCGCCTGTTTCGGCGTGACGGCCACGTTCGGTAGCGCGCGATTCTGGGGGGCCGCGCCGAATCGCACCGCCTCGATGGCCTGCTCCAGCGAGGGGAAGCGGTCGCTGGGGCTGAGGGCGAGCATTTGCGTCACCGCCTCATCGAGGCTGAGCGGGACGTTCGGAGCGATGTCGCGCACGCGGCGGAGGAAGCGGCGCGTGTTGAGGTATTGCCGGGTGCTCTCGAAGAGCGGCTTGCCTGTGAGGGTGAGGGCGAGCAGCGCGCCGAGGCTGAACTGGTCGGACGCGGGCTCGGCGGTGCTGAAGGCCTGCACCACCTCGGGCGCGGAGAAGACGAGCCGCTCGTCAGCGATGCTCGTCAGGCGGATGGCAGTGTCGACATTCTGCTGCTTGGCGAGATCGAAGCCGGTGACCCGAACGACTGTGGGCTTCTCCGCGTCCTCGACGAGGAGCACTTCGGGGCGCAGCAGCCGGTGCACCACGCCCTCGCGGTGCGCGTCGGCGATGGCTTGCGCGAACTTGAGCCAGAGCGAGACTCGCGTCGTGAGGTCAGCCTTGCTTCGCCCTCGCGTGTCGACACCGTAGCGCTCCAGCCAGGAGGCGAGCGTGATGCCCTTGAAGGACTCAAGCGGAAGAACGATGCCCGCTTCGTCGGTGAACGGCGCATCCGCCGTCAGAACACCCTCAATGCGGCCGATGCGGCGGAGGACCTGCGCCTCCCAGCTGGCCCGCTCCTTCACACGCTGTACCTGCTCTTCGCTGGCCAGGGGAGGGAGGCTGTAGATGCGCAATAGCCGCTCTTCGCCAGTGATGCGGTTCTTGCCGAGGAGTTCGGAGAAGGTCTCCTCGACCGAGACCTTCCGCACGACGTCGTACTCGCGCACCGAGCGCACGGGCCGGAGCGGGCCATTCTGGTTCGCCTGAAAGATCGCCAGCAGCGCTCGATCGGTGGCGGGGTTGACCGGAGTCGACATGCCGCGGCTCAGCCGCTTGAGGAGCTCGGTGTCCTGAAGCGCCAGGAGAATCTTGTCCTTGGTGTAGATGCGATCGTTGCTCGCTGGACCGCGGACACCGCAATTGAGCGTCTCCGAGAGAAAGATGAAGCCCTCGACCCAACTGCGACCCGCCGCGGAGTCGTGGTCTTTGAGCTGGTTCTTGAGGACCTGCGCCGTGATCCGGTTCAGCTTGATTGGGCTCGTGATCGTTTCGGGGATGTACCAGTTGGTGTCGGTGCCCTCGATGCGGCCACGGTACGACTTGATCTCGACGACGAAGATCCCGTGGGGGGCGGAGACGACGGCGTCGAGCTCGTGGATGACGCCGGTCCGCTCGACGAGCCAGGGGTTGCCGTAGACGGTGAAGGTCGACGGAAGCCCGTCGACGAGCAGGCGCAGCGCTCGGCGCTCGTGATCGTGCCGCGACTCGGCGATCTGGATGAACTTGGCGGGCATGTCAGACCAGCACGAACGTCGCGGTGGGGAACCAGAGGGCGAGTTGCTCCTGCACGTGGAAGGCGCCGCCCTTCAACGCGGAGAGGCCGATCACAAAGTCGAAGGTGCGATTGCGAAGCGGGTGCTCGGGGTTCTTGAGGTCGTCCGGCGTGGCTCGAACGAGGAAGTCACCGGCGGGTGAGCCGTTCGCCAACGCGACGATCCCGGCGAGCGTGTGCTCCTGCCAGGTGCCGCAGGCGACGGTGAAGTTCGTCTGGAGGGAAAGCTCCGGGTGGACACTCACGAGGTGATGGGCGAGCTGGCCACCTGTGCCCGGCAGCTCGAGGACCTTCTGGTGCGCCTTGACGACGTGCAGGTCCGAGCGAGCGAGGCGCGCGTTGACCCCGAGGAGCTTGGCCTGCTCGGTGACGTAGTCTGCGGCGGAGCCGGTAAGTTCGAGGTGGGGGACGGCGGCGAGCCAATTCTCGACCACATGACGGGGGATGCGATCGAGCCGCGCCGGTGCCGCGACCGCGCTCGCCGCGAAGGGGACCTGGTGGAGCACGGCTGCGTCTTCAAAGAGCAGCGCGAGGAAGTCGCTAGCAGTGAGCCGGCCCTTGAACCGGTTCCAGGTCGCGAGCCCGGGTTCAGTGAGGCGCTGGGGCAGCCGGTTCGCCGCCTCTTCGCGGGCGATGGCGTGCAGCAGCACTGCTGCCCAGGTCGCGCTGGCCTGATGGTCTGGAGTCACACCTGAAAGATCGAGGCTCTTCATCGCCACTCCGTTCGAAGGGTGAACGTAAGTGGAGACCACCGACTCGCCCAACGTCGTCCGCCCCCCACTCCGCCCCCCCCTTGTGAGGCTATCTACTTGATTTTCCGGGTGTCGCGCGCGCTTTTCGTCCGGGATGACTCGGCTTGATCGGTTGGTGGACGCCCACCTATGACCTAGGTTCACGTAGGTTCAGCCATATCGCTTCGCACAGCCAAATGGAGGTAACACCCAAGCAGCTTCTTTCGAAGCGCGCAGCTGAGCGCCTGGTGGTAGGCCGTCAACTGCGAAGCGAATCTGCCCACCTTCTCCATGGCCTTCGCGTCTCCCCCAGGGAACGACTTGTGATCGACCACGATGAACTGGTCCTTCGTCTCCAGCACCAGGTCCGCGATGCCACGGAGCGACTGGGCGTCGCCCACCGCATGCCCCACCATCAACTCTCGGTGCCACACGGCCCCTGGGGCGACCTGGTCCGCCCACCGGTAGAGAGCATCCGCACTCGCGACCAGCTCCTCCGGCCGCACCGCCCCCGAATGCCCCCACTGTGCGAGTGACTCCCTCGCCAGCTCGACCCTCCGCTCCCGCGCGAGCTCCCTCCGGTCCGCGGCGTAGAACCCATGAATCGCCTGACCGAGCTCGTTCATGTCCACGTCCCCCGAGATCGCCATCCGCTCGCCGATCTTCGTGACCTCCACGCTCGCCGCCTTCCCCTCGAGGTTCGACGGAGAGATGAACGCCGGCGGGTACTCCACGGGACCCGAGGCGACGACCTCGGCATCCGGCTGCGGCTGGCTCGCCTCCTGCTCAACGACCTGGACCTCCCGGACCAGCGTCCCCACTTGCACCCCACCCCACTCGGAGGTCCCGGTTACCGGCTTCGGGGCATCGGGCAGCTCACCCAGGATCCACTTCCCGTCTCCCTCAGCGAGCACCAACCGGTCCCGTGCGCGGGTCCACCCGACGTACAAGAGCCGCAGCTCCTGCCGGTTCTGCTCATCCGCCTCGGCCGCAGCGCCGGGATCATTCTCGAGCCGCGTCCGTAGCTCCGTCTTCTGCGACGGGTTGAACGGGTTCGGCCAGTACCGGATCCACCGCCCATCGAGCGGGCGCTCCAAGGTGAACTCCGGCGCGGTCGTACACACCTTGAACCCAAACCTCGGCAGATCGCGGTCGCTGCCAACCAGCGCGAGCACCGTCACCGGCCACTCCAGCCCCTTCGCGGCGTGCCAGGTCGACACCACCACCGCATCCTTTCCCGGGAGCCGCGCCCGCGAGTCCAGCGCCTCCGACTCCAGGAACTCCAGGTACGAGACGAGGCCCGCGGGCGTCGCCGCCCCACCCTGCGCATCGGCCTCGGCCACGTAATTCACGGCATGCGAGCGCAGCGCATCGAGGTTCGCGCGCCGCTCCGCCGACGCTCCCCACCGCGGCAGCACCTCATGGAGCCCGATGGCGTCGATCGCGGCCTCCAGCGCCGCCAGCGGCCCCGCGGCCGGGAACCGCTCCCGCGCCTGCCGCAGCTGCTGGTGGAACGGCGCCCCCTCGAACGCGAGCGCCCCGTCCTGCAGCGCCTCCTCCAGCCACCCCGACGCGTCATCCGGGTGCAGGAGCAGCCGCGCCAGCTCCCCCGCCGCCAGCCGGTCTCGCTCGTCGATAAACAGCCTCAGCGCCAGGACCGCCGACCGCGCCTCCGGGGTGAGCAGGAGCCCCTCTCGCCGCACCGTCGCCGCCACCCCGCGCAGCGCGAGCGCATCCGCCACCAGCTGACACTCCGTGTTCTTCCTCGCGAGGATCGCCACGTCGCCGGCGTTCGGCCGCCGCAGCGCGCCGTCCTCCCGGTCGCGAATCCGCACCGTCGGATCGGCCAGCAGCCGCACCACGCCGTCCGCCAACCCGTTGAGCCTCGTCTCCTTGTTCCGCCCCTCGATCGCCCACCGCTCCAGGCACGGCCCGAGCTCGGCCGCATCCTTCGCGTCCTTGGCCTTCAGCTTCACCAGCTCCGGCGCCACCCCGTGCTTCCCGAACGCCTCCGCGAAGAGGTTCGAGGTCAGCGCGACCAGCGGCGCCCGGCTCCGGTACGAGGTATCGAGCGTCTCCGGCGCCTTGTCCCCCAGCACCGCCTTCAGCGCGGCGTCCATCAGCGCCGGGTCGGTCCCCCGGAACCCGAAGATGGCCTGCTTCTGGTCGCCCACCCACAGCGAGGCCTTTGCCAGCTTCGCGAGGCGCGTGAAGAGCTGCAGCTGCAAGGGGTTCGTGTCCTGGAACTCGTCCACGAGCACGAGGTCGAGCTGCTCCGACAGCCGCGCCGCCAGCGTCTCGTTCTCGAGGAGCGCCAGCGCGCGCACCTCCTGGTCGACGAAGTCCAGCACGCCCAGCTCGCGCTTCTCCGCCTCCCACTTCGCGAGGGTCCGGCTGCTCACCTCGAACACCAGGCGGATGCTCTCCTCGAGGTCCTTCCGCAGCTGGGGGTGCGTGTCGACCTGCACCGCCACTTCGATGATCGGCGTGAAGACCGCCTTGGACGCCTGCGTCGGCTTCAGCCCCTTGGCCTTCGCCCACTGCGTCCACGTGCAGCGCCCGGCGCGGAGGGCCCCGAGGACCTCCTGCGAGGACTCCAGAGCCACCCGCGTCCCCTTCGTCGTGTCAGCCGAATCCACCTGCGCCAGCTGCCGCTCGAGGACCTCCTGCAGCTCGCGATCGCGGTCCTGGGCCACCCCGACCGCCGCTGGCAGGAACGCGAGCAACTGCTCCACGCTCCGCTGCGCAGAGAGGGTCAACGCCTCGGGTCCGATGCGGTTCGCGCGCGCGAGGTCCACCAGGGTCTGCACGGCGCCCTGCCAGCTCCAGTCCCAGAAGCGCGAGGCGAGCTCCGACAGCCGATCTCGCTCCTGCTGGGTCACCACCTGGCTGATGACCCGCCGCAGCGCGACCTTCGCCTGGTCCTGGTCCAGCACGCGCAGCTCGGGCGACAGGCCGAGGTCGAGGGCGAAATCCGTCACCAGCCGGCCGCACACCGAGTTCACCGTCCCGATGCGCGCCCCTTCGAGCCGCATCGCCGCGTCGGTGAGCCCGGCCCGGAACAGCTCCGTCCGCACGCGCTCCTTGAGTTCGTCCGCCGCCTTGTTGGTGAAGGTGGTCGCGAGGATCGCCTCCGGGCGCGCGTGCCCCTGCTCGATGCGCTCACGGAGCTCCCGCGCGATGCGCGTGGTCTTCCCGCTGCCCGCGCTCGCGGAGACGACGTCAATCCTGCCCATGCGGCACCTCCACGCTCCCGTACCGGGCGCCACAGATGCCGTCGTATTCACAGAAGCGGCAGCCCGGCCCTACCACCAGCTCACCGTCGTCCGTCACCCCGGTCTCGGGGACCAGGTCCTCGGGCAGCACCCCGGGCGCGTGGGCCTTCTTCCGGTCCAGCGCCTGCCACGCCTTGCGGTGCAATTGCTCGAAGCGGCCCCACGTCTGCGCCGGACCGTGCTGCGTCGTGAGCTTCCCCGCGCCCGGCGCCAGCCCGCCGTCCGCCGAGAGAAGCGACGCGGTGGTGATGATGAAGTACCCGATGGCCGGGTCCTGGAAGCCTTGCTGCCGCAGCAGCTCCGCGTAGGCCGAGAGCTGCACGGCGGTCCCTTCCACCAGCGACTGCCGGCGGTACTTCTGCCCGCCCCACTTGAGGTCGATGACCGCCCGCCGCCCGTTCCTCTCGACGACGAGGTCGGAGATCCCGCCGAACTTCGCCCCCAGCGCGTCGCCGACCACCCGTTCCTCGGTCGACACCACCTTCCACCCGGAGGTGACGAGCTGGTGGAGGACGGCCGCGGCCTTCTGGAGCACCTGCTTCGCGGCGCCGAGCTCGGCCGAGGCCCCCGGCAGGAAGAGCTGCGCCACCAGGGAAGGCCCTTCCTCGAGCAGCGCCTTCGCGGCGGCCTCGCTGGCCGCTGCCGCCGACACATGGGGCACCTTGAGCGTGCGCTCCAGGAGGATGTGGTGCGCCAGCGTCCCCAGCATCCGGTCGTCGAGCGAGAGGGTCGCCGAGGCGCCCGACCACATCCGCGCCCTGTACCGGAGCACCCAGTTGAGCGAGCACCCCACCAGGGCTTCCGCGCTCGACGGCGACTCCTGCTCGCGACGCTCCAGCTTCGCGGGCAGCGTCCACTCGAGCACCGGCGCCGGGAGCACGAGCTGCGTCCGCTGCTTCTTCACCAATGGCGCGTCGAGCCGTGGCTCCTGCGTCACCAGTCGCGCGACCAGCTGCGGCGTCTTCGCGCGGGCGGCGATGGCGTCCCACGAAGGGTGCGGCGCGGCGTGGTCGCCATTCGGCTCGTGTTGCGGACAGACCAACCAGAGCGCCTCGGTGGCCATCAGGAAGGGCCGCTCCGCGGCGCGCGCGCGGTGGAGCGCCTGCTCCGACGTCGTCGGCAGGAAGACGCCCACGGCGGCTAGCGCGGCGTGCTCTTCCGCGAGCAGCGCCAGGGTGCGCGGCACCGGGACGCTGGAGCGCGTGTAGTTCCACCAGACGATGCGCTCGACGGGGGCCACGACGCCGCCGGGGTTGCGGACCGACCAGAGCCCCGCCTGCGCGGGGAAGGCGGAGGCCGCGGGCATGCCGTCGTGCGCTTCCTCGAGGAACCGGCGCACCTGCGTCATCCGCAGCGCGTCGACCGCCGATCGCTCCACGAGGTTGGTGAAGAGCGCCACCTGCCCCACCACCGCCTGCAGCCGGGCCTGCGACTCCTCGGAGGTCTCGCGACTCAAGCGCGCGTGTAGCCACTGCTGCAGCCAGCGCGCCCGCGCGAGGAGCACCTTCGTCGGGTAGCTCCCACCGCTCGGCACCGTGTCGCCGAAGACCGCCTGCAGGCGCTCGGTGAGCGTCTGCCGGGCCTCGTCGTCCTCGAGCTCTGGCAGGAGCCTGGTGATGGCGTCCTTCCAGGCCTGGCTGCCGATGGCGGGCCACTGCTCCAGCGCGCGACGGAGCTCCGACGCGACCCGCGGGCGAATGAGCCCCTGGGGAATGGTGAGCAGCTCGAGCGCACGCTGAGGATCCGCGGGCGCGACGCCGAGCTCGATGACGAGCGGCAGCAGCTCGCCGAGCACGTTGTCGTGGGAGTCCTGGCCCGCGCCGGTGGTGGGCAGGCCATGCCGTCGCAGCGCCGCGTCGAGGATGGGATCGGAGCCGATGATGAGCGTGCGCGTCGAGCGCGTGGCGGCGAGCGCCGCGGCGACGGCGTCGGCCCCGGTGACCGGGCCGTGCGGGCGAATGAGCTGCAGCGCGCGCTCGCCGTGGACGGGTTCGAAGCCCGTGCCGCGCGCCGCCTCGAGGGTGGGCGCGGTCCGCGGCGACGGCTGGAGCGTCACCGCCCGCGACTCCACGGCGGCCGCGTCGAGCGCTTCCCGCCAGAGCCGTGGAAGGGACTCCCGCGCCGCGAAGGTCTCCAGCCCCCAGCGGACATCCTTAAACTCGTCCAGCCGCGTGATGGCCTTCCGCAGCCGCTCGGCGGGGCCCGGGTCGACCGAGCGCAGCGCGCGCGCGAGCGCTTCGAGTCGCGGCCCGCCCTGCCCCGTCCAGCCCTGCAGGCGCAGCGTGTCCGACCAGCGCAGCAGCTCGCGCGCCGTCGCCAGGCCATCGGCCTCGAGCGAGCGCGTCCAGAAGCCCGGGGTCTCGGTGAGCCCGCGCAGCGCCTGCCCCACGCGCACGCCGGCGCCGACGGCGCGGTGGGTGAGGCCGAGGAGTGACTCGAACATCCCCAGCGTGCCCAGCGGCCCGAGCCACGACTCGCCGGCAGTCGCGGTCCCCGGGACGTGGCCGAAGTAGACGCCGCCGTCGAACGACTCGTCGAACCGGAGCCGCCTCACGCCGCGCCGCCGTACTTGCCGACGAGCCACTGCGCGTAGGTCCTGAGCTCGTCCTTCAGCGCCTTCGGCTCGAGCACCTCGACGTGCTCACGCCAGGAGGCGACCCAGTTGGTCACCTCGTACGAGGGCGTGCAGGAGAAGCGGAGCACCAGGCTGCCGTCGGCCTGCGGCTCGAGCGTCTCCGTGGGGTGCCACTTGCGCTCCTCGATGTACGGCCGCGCGAAGGCGTCGAACTTGAGGGCGTAGGACTCCATCGCCTTGCCGATGAAGATGCCGAAGGCGGTGTTCTCGAGCTTCTCGGGGTCGTACTCGGGGGGCACGGCCTCCGATTCGTCGAGCACGGAGAGCTGCTTGAGGCGCTGCAGGTTGAGCAGGAGCACCGTCTTGAAGTGCGCGTGCCAGGCGTGCACGTAGAGGGTGCCGTTGTGGACGATGAGGCGCAGCGGGAGGACGCGGAAGCGCTTCTCGGCGTTGCCGCTGCTGGGCGCCTTGTAGGTGACGAGGCACACGCGGCGCTTGGAGATGGCGCCGATGAGCGGCCACATCACCTCGCGCGGGGCGTCGCGCCAGGCGAACTTCTCCCAGCTGAAGAAGCAGCGGTCGAGCTCGCGGAGCTCGTCGCGGCCCTTGCGCCCGAGCGCCTTCTCGATGCGGTCGGCGAGGTCTTCCATCACCGCGAAGAGGCTCTGGTTGCGCCGGAGGACGGTCGACTCTTCCAGCGCCAGGCGCAGCGCGAGGAAGTGGGAGACCTCGATGACGCTGGTGAGCTTGCCGCCGGCGTCGGCGTCGAGTCGCCAGCGCTTGCGCGTGCCCTCGCCGGTCTCGGTGACGAGCGGGATGCCGGCGTCGCGCAAGGCGTCGAGGTCGCGCCGCACCGTGCGCGTGGTGGTGCCGTAGCGCTCGGCGAGCTCGTAGAGGTCGCTCCCGCCGACGCGATCGAGGTCGCGCAGCATCCGCAGGATGCGGACGACCTGCTCGTTCCTCAGCACGTCGGACGCGCTCTCGGCGCTCGTGGCTCGCTTCGGCACGAAGTCCCCTCCCACTGCGATGGTACGCAGAGTCTCAACGGGTTCCCTCTTGACGTTTCGGGGGAAACCAACCTGTCAGGCGGGTGTGACGCCTGAGGTCACGGTCGGGTGCCTCGGCGTTCGCAGCGGTCCCAGGTCGAAAATCCGCCCGCGACCCTTTCGCTACTCGCAAGCCTTCTTGATCTGCTCCTGCGACATCCCGGACTTGGTCATCGAAAGGACCTGGTCGACCGAGCACGCAGGCGCCCGGGCAGGCGCGGGCGGCGGCGGCGGCGGGGCCTCGACCACGGGAGGCGGCGCCGGCCTGGGCGAAACCTTGTCCAGCAAGTCCTCGTTGAAGAGTGCCACGGCACGGTGAAGGTGGGTGTCTGCCCGGGAGAGCTGGTCCATTCCGAGCGAGAAGAAGAGGACGGCGCCCGATGCACAGAACGAGGTGCCATAGGTGTTGAGGGCCTGGCTCTCGGGAGATGCAGGCCCCAGGAGCGGCAACACGAAGAACGTGATCGCCGCCGACAGCGCTGCGTAGCCGATGATCTGGAACACGCGCGCCGTCGTGATCCGCGCCGCGAAAGCGTCGACTGCCGAACGTGTTCTCTCGCTCTGTCCGAGCCGCTCGAGGCCTCCCCCGAAGTATCCCGGCTTGACCACGGTGCTTCCGACCCGAACGCCGTCATCGACGAGCACTGCCGACGCCATCGCGTAGGCGCGAACCGGGTCGAGCACCGGCGCGTCCGCTGGCTCTGCGTGGGACGCCGTTGCCTTCAACATGAGGAACACCGCCAGAACAGGGCGGACGAGGTTGCGCATGGACTCTCCGGTGGAAGCGCCAGACGGCGCGGACCTCAAGAGCCTCTGCGCTCACTGTGACGGCTGAGGTCTCAACCGGGACTCCCGGCAGTGATTCGCGCGGACCGTGACCCCTCCCGTCACAGTCCTCGCCGGAGTTGGCTCAGCGTGACTTCGCGACGTACCGACGAGTCGACTCGTAGATGTACAGCTCGTCCTCGTCGGACTCGTCGTATCCCCTGGACTCGCTCATCACTCTCCGGACCTCCTGAATCCTCAACTCAAGGGAGTCCGTGAGCAGTTGGGCCTGCTCGGGCGTCAACCCGGCCTCGAGGTGAGGACACTGCTCATCACAGAACAAGTAACTCGGCTTGGTGGCGATCGCGTGGATGAGCTCGAGCACTGACTCGAAGGTCTTGATCTGGATCTTGGTCGAGTAGCGCTGCTGGTAGTTCGACTTGAAGTCGTCGTTGGGCCCTGGATGGTCCAGGCGCTGGTTGAGGCTCTGCCGAAGCCTCGCCTGGTGACCGCTTCCGTCGAGGAGCGCCTTCCAGAGGTGCTTGAGCCGCTCGGCTGAGACCCCTCCGCCCTGGACTCCGGTGCCCTTGGACCTGACCTCGATCTTGTAGTCGCCCATGCGTGGAACCGTGGCCATTGCGTTCTCCTCACTGCGCTCGGGGAGACCACCGCACCGTCGCCACCTCGGCGAGCGAGACGCTCTGGCTGTCGACCGGGAGCATGCGGCGCTCCTGGCCATTCGAATGCGTGCCATTGGTGCTCCCCAAGTCGAAGAGCACGACTCGGCCAGTGGGGGAACGCACCAGGAGCGCATGAACGCGCGAGATGCGCTGGTCGCCGAGGATGCTCGAGCCATCGCAGCGCGTATCGCGGCCCAGGAGTACTCCGCGCTCGAGCGCGTGCGCGCCCACAGAGACCGAGAGTTCGCCGCCACCGCACGAGAGCTGGAGCGTCCCCGCCGGGAGTTCGGCCCCTTCGACCAGGGAGCCCTGCGCGATCGAGACCGGTCCGGCGGCGCGGCCCACCAGCGTGACGTCCCTCCTCGTGCACGACTGGAGCTCGAGTCTCGAGGCGTGGGAGTCGTGCCGCGAGAAGACCCGTGGGGTGAGCGTCTCCCAGGGCTTCAGGGCATCGAGTCGCCAGGGCCGCTCCTCGCCGGTCGGGAAGAGGAAGAACCACCACCCGGCTGCCCCCACGACCAGCGGCCCATCAGTTTCGAGCTCCCCTGCCCGCTCGCCGCGCTCGTCGAAGAGTCCGTCCTCGGAGCGGAGGTCCAGCACGCGCACCCGGGTTCGCGCCCCGTCGCGCCGCGTGAGCACCAGCAGATGCCGGAGGCTGAGCGTCTCCTCGTACGGCAGGCACAGGTCGGCGCATGAGTGCCTGCCGATGCAACCACCCCGGAGCACTTCCGAGGCCTCGAGCCAGAGCGCCCCGGCCAGCCCGAGGTCGCCGGTGACCGCGAAGACCATCACCCCGGGCCGCGACTCGCGCGCGAGGGGCTCCGCCATGGCGGCGTGCAGGAGATCGAAGAGGCGCGCAGGATTCCCTCGATGGTGGCGGTTGGCCTTGACGGTCGCGTCATTCGGCCGGTCCCCTGGTGGATGCCGGTCGAGGGACTCGGTGTAGCGGGTGCGATCGGAGGCGGACATGGACACTCCGGGGGAAGAGGGCCACATCGTGAAGTATCGAGGCGAGGTCTGACGTGTGGGGTCACGGGTGGCGCAGGAGGGGCTCATCACGCCTCCGCGCTCTTCCCAAAGGCGGCATTCGTTGTGGCGCCCAACCCCTGACATCGAAGCCGAGCAGGGGTTCAGCACTGCAAGCTTGACTCACCCCGTCTGGGCCGGTCTCCTCTCCGACAACCATGAACGTCGCCAAGGGAGGTTCGGGACTCGACGTGGACCGCAGAGCGCTTGAACTGCTCGTAGTCGATAACGACGACCTCGAGCGACTCGAACTCCTCCTTTCCGAGTTCAACATCTTCGAGGCCTTGGGCGCGGTCCGCCAAGAACTGCGCCACTCAGAGCTTCTGGCATTCCTTCTCGACCCAAACGAAAGCCACGGGCTCGACGACACGTTCCTGCGACGGTTTCTACAACGCTCCCTTTCAAATGCAGGGGGTGGACACGAGATCTCCTCGGTTGACCTCGACATCTGGCAACTCGATGAGGTCGAAGTGCGCCGCGAGTGGGCGAACATCGACATTCTCCTGGTGGACGATCGAAACCAGTTCGCGATCCTCATCGAGAACAAGATCGACAGCACCGAACACTCCAACCAACTGCAGCGGTACTGGGAAGCGGCGCATCAAGAGTTCCCGGACCACAAGATCGTCGGGCTCTACCTCACGCCAGGTCGCGAACAACCATCCAATAGTCGGTATATCCCGATCGACTACGACCTCGTGGCAAACCTTGTCGGGCGATTTCTAGAGGCTCGCTCCTCCACGACTGGCGCCGACGTCCAGACATTGTTGCGACACTATGAACAGATGCTGAGGAGACACATCGTGAGCGACTCCGACATCGCTGACCTCTGCCGCAGGATCTACAAGAAGCACCGCCATGCGCTGGACCTCATCTACGAGCATCGCCCTGACCCGAGCCATGGCGCTGCGCGAGACCTGCTCGAGAAGGCAGTGACTGCGGCGACAGAGCTCATCGCCGAGGATTCATCACGAAGCTACCTTCGCTTTCTGCCGAAGCAGTGGGACGTAGAGAAATTGCGACAAGGATCGGGGTGGACAAAGTCTCAGAGGATGCTGCTGTTTGAGTTGATCTTCACGAATGATCGCGTGTTTCTGAAACTGGTGATCGGCCCGGGACCTGCCGCGATTCGGGAATCCCTCTTCAACGCAGCCCAAAAGCACCACGACCTCTTCAAGGTGAGCGCCAAGACCCTGTCCCCGAAGTACCACCAAATCTTCCAGCGCGCGTTCGTAGACGGGAAGACACTCTCTAGCGAAGACCCAGAGGCGATTGAGGCGGCCATTGGCGAGCATTGGCGGGAGTTCATGTCCGAAGACCTGCCTGCGATCCTAGATGCGCTCGGGGATCTCACTGCACTCATCCCTTGAGTTCTGCGTTTCAAACGCGACTCACGCGAACTCGCGAAGCAGAATTTGGTCCTCAGCGGTCGTCCGGCACAGCACTTGGGTGGCCGACTTTTTCGATGGTCAGAAGTCTGGCTCGGGCCCGACCGTGTACCAGTAGCCCAGCGGTACCTCATCGAGGTGCAGCTCCCAGTGAAATCGCCGGGCGGCATCTTCCACGGCAGCACGGGTGGCGTCCTCGAGCCCTCGATTCACCACCGTTGCCCGGGCAATCAAGTGGCCAGCTGACTCCAGGTCGACGAGCAACGGGCCGATCCACTGCGCGGTGCCGTCAATCGTGAGCGACCAGCCGTCGGCGTCACGGACCGCAGAACATGGACCGTACTGCAGGTACTCGAGGGCACCGTTCCCCAAGAGCAATCGTGAGAGGCCATTCGACGGGACTCGGCCTCGCGCGAAGTCGAGCTCGAGGACACGGAGCTGCGGCCAGAACGGCCCGGCGACCAGAGCAGCCAAGGCAGCTTCGGAGCAACCGTTCACGGCCAGCCGGCGCAGCGCCGGCAGCGCCGACAGGGGGCCCTCGAGGCCGACCTCGGCGTGGTGACAGAGGACGTTGATGCCCTCGAGCGGCACGGGTTTGGTGCGCTCCCCCAGCAACTGCAGCGCCCGGAGGTCGAAGCCGGTCACCACCCGGAGCGCCTCCATCACCGGGTGGGAGACCAGCTGCGCGCACTCCCACGGCGGCAGGCGCTGCGTCGTGGACATCACTCCTCGCAGGAAGTGAATCGTCCGCACCGTGCGCCACTCCGCGCGCCCGATGAGCCGGGTGAACTCGCGCGGCGTCACGCGCGCGAGCGTCACGTCCCACAGTAGCCCGCGGAAGACCGTGCACGAGTCGACCGCCCGCCTGAGTCGCCCGAGGACCACACGCTCAGCGGCGCTGGGCTCGCGTGGGAACTCGTCCTGGATCGACAGGAGGATTCGCTCTCCGTCGGGGTCGCCGCGCTCGACCAGCGCGTCCGCGTAGATGCGGAGCGTCGTGAGGTCGTCGACGTTGGACAGCGCGGCGGTGCGCAACGTGTCGAGCATCGCGACGGGCGCTACCAATCGTCGTCGGACTTCGGGGGCGGCGCCCACGGGTCGAAGCCGCACCTGCGCAGGTCGTCGTTGGTGATCGTCTTGCCCGGCCCGAGCACCGCCGCAAGCGCCTCCAGGAGCAGGTCCTGCAGGACACTGGTCGTGGCGCGATCGCACTCCTCGAATCGGTCTCTGAAGCGCCGACACAGGAGGTACGCAGCGGTCGGGCGCCCTTCGAGCCCGGAGCCGAAGGGGGACGTCCGCGACGTGGCAACGGCCTCGACCGCGGCGTGAATGAGGTCCGTCAGGCTGCTGGCGTCGAGCGCCTCGGGACGTGGCATGCCTCGCACTCGCGCAGGCACGCCAAAGGCCTCTGCCGCGGCCTTCGCGAGTTCGCGGTGGTACCGGGACTCCTCATTCGTCCAGTTCGCCCGCCGGTGGCCCTCGACCAAGGCGTTGGCCAGGAAGTCCAGGTCGTAGCTCGAGCGGAGGGTCGCCAGCGCCGGGGGCGGGGGCGTTGGTCGCGGCTGCAAGCGCGGGCCGGGCACCTCGAGGGGCGCTGTTCTCTTCCTGGTCTTCGTGCCTCGGGCCATGTCGCGTCTCGTCTCTACTGAGCGATTTCCTTGATGAGTCGGAGCAGCAAGCTCCCCCACGTCAGCGCGCCGAACCACGCGAGCCGGAAGATCCATGTCTCGACGGGGTCGTCCTTCTTGTCCTCGTGCAGGCTCGACGCCCCGCGGCGCATCCGCGGGAAGCGCCGGACGTCCGGGTCGGTCACCTCGAGCTGGGTGTCGCTGCGCATGGGGAGTTCTCGGGGGAAACGTTCGAGAAGATTCTCGTCGGCCGCTCTGACGGCAGAGGTCACACCCGCTCGGGGCCCCATCGCCTCAACGAGCCACCCGGCCCTATCGTCCGCTCACCCTCGGCCCCGGAGGACACTTGGCCTCAGCGAGTGAGCTGCTCCAGAAGTACGGCGACACGCACGGTCTCTCGGAGCTCGCGCTCTCGGAACTGGTCCGACTCCAGACACACCTTCCCCACTACGAACCGCCGCTGCACGCCAACGCGAAGACGCTCATCTCGCTCGATGGCATTCCAGGCGCGGGGAAGTCGGCCACGCTCGCCTGGCTGCAGCCGGCCCTGGGCGCGGAGTACTTCTCGATGGCGCGCTTCGCGGAGGCGCGCGGCGTCTCGGCTGACGAGCGACGCCAGCACCAGCTCTCCTCCGGTCGCGCGCACCCGGTGGACCTGGCCTTCCTGGACGCGCTCGCCGCCAGCTCCGAACGGTTTCTCCTGCTCGAGAAGTTCCCGCGGACCGTCCTCGAGGCTGCCGAGCTCTTGAAGCTCGTCCAGGCCCGAGCCTGGCGCTTCGAGGTGCTCCACCTCCAACTCCCGGGCGATTGCGTGGCCCGCTCGACCCAGCGCCAGCTCGAGCGTGGACCGCACCGAGGCATCAGCCCGGAGCCTGCCTGGGCCCGGCACCGCGCGCTGGTGCACCTGTCGAGGGCGACGTCGGCGCGCGAGGCGCTGCGCACTGCCAGCGTCCGCATCCACGCCTTCGACATGACCAGGCCGGCGGTCGAGAACGTGCGGGACATCCGCACCGCGCTGGGCATCGACCCATCGACGCTCGGGTGGCACCTCCGGCCGCTGGAGATCCTCGAGCGGATCTCGCGCCGGTTGGGCATCGAGGCCTGGGTGTCGTCGGGGAGCGTGTACCGGCCCTTCTGGAACAACCGCTTCGGACCGGCGCAGCTGCCGACGGACGCCGACGTGGCGGTCCAGGACGAGCGCCACGTGGTGCCACTCCTCCGCGCCCTGGAGGCGGACGCTCCGACCGAGCGCTGGTCGGTCCTCTGCCCCGCCACCCGGCTGCGGCAGCGGCATGCCCTCGAAGTGGCGACGGCGCAGGAAGCGAAAGCCTTTGCCAGCCTCTTGCATCGGGCGGGGCTGGCGCGACTTCACCGCGGAGGCCTCGAGCTGCAGCTCGGTCCCGGCGTCGAAGGCGCGCTCTGGAGCGGAACCCTGAAGCTCAATCCCCTGCTCATCGAGCGACTCGGGGAGCCGCAACAGCGCCAGGTGCTCGCGCAGAGCAGCCATCACCTCCGGCGGGCGCTGTCCGACTACCCGGGTCTGCAGCTCTGTCCCCTGACCCGCGAGCTGCTTCGGGGCACACCACACCAGGTCGAGCACACTCCCAGTCTCGTCGGCTCCACGTGGCGCGCGCTCAAGACCGCGGTGCGCCGGGCGACGCGGCCCTCGTCAGCGGAGAAGGCCTTCTGTCGTCGCGCGCTCAGCCCCGCCGAGAAGGACATCGCGCTCGAGATCCTCGCCTTCCACCAGGCGAGCGACCTCACCCCGGAGGCCCCGCCGCTCCCGCCTCGCGGCGACCACGGCCCGCGAAGCTCGACGCTGGAGCTGATGGGCCGCGAGGCCAGTGACCAAGCGTTCGGCGAGTGGATTCTCGAGCAGACCCACCACCACCGCCCGGCCGGCGGCGCGGATCGCTACCTCCGCTCGGTGCTCGACCTCTCCGTGTTCGGGGGGCACCTCGAGGCGCTGCAGGTGACCCAGAGCCCGATGCACCAGGGGTGGTCGCTCGACCGACACCTCGGCCAGAGCATGCTCCAGCTGCGGACCGACCACCTGCTCTCGCGGCTGAAGCGCCAGCACGCCCCGGAGTGGCTGGCGGACCTCCGGCTCAGCATGCGCCTGGCCATGCTCTTTCACGACACGGGCAAGCTGCTCGGCCAGCGGCCGCGCCGGCACGCGCTCATCAGCGCCCGGCTCTTCGCGCGCTTCAGACCCGGCTGGTTTCCGGCGCGCCTGGTTCCGCTCACCCAGTGGCTCATCCGCACGCACGACCTCTTCGGGGCCTTCGGTCGCGGCCTCACCGAGAAGCACGGCCACGAGGCCGCGGACTTCAAGGTCGGGCTCTCGCTGTCGAGTTCGTACTTCGGCGCCATGGACTCCCAGGCGGTGCGCCACGTGCTGCTGGAGTCGGGACTGCCACTCGACGAGGCCGCGGCGATCAACCGGGAGCTGTGGCAGGCGGACGTGGGTTCCATCGCGGCGCTGCGCTGGCTGTTGCCCGTGGCGGCGCTCGTGGAGCGGTTGCTGCTCGCACCTCACGGCCGGGTGGCGAGCGCTCGCGGTCGCTGAGGGCCGAACCGAAGGCGTCGGCCGCGCGCGACGGGACCTGCGCTACCTTCGCCGCGAATGATCACGCTGCACTGCACGGCGAAGCTCCTCGCCACGCTCAAGGTCGCCCCTGCGCCGGCAGCGGCACCGTCCTCCCGCCTGGGGAGCTGGTACGCCGGCCCCATTGCCGGTCCGCGCAGTCCGATCGTCTGCGTCAGCGAGCGGACCTACCTCCCGGTCGTCGTCAAACGATGCGGCGAGCGTGACCTGCCGCGGGCCCTCGCCGACGCGCTGGCGGCCTTGCTCGGCGCGCTCGACTTCCCGAAGGAGCTGATCGAACAGGAACGCTTCGCGATGGCGCAGGTGACCTGGGCCAAGACCGCGAGCCGCGTGCTCCTCGGGGTGCTCAACGAGCAAACGAGGATGGCCGCGCACATTCTCAAGCAACGCCAGATGTCGCTCACCGGGCTCAACCGCGAGCTCTCGAACAACATCGTCAAGCAGCAGTTCCCCGTGGACCTGACCAGGCAGGCCTTCGGGCTCGAGGTGGCGCCAGATGGACCGCGCCCTGCCTCGCCCGCGGAGCTCGACCTCCGGAGGCTCGGCCTCATCCCTCTGGAGCTCTTCCCCCAGGGCGAATGGGACCCTGCTGATGAGGATTGGGGTGAGGAAGGGGACCAACTCCCCTCATGGGCGAAGGAGATCATTGCTCGGGGCCCACGACCTGCGTTCGAGATGGAGCGGGTGCTCCCAGGTGCCGACCCCGATGACTGGGAGTCAGACCCGATCGTCGAGGCGGCGGAGCTGCAGCAGGCTGGCCGGCATCGCCAGTCGGTCGAGCTGCTCCGCGGGATCCTGGCAAGGGACCTCCGCTGTCTCGATGCGCATGCACACCTCGGCAACGCGGAGTTCGAACGCGAGCCGGAGCTGGCGCTGCACCACTACCTCCTCGGCGCGCGAATCGGCGAGCTGAGCCTGGGGCCCAGCTTCGATGGTGTGCTGCTGTGGGGCTTCGTGGACAACCGCCCGTACCTGCGCTGCCTGCACGGGGTCGGCTTGTCCTTGTGGCGCCTGGGGCGAAATGCAGAGGCCGCAGTGGTCTTCCGGCGGATGCTCTGGCTGAACCCACGGGACAACCAAGGCGCGCGGTTCAACCTCGAGCGGGTCGAACTGGGGCTGGGGTGGACGCGGGACTGAGCCGAGGCGGAGGTGCTGCCCTCGGGGGCGGTGTGATCGGCTTCCACGCCGCCACAAGCGTTCCCAACCTACCCCGGCAACATCGTGTCGCCCCACTCCTTGAGCCGGAAGCTCTTCACCAGCCCCTCGAGGATGAAGGGGTCTTCCTTCACGAAGGCCTCCGCCGCCTCGCGCGTCTTGAAGATGGCCATGTTCCCGCCATCCAGGAACGGCCCGATGCCCACCACGACGCCCTGTGCGATGTAACGGTCCACCACGGCCTTGTGCCGCGGGTAGACCTTCATGATCTCCTCACGCGGGAGTCCCGCGCCTTCACCGATGACCACCGTCTTCATGTCGTGTGCTCCTCAGTTGGAGGCCTGCGCTGGTACAGGGTGGCTCATTTCGGCGTGCGCCACCACGCCGTTGCGGTCGTCGTCGAGGCCGTTGCACCGCTCCTCGTGCCGCGTGCACGAGCAGACCGAGGTGGTGGTCGAGGCCTGCGTCTGACAGCGCCAGCCGGGTGGACACGCTGCTTCACCTCGGTCGAGCATGACGTCGACACCGCCCGCGACTCGCGAGGCCAGGTTCATCCCGAACAGAAGCCACTCCCCAGGCGAAGGACTCCGTGTGCGCAGGGAATGCCCGATGCCACCTCGAACAGGCGATCAGCAACCTCGGTTTCGTTCTGCGAACGGGCTATCAACAGGCGCTCACCAGGGGGAGTTCATGCGCGCACTCATCGTCGCTTGCAGTCTGATCGCACTCGTCGCCACCAGCACGTCCTGCGGTGACGGAGGGGGCGCTTCCGGTGGCGGCTCCGGAGGCGGCACGAGCGGCTCGAGGGGCGGTGGCACGGGTGGCTCGGCCGGCGGCGGCACTGGCGGAGGCAACGGAGGCGCGTCCGGTGGCGGCACTGGCGGCGCGACCGGTGGCGGCACCGGCGGCTCCTCCGGTGGCGGAACCGGCGGCTCCTCCGGCGGCGGAACGGGTGGCGCGTCCGGCGGCGGCATGGGCGGCGGCGACGCAGGGACCGACGCGGGTCAGAGCGACGCGGGCGTCGACGCGGGCGTGCGCCTGCCCTCCATCACCTCGTTCACGGCGAACCCGACCTCCATCACCACCGGACTCTCGTCGACGCTGAGCTGGACCACGAGCGACGCGCTGACGCTCACCATCGACCAGGGCGTGGGCACCGTCTCCGGCGCGACGGGCATGACGACCGTCTCGCCGACCGCGACCACCACCTACACGCTGACCGCGAGCAGCGACGCGGGCATCGCGACCGCCATGGCCACCGTCACCGTCACCCAGCCGGTGATCCTCATCGGCTCGCAGCCGGTGTCGCAGACGCTGGCGCGCGGCGTAGCTCCCTACATCTACATCAGCAGCGTGAGCGGCGGGACCAAGCCGTACTCCGTCGCGTTCAAGAAGGTGGGCGTCAGCACCCCCGTCCAGACGTGGACCGGCTCCGGCTCCGGCTACTACCCGACCCTGCCCGCGGTGACGCTCGCCGACGAGGGCGCGCAGTACTTCTTCACCATCACTGACTCCGCCGTCCCCGCGAACACGGTCAACAGCGCGACCGCCACGCTGCACGTCATCGACTTCGGCCTCGCGGCCAGCCAGCCGGGCACGATGAAGGGCGCGCGCACCAAGCACACCGCGGCGCTGCTGCCGAGCGGCAAGGTGCTCCTGAGCGGCGGCCTCCTCGGCACCCTCGGGACTCCGAACAGCGAGACCTACGACCCCACCTCGCGTGCATTCAGCACCACCGACGGCGGCATGGTGACGCCGCGGTTCCTGCACCAGGCGGTGCCGCTGCCGAGCGGCAAGATCCTCCTCGTCGGCGGCCAGAGCTTCCCGGGCTCGATGTACCTGCGCTCGACCGAGCTCTACGATCCCGTCAACGACGGGTACGCGCCGGGCCCCGACATGAGCATCGAGCGCGTGGGCGGACACACGGCGACGCGGCTCGCGGACGGCCGCGTCCTCATCGTGGGCGGAGAGGCGACCGGCGCCCGGTCCACCTTCGACCTCTACGATCCCAACACCAACACCTTCGTGGCCAGCGGCAACCTGGTGAGCGCGACCTCGCGGCGCGCCTTCCAGGCGGCGGCGCTGCTCAAGAGCGGACAGGTCGTCATCGCCGGCGGCTTCGACCAGACCTCGACGCCGACCGCGTCCACCGAGCTCTTCTCGCCCGACGCGGGCGCCTTCGCCGCCGGCAACACCCTTCCGAACAACGCCACCGGGCCGAAGGCAGTCGTCCTGCTCGACGGCGGCGTGGTGCTCCTGGGCGGCGGCAACTCCGGCACCAACACCAACGCGTATCCGTACCTGCTGGGCGGCGCGAACCTGCAGTGGACCGTGGCCACGCCGAACATCCCCAGCTACGTCCTCCCCCACAACTGGTACTCGCACTTCGACCGCTCGACCGAGCACACGATGTCGGTGCTCACCAAGGCGGCGGTCTCGGGCTGGGTGCTGGTGGCGGGCGGCAACCAGGGCAGCACCACCAACGGCATCTACCTGTACGCGCCGGCGGAGAACGCGGTGTACCCGTTGCCGCCGCTCTCTCAGAACCGGCAGTCGCACACCACCACCGTGCTGAACGACGGCTCGGTGATCGTCGTCGGCGGCGACAACGGCGCGATGTACCTGGACAGCGCCGACCTCTACCAGTGACGGCGGGCGGAGCTCCGGGCCCAGCCTGGAGCCTCCCCGCGCGCAGTGTCTTCCCGCCCTGACACTCGGCGCCGCCAACCCCACGAGACGACGTCCCCGGCGCTGGCCCTCGGGGTGCATTGGTTCCCGGTTCGAAAGGGCACCCACATGCGCGCCATCCCACCGCCGCTCCCGGGCCACTCGGGCCGCCTCGGCTCGAGCACCCTCCAGCTGGTCTCGTGGACGGAGTACGCCCCCAAGCCGTCGCCGTTCAGCGCCCGGGTCCTGGCGCGCCGCTTTCTCACCCCCGCTCGACTCGCCGTGGTCGCCCTGGCCATGCTCGTCGTGCTGCTCGTGGCCACCGCCTGGCCTCCCGAGCCGCACCGGCAGCCGGTCACCGTGGAGCCGCCGCCCGCACCGGCCGCAGTGGTGGCCGAGCGCCCTGCCCCTCCGGCGCCCCCCGCCGTCGTTCCTGCGCCACCGGCTCCGGCGCCCAAGGCCAGCAAGCCGCTCAAGAAGCTCGTCGTCAGCCGCCGCTGAGCGGACGCGACGCCGGCGCGAGCGTCTTCACCAGCATCGCGACCAGCTTCCCGTGCGCCTCCTGCTCGCCTTCCTGGCGGAACCCGAGGCGCGCGTGAAAGGCGAGCGACTCCGGGTTCGCGGGGCGCAGGTTCACCTCGCAGCACACCACCGACATCCCCAGCCGCCGCGCATCGTCCTCGGTGGCCGCGTACAGGGCCGCGCCCAGCCCGCGCTTGCGATGCTCGGCCTCGACGGCCAACCGGTCGACGTACAGGAAGCGCTCGTGGCGTTCGCGGAACCAGAGGAAGTTGGGGCTGTCGTAGGGGACCTCGGGGGTCATCCCCAGCAGGAAGGCGACCGGGGCACCGGCTGACGTGCACACCCACGCGCTGGCCGACATCTCGCAGAGCCCGACGAAGTCCTCGAACGTCTCCGAGCCGAGCCGCGGCACCTCGCGCTGGTTGAGCTCCCAGGCCCACGGCACGTCGCCCGCCACCATCCGCCGTCGCTCGTACCCGTTGGCCGTCATGGTGCGCTTTCCGTGCGTGAGCACCCTACCCGCCCTGGCCCGGCGCGACATTCCCTTCCGCCGCCGTCCACCCGGTGTCCCATCGCCCAGGAGGACGCCATGCCTTCGCCCAAGATCCCCCCAACCGTGCCGTTGCACTCGCATTTCCGGCTGGGAGAGACGCGGCGCGACGGGAAGCTCCTCGAGAAGACGGGGCGGCTGCTCGAGTACGCCAGAAGCGAGCTGAAGGACCTCCACCCCAAGGACATCCTCTTCACCACGCGGGTGGTGGACAACGCGGCCGAGCTGCTCAACTTCGTCCACCGGGGCGGCGTCACCGTGCAGCAGCGCCCCATCTACGAGGAGCTCGTGGTCGAGCACGCGGCGCAGGCGGAGCGGCTCGCGGACTGGGACGTCGCGGCCCTCCGCGCCCAGTTCGACCGCACCCAGGACGGCGACCACTTCGCCTTCGACGCGCTGCTGTCGAACGGGCTGGTGACGCCGGATCCGGACCGCCCCGGCCGCTACCTCCCCGCGGGCGGCATGGAGGCCTTCGCCCACGGACGGGGCACCGTTCACTTCACCGACGAGCGGCCGACGATCGATCGCTTCGGCGACCCGCGCCACGTTCCTCCGCCCAAGACCGAGTTCGAGAACGTCAGCGGCGCCTTCGTGGAGCTGCGCGCCTGCGTCGTCACCCCGCGGCGGCAGGCGGTGGACCTCGCGCGGGAGATCGCCGGCAACGACCGCGACCTGGCGGCCGCCGGCCACACCCGCGCGGAGGTCGACGCCGCCCTCCAGCGACTCGAGCGCGCCCAGTACCGGCCGAGGAACAACGACTACACCGGCTGGGAGGCCTCGCTGGACCTCCTGCTCCACGACGTCCACGTCTGGGTCCACCAGATCACCGCGCGCGACCAGGACGGGGTGCCCAGCCAGTTCGGCCCGCTGCTCGAGGTGAAGACGCTCGACGACCTGCTCGCGCTCTCGCGGCAGTGTCCGTGAAGCGACCGCGGCTCAGCTCGACTGGCACACGCGCGCGAGCAGCGCCTCGAGCTGGCCGGGCCGGAACGGCTTCTCGAGGCGAGGGACCTTGGTCTGCTCGAGGAACTCCCGGGCGCGCGGGCTGAACGCGCCGCCGGTCATGAACACCAGCCGCTGCACCATGGCGGGCAACGACCGCTGCAGCTCCTCGTAGAAGTCCATGCCGGTGAGCTCGGGCATCATCAGGTCGCACACCACCGCGTCGAACCGCTCCCCCGCCGCGAGCTTCGCGAGCGCCTGCCGGGCCGAGGTCTCGGTCACCACGTCCATTCCGTCTCCCAGCGCCACGGCCAGCGTGGCGAGGAAGCGTTCCTGATCGTCCACCAGCAGCACGCGCAGGCGGCGCGTGGGCACCTCGGGCTTCGCGGCGGCCGGCGGCGCGGCCACGGTCCCCTTCGCGCGCGGCAGCGTCACCCGGAAGCGGGTCTCTCCCGGGCGCGACGACACCACCCCGATGGTACCGCCCAGGTCCTCGATGATCCGCCGCGACACCGTGAGCCCGAGCCCGGTGCCTTCTCCGCGAGCCTTGGTGGTGAAGAAGGGGTCGAAGAGCCGGTCGAGGTGTTCGGCTGCGATCCCCCTGCCGGTGTCCACGACGTCGACCTGCGCCCGGCCGTCGGCGTCCACCGAGAGCTCGAGCCGCACCTCGTGCCGTTCGGCGCTCCCTTCGTCGATGGAGTGCGCGGCGTTGATGATCAGGTTCAGGAAGACCTGCCCCAGCCGCGCCTCGGAGGCCGTCACCAGCGGAGACGCTCCGTAGACCTTCACCAGCCGCGCGCGCGGGCGCAGCTCGGCGGCGGAGACGCTCGCCGCCCAGTCGAGCGCCCGCGAGAGCTCGAAGGTGGCGCTCTCCGTCTCCGGGCTGCGGGTGAAGAACGCCAGGTCGCGGACGATCTGCCGGATGCGATCCGCCCCTTCGAGCGTCTCGCCGAGCTGGTGCGACCACCTCGCGAGCTCGGGGCTTCCTTCGGCCGCGCGCGCGCTCACCTCGCGCTGGAGGTTGCTCAGCTGGGTCATCATCCAGGCGAGCGGGTTGTTGATCTCGTGCCCCAGGCCGCCCGCGAGCACGCCGATGGCTGCCAGCCGATCCGCCTCCAGGAGGCGGGCCTCCATCTGCTTGCGCTCGGTGATGTCCTGCACGAGCAGCACCACGGTCCCCGGCTTCGTCCCGGGGAAGCCTTCGGCGCCGAACCACCGCGCGCCGCTGAGCACGGTGAGCGGGTATTCCAGTCGCACCGGCTGACGTTCGGCGCACACCCGGCGGATGACGTTCATGAAGACCGCGCCGCCGTCGACGCCGAACACCTCCTCGAGGGTGGCGCCCAGCAGCTCCGCGCGCGGCCGCGCCAGCAGCGAAGGGTCGTGCGTCCACACCTCGAGGTAGCGGCCCGACGCGTCGAACTCCATCACGATGCCGCGCACGCAGGACTCGAGGAGTCGCAGGCGGTCTTCCAGCGTGGGGTTCGCGTCGCTCAAGGCGCCGAACCGTTACCACGGCCGCCAGGCAACGTGCGCTATGGGGCCGGCATGCGACTGTTCCTGGTGGTGGCGGTCCTGGTCGGCTTCAGCGCGTACACGCTGGGGGTGATGTGGTCGCACGGCGGCGTGCTGGGGTTCCTCGAGCTGGCCGGCCGCGAGCCGTGGGGCCTGCAGGTCTTCCTGGACCTCTGTCTGATGCTCACCCTGTTCGGCGCCTGGCTGTGGCGCGACGCGCGCACCCACGGGCTGAGCCCCTGGCCGTACCTCGCGCTGCTCTCGCTCGGCTCTCCGGGGGCACTCATCTCCCTGGTGCGCCGCGAGCTCGCCGTGCGCGGTGCGAAGCGCTCGGCGGCCTGAGGCGGGCGACGACCGCCGCCGAGAGCCAGAGCAGCGCTGGCCAGGGGGCGCTGGTGCAGCCGCCCGTGGGCACGCGCGGCTCGGCCGGTGTGGGGACCTCGCCTTCCGGCGTCCCGTCGGCCTCGGCCACGAAGGGCGCGATGAAGTCGGCCCAGCTGGGCTCGAGGAGCGTGGCCACGCCGAAGCCCGTGCAGTCCGCCGAGCCCGAGCGGACGATGCCCACGAGGCGCTCTCCCGCCTCGCTCACCAGCCGGAGCGCGCCGCCGGAATCACCCGCGCAGCTCAGCGAGGGGTCGCCCACGTAGGTCACCGTGTGCCCGTCGACGCGCTGGAAGCGCACGGTGCCGGAGCGCCGCTGGCCAGTCTCTCCGTCGACCGATGGCTTGCCGAACCCGACGATGCGGCCTCGCTGCCCGGCCTCGAGGCTGGGCCCTCCGACCTGGCCCGGCATCGCCTCGACCTGCCTGGCCAGCCGCACCAGCGCGAGATCGTTCTCCCGGGTCTCGGGGTCGTACGCCGGGTGAAGTCGTACCGCCTGCACGGCCGAGAGCCACTCGGGTCGCGACGCCTCGGCGCCGCCGAGCACGGCCACGCCCTCGGCCTTCACGCCGAGCACGCAGTGGGCCGCGGTGACCGCCACGCGCGGTGAGAGCAGCACGCCTGAGCACTCGACGTGCGCACCGCTCGGCGCACCGAGCGCCACCACGTCGCGGTCGTCCGGCGACGCGCTCCCGGAGGTGATGGCGAGCGCGCGCCGTTCGAGCGGCTCCACCGGCTCCTGCCCGCACGCGAGGAGCAGGAGGAGTGCGGGCCAGTGCCGGGCTACCAGGTGCCGCACACGCGGGTCGCGTAGTGCGTCTTCGCGGTGCCGGTGCAGGGGATGTACGCGTCGTAGTAGCGGTGGTTGTGGCAGTGCTGCGTGCCGCAATAGACGTTGTCCTGCGTCTTGAGCGTGGTGCACCAGCCCGGGTAGCAGAGCAGCCAGCACGCGGTGCCCGAGGTGCCGTGCCCGCAGTAGGTGCTGGTGTGCTGCTCGGTCTCCGTCGACGCGCTCTGCTCGTGCGGCGTCATCGACTCGACGATCGACGCCTTGTTCGCCTTGGCGAGGAGCCGCTCTTCCGCGGTCAACGGGGCTTCGCGCAGCTGCGCCGCGGTGACGACGCGCTCGCCGACGACCCAGCGCTTCGCGTTGCGCGCGTCCTCGTCGTCCACCATCGCGAAGACGCTGACGCACTGGCTGAAGCCAGGCGCCGTCACGTAGCCGCACACGCCCGTGGGGTGCGCCTCGCAGCCGGCCGGGTCGCCCTCGTACGCGTTGCACGGGTCGGCCAGCGCCGCCACGTCGGTGCCCACCCCGGCGGGCTCCAGGCTGGTGCCACAGCCGACGGAGACGAAGCCCA
Organism: Myxococcaceae bacterium; assembly: GCA_019694595.1. Lineage (GTDB taxonomy): Bacteria > Myxococcota > Myxococcia > Myxococcales > Myxococcaceae > JAIBBQ01. The sequence continues at coordinate 48,216 of JAIBBQ010000009.1, forward strand.
CCACGCACAGCCCAACCACCTTCGAGAAGTCGTTCATGCCGCCAGGAGGCCGGCGGGCGCGCGTTCTTGCGTTCCGGGCGAGGAAGGGTCGGCCAAGCCGTTGATGCCGAGGGCGAATCTCCCTCGAGGGCGGCGCCCTGCTCCGGGAGCCCCCTCCCTCCGCGCGCTCAGCCGACGGGCACGAAGACGCGCATCTGGCTCGACAGGCGGATGCGGTGGTCGCGCACGATGCTGGCCGACTCACCGCCGCCCGGCTGGGCGATCATGATGTGGCCGTGCTGGCCGACGGCGCTGCTGCCGCCGGTGGCGCCCCACACCACGATGGCGCCGGGGGGCGCCTGGCTCACGTCGCTGATGTGGATCTCCTTGAAGCGCGGGTCGCGCGCCAGCACGTTGCCGTACATGTACGCGGAAGGCTGACGCGGCACCGCGAGGCCGATCGACTCCAGCGCGTTGGCGACGCCGCGCGCGCACAGGCCCGGCCGGTTGATGGCGTTGGCCGCCGCGACGCCAGCCCGCGCGAGCCGGTCCATCAGCGGGCCGCTCCCGGCCCCGCTCGGGCCCTTCACCGGAGCCGCGGCCTTGCTCCCCGCGACCGCGCCTGCCGCTGCCCCGGCGATGGCGGACCCGCCGGTGCTCCCCACCAGTGCGCGGGCGATGGCATTGGACAGCCCACCCTTCTCCGCTCGCGAGACGCCGTTGCCGTTGGTGTCCGCGCCGAGCGCGAGCCGCTTGCCCTGCACCAGCGCGTTGCGCGCGCCCTTCACCGAGACGAAGCCGTCAGCGTGGCGCACCGCCGCGAAGGCGGCCCGAAGCGCCCGGTCGGCGGCGCCCTTCACCTGGGCGAGCGCCCGCTGCTGCTCCCGCCACGACAGCTTGCCGTCGTGGTTGGTGTCGGCCTGGCGGGCGGCGGCGCGGGCCGCAGCGGCCCGGTTGGCGATGGTCGAGTGGGCGGTGGTCACGCCCAGTTGTCCGCAGGCAGCCGCGCCCGTTTTCAGGGTGGGCTGTCAGCTCGGTTGCCGTGGCGTGGCTCGAGAACCCCGGTGAATGCAGGGACTTGTGGGCGCAGGTAGGACCTTCAGCCGGCCTTGGCCTTCACCGCCGGGACCAGGCCGGCGGCCGTCAGTCGCGCCGGCGCCTCGGCGCGCAGGCGGGCGAGCGCGCGGGCATCGACGCGCAGGGCGTCGAGCGCCTGCATGCGCTGCCGTTCTCCGGGCAGGTCGATGGTGAAGGGGTGCAGGCCCACGGGGACGTCGGTGGCCGCGGGCACCAGGCCGAAGCCGAGCTCGCTCGCCAGCACCTCGGCGAGCGCCACCACCGCCGCCACCGGGTGCACCACGCCTCCGAGCTCGAGCACGTGGTGCGATTGAATGACGAGCCGCACTTCGTCGGTGAGCTTCCATTCCGGGGCGAGGTGCGCGGCCACCCGCTCGTGCACCTGCGCCAGCGCCGGCCACAGCAGCGTCACCGGCCGGAGCGGCGTGGCGGGAGTGCCCGGCTTGCGTCCGGCCGAAGCGCCTTCGGCGAGCGCCACCAGCGCGGTCGAGTAGCCGACGTCGTGGAGCAGCCCGCAGAGGAAGGCGTAGTCGCCTTCGAAGGGCGTCGCGGTCGCCACCAGCCGCGCGAGGTGGGCGGTGGCCACCGAGTGGAGCCGCACCCGCTCCAGCGCGTCCTGGTACCCGGGCGCACGGAACACCCGCGTGCCGAGCGACTCTTCCATCACCAGGTCGCGCAGCTCGGCGAGGCCCAGTCGCACCACGGCGGCCTTGAGCGAACGCACCGGCGAGGTGGCCCCGAGCCCCGGCGCGTTGGAGCGCGTCACCACCCGCGTGGCGAGGAGCGAGTCGCGCTCCAGCAGGTGCACCAGCTCGGCGACCTCGACGTTGCGCTTGCCGGACAGCGCGAGGAGCTCCACCGCGACCTGGGGCAACTTGGGCGGGCGGTAGGAAGGGGAGGAGAAGGTGGTCTCGAGTGCGTGCCACAGCTCCGCTTCCTGGATGGGGTCGTCACCTTGACCCTCCTCCACCTCGTAGACCTGGGGTGCTGCGGTCATCACCACGCGATTGCTGGGGCGCTGGCTCACGACTGAACATCGGTGCACATCACGTTCCACGGCGCGCGTCAGCGCGTTGACGGCTTCACGGGCGCCCGCGGCGAATCGACTGCCCCTTGAGCGCCTGTTCTGCCACCCGGAGGAAGTCGGTCTCGGTGATGATGCCCACCAGCGCGCCTTCGCGGTCGACGACCGGGAGTGCGCCGATCTTCTTCTCGCGCATCAGCTTGGGCGCGAGGTGCGCCGGCGCTTCTTCGAAGACCGTCTGCACGTCGGTCGACATCAGCAAGCGCACCGGGGTGGCGCGGCCACGGCCAGGGACCGCGAGCGCCTTGGCCACGTCGCGGCTGGACACCATTCCCACCACCTCGCCGGTCGCGTTCACCACCGGGAAGTGGCGGATGCGCGCCAGCTTCATCTCCGCGAAGGCGCGACCCACCGACGCGTTCTCGCGCAGGGTGATGACCGCGCTGGACATCAGCTCACCGACCGTCAGCGATGAAGGGGGCATGGACCTCGACAAGGCAAGGCCCGTGCCTCGCAGCGCCCCGGCGCGAAGAGTTGCAGCCTGCGCAGGCCTTGCCGCCTCGCGCCGTGGGCCCGCAGTTCGTGCGCGTACGTCGACGCTTCGGCGGCCTCGGCTCCTTTGTTACCGTCGAGTGCATGCCCGCTCGCACGATCGATCTCCTTCCACTCCGCGGTGAACTCTCGGCCCCCTTGCGCGGCAACTGGGTGGTGAAGCTCGACGACCCGGCGCGCTCGGTGATGACCGACTTCACCGAGCACCACCTCATCTCCGTGGCCGCCGCCACCCAGGTGGACGAGGCGCTGGAGCAGATGAAGCACGCCCAGGTGCGCTCCGCCTTCGTCACCGACCCGAAGAAGGACACCGTCGTCGGGCTCATCACCGCGTACGACATCATGGGTGAGAAGCCGATCCGCCACATCCAGGAGAACGGCGGCGCGCGGGAAGACGTCACCGTCGCCGACATCATGGACACCGCCCGCGACTGGCAGGTGGCGCGCCTCGCCGACGTGGAGAAGGCCACGGTGGCCACCATGCTGGAGACCTTCAAGGCGACCGGCCGCACGCACATCGCAGTCGTGGAAGAGAAGGACGGCAAGGGGCCGCGACTGCGCGGCGTCTTCTCCGGCGCCAAGCTCCTGCGGCTGACCGAGAAGGCGCGCCAGGCGGGCAAGGGCGCGAAGAAGTAGCTGCGGGCCGGCGGCTTGCCGCGGTGCTCGGTGGCGTGCGAGACAGCGCGCATGGTCGCCATGCGTGCTCGAGCCTCGCTGCTGGTCGCTGCGGTGCTCGGCGCGGGCTGCTTCGCGCCGGTGGTGGAAGGCCCCCGCGACGGCGGCTCCGGTGGCGGCACCGGCGGAAGCGGAGGCAGTGCGGGAGGCGGGACCGGTGGTTCCTCCGCGGGCGGAGGCTTCGCTCCGGGTGGTGCGGGCGGCGGAGCGATCGCCGGCGCCTGGGTCGCGCGCGCTCCACTGAAGTTCGCGCGGGCCGAGTTCGCGACCGCCGTCCACGACGGACTCATCTACGTCTTCGGCGGCACCACGGGCTCCACGGTGGGCACCGTGGAGGTCTACGACCCGGCGGTGAATCAGTGGGCGCTCGCGAAGTCGATGCCCACCCCTCGACGCATGGCGATCGCCGCGACCCTGGGGCCGCGCATCTACGTGGTCGGCGGCTTCAAGGCCGACGAGAACCTCAACCAGCTGACGTACACCAACGTCACCGAGGCCTACGAGCCGGCCACCAACACGTGGACCACGCTCGCTCCGCCGCCTTTTCCCGTGGCCTTCAACACCGTGCTGGGGAACCAGTTCGAGGCGGGCGCGGTCCTCGGAGGCAAGCTGCGGGTGCTGCTCTTCGACACCCAGGGGAACAAGGCCTTCGACTTCGACCCTGCGATGAACACCTGGACCGAGGTCCAGCCTCCCGCGCCGATGATCGACTCGGTGCAGGTGGCGGTGAGCGCGGGCACGCTCTACGCCATCGGCGGCGGCCGCCGCATGGGCACCGGGGGCGACTTCACCCGGCTGGCGTCGGGGCCTCCCGACTTCTGGACCAATCTCACTCCGCTCCGGCCGGCCAGCTCGGGCGGGAGCCTGGTGCGCCGCGAATGCGTCGCGCTGGTGGGCACCGCCAACGCCGTTGCCGCACTCGGCGGCTCGGTCCACGACTACAACCAGGGCATGCCCACGGTGGTGAGCGCGGTCGACGTCTTCGACCCTGCCTCGCTCACCTGGAAGAGCGGACCGCCGCTCGCGCACGCCCGCCAGAGCCTGGGCGCGGTGGCGATCGGGAACACCATCTACGCCATTGGCGGCACCACCGCGCCGGACGCCACGGAGATCGTCCCCGTGCCGTGGGTCGAGGCCTTCACCCTCCCCTGAAATCCTGCACTCGGTGCAAGCACCGGGGGTCATACGGGTCCCCATGCTCACCCGTCCGGCGGTCTGCAGCGCGCTCCTCTCGATGTTCACCCTGGCGTGCGCCGGCACCGGCGGTGCGAGCGGAGGCGGCAGTGGCAGCGCGGGTGGCGGCAGCGAGTCGTCGGGCGGAGGCAGCGGCGCGACCGGGGGCGGCATGGGCTCGTCCGGCGGTGGCATGGGCAGCTCGGGCGGCGGCAGCGCCGGCGGCGGCACGGGTGGCAGCGGCGGCATGAGCGGCGGCGGCTCCGGCAGCACCGGCGGCGGCTCCGGGCGCACGGTGAGCGGCACCCGCTCCGCGACCTTCTACAGTGACAAGGCGCCGGTGGTGGTGAAGGCCGACCTCACCAGCGTCCCCGTCATCGCCTGGTGGGAAGCCGACGGGGGCTTCACGAGCGCCAGCGGCTCGGGCACCGCCGACGGTCACTTCAGCGTCCCGGGGCTCCCGACCGGACCGGTCTACCTGCGCCTGGGCGCGGCGTCGTTCATCTACACCCCGAGCGACACGGTGGACCTGGACCAGGCCGAGGTCGGCCGCCCCGGCCAGGCGACGGTCACCGGCACCAACCTCACCATCAACGCCACCGGTCTCTCAGGCTGGGCGACCTACGACGAGGTCGCCCTGGCGGTGACCAACAACGGCGCGCGGGTGGACGATCTAACCAAGGTGGGAGCGACCAAGCCCGCCAACGGAGCCACCACCGCCTCGTTCGTCATCTCATATACCGGCCCGCTCATCGAGGCGGCGCAGGGCGACGTGGTGCGGCTGTACCAGAACCGCGTCTTCGCCACGCCGGTGCCCAACCAGGTCGCGGTCAGCGCGGCGGCGGTGAACGGGCTCACCCAGATCAACGGCACTCCGAGCACGGTGAACGCGGTGTTCAGCCCGCTGGCGATGACCACCGTCGACCTCGACCTCAAGGTGAGCCAGTTCGAGGCGTGGAAGTCCGACGTGAATCCGCAGGCGACGGTGAGCTCGAGCCAGTTCGTGGTCTACGGCGCGCCGGCGGCGGCGGCGATGCACGGGCTCCCGGGGAGCACGCCCACCCTGCTCTTCGTGCCGGTGGACCCGGGCTCGGCCGACGTCACCGGCACCTTCAGCTTCGGCAACCCCTTCCCGTCGACGTCGACCCTGGTCACCTCGCGCGTCACGGCCTTCGCGGTGCCCTTCACCGCGCCGGGGGCGAGCAGCCCGCTCAAGCACAGCTCGCTGCTGGCGAGCATCACGCCGCTCGCCTTCCACCCGTCGACCTCGCTGCCCACCATCAGCCCGCCGCGCCAGCTCAAGGTGAACGGCCAGGCGCTCACCGCGCCGCTGTCCGGCGTGGGCCAGTCGCCGGTGGTGACCTGGGTGCCGCCCGCGCTCGGTACTCCCGACCGCTACGTGCTGTCGGTGCTGCGCCTGGTGAACAACGGGGGCGCGAGCGCGGAGCAGCTGGTGGCCACCATCCGCTGCAAGGGCACGGTGACCCGCGTCGCCATCCCTCCGGGCGTGCTCGCCGCGGGCTCGAGCTACCTGCTGGCGCTCACCGCGAGCGTCAACGGGGGCGTCGACGTGGACCAGCACCCGTTCGAGCTGGCCGCCATCTTCGACACCGCCGAGGCGGTCGCCGGCCCCATCACGCCCTGAAGGCTCACTTCCCCGCGAAGTTCGGCGTGCGCTTCTCGAGGAACGCCGCCATCGCTTCCTGGAAGTCGGCGGACTGCATGATGGACGTGTTGTGCATCAGCGCCTCGCGCAGGCCGACCGCGATGCTCGACTCCAGCCGGGCGTTCATCACCCGCTTGGTCGCGGTGACCGCGAGCGGCGGGTTGGCGGCGAGCTGGGCGGCGAGGCCCCGGGCGCGGATCATCAGCGCCGCCGCGTCGGGCAGCACCGCGTTCACCAGGCCGATGCGCTCGGCGTGCGCCGCGGGGTAGTCGCCGCCGGTGAGCGCGAGCTCGCGGGCATGCCCTTCCCCCACCAGGTACGGCAGCCGCTGCAGCCCACCGAGGTCGGAGACCATCGACATCTTCACCTCGCGCAGCGAGAAGCGCGCTCCTTCAGTGCACAGGCGCAGGTCGCAGGCGCAGACCAGCTCGAGCCCGCCGCCGATGCACCACCCGTCGATGGCGGCGATGACCGGCTTGCCGAGCGCCGCCAGCACCTCGAAGGAGCGCTGCATCTTGCGGCCGAGCTCGAAGATCTGCGCGCGCGCCCCGGCGCCGCCGTCGAGGAGAGGGCCGATCTCCGGGGCCACGCCCATCAGGTCGAGGCCATAGCTGAAGTTGGCGCCTTCCCCGCGGATGATGACCGCCCGCAGCCCGGGGTCGGCGTCGAGCGCGGCGAACACGCCCGGCGCCTCGTTCCAGAAGTCGGGCCCCAGCGCGTTGCCGCGGCCAGGCCCCAGGAGCACCACCTCGGCCACGTGGGCCCCGGCGGGGTGCTCGATGCGCATCGACTGGAGAGGAGAGCTCATGCGCTCCCCTCTACCTCAGGCGCTCAGCGCTTCGCAGGCCGCACCAGCACCCAGGCGCGCGACGGCTGGTGGTAGGGGTCGGTGCCCTCGAGCGCCACCTCGAGCCCGAGCGCCTCGACGAACTCCGGCGGACTGGAGTGCAGCCGGTCGAGCGAGAGCTCCTTGCTCTGCCCCGCGCGCGAGACCTCGAGCATGCAGCGCGACTCGTTGTCCGAGCCGCCGTCACGGGTCGAGAGGTGGGCGTACATCATCGCCCTCGCCTTCAGGGTGTAGTCGCCACTGCGCTGCGGCTGGCCGTCGAGGAGCTCGAGCTTCACGGGGTCTGGAGTCACGGGCGGGGCTTTCTGCGGCGCACCCTTGGGCGGACTGCCGGCGAGCACCAGCCCGGCCGCCAGGGTGACGACGAGCGTGAGGAACGTGCGCACGCCTTCGAGCATCGCATTCCCGGTCCCGGTGCGACAGACACGCACGGCAGCCCCGCGAGGCCTAGGCTCGACCCATGTCCGGCCCGACACTCGAGCTGCGCGAGGTGAGCAAGGCCTTCGGGGCCCAGCGGGTGCTCGACGGGTTCAGCCTCGAGGTTCGCCCGGGTGAGCTCTGCGCGCTGGTGGGCGAGTCGGGGTGCGGCAAGACGGTGGCGCTCAAGCTCGCCGCCGGGCTCCTGCGGCCCGACCGCGGCGAGGTGCGCTTCGACGGGGTGGACCTGGCCACCCTCGACGAGCGGGGGCTCCGGCACGTGCACGAGCAGATGGGGCTGCTCTACCAGGGCGGGGCGCTGTTCGATTCCATCGACGTGGCGGCGAACGTGGCCTTCCCGCTCCAGGAGATCGCCCACCTGCGCGGGGAAGAGGCCGAGCGCAAGGTGACGGCCACCCTGCGCCGCGTCGGGCTGGAGTCGGCGGCGCACCTCAAGGTCTCCGAGCTGTCGGGCGGCATGCGCAAGCGCGTGGCCTTCGCGCGCGCCATCGTGCTCGAGCCGCGCCTCTTGCTGCTCGACGAGCCCACCGCCGGCCTCGACCCGCTCACCACCGCGGTCATCGCCCGGGTCATCGCCAGCGCCAGCCGGGAGCTGAAGGCCACCGTGCTGCTGGTGACGCACGACCTCGCCACCGCCTTCGCCATCGCCGACCGGGTGGCGCTGATGAGCGAGGGCCGGGTCGCGGCGCTCGACACCCCCGACGCGCTCCTGCACTCGAGCGACGCGCTGGTGACGCGCTTCACCCACGCGCTGCGCGAGCGCCTCGAGGGGCCCTGACGCCGGACTTACTTGGCGACGGCCTTGAGCGCGGCGAGCTTGCGCGAAAGCTCCGGAGGCACGCTGGTGCCCGCGCTGCCGGTGAAGGCCAGTGTCACGTTGCTCTCCAGGCGCTCGTGGCAACGCCGCGCGAGCTCGCTGTGCGGGTTCTCGCGGATGCAGGCCTCGAAGTAGAGCTGGTCGAGCTCGTAGCGGAAGGTGTCCGGCGTGCCGCTGGCCGACAGGCCGAGCAGGTAGAGCGCCTCGCCGCGGCTCTTGCCCGTGGGCTCCCGGGCGAGCGCCCGGTGGAGCAGCGCGCCGGCGCGCAGGAGCGTCACCTCGCCGGGCAGCGGGCCCCCGGCATTCAACAAGGCCCGCGCCCGCGCCACCGTCGCCGCGACGGGCTCGTCCTTCGCCGGCGCCGGCTCGGCGCGCCAGGCCTCGGCTTCCTTGAGCCACGCCTCGACGTCGCGCCGCAGCGCCACGCCCAGCTCGGGGCGCTTGGTCAGCTCGCCGAGCCAGGCCACCGTCTCCTGGGCGTCGTCGTGGACCACCACGGTGATGCGCAGCGCCCCCTTGGCGGCGTCGGCCAGGAGCCGCTGCGCGAGCTCGCCGCGCGCCGGTCCCGCGAGGAGTTCCTGGTACAGCGCCAGCGCCTCGCGGAACTGCCTCGTCGCCGCGAGGAGATCGGCGCGCTCGAGCGGGGTGAGCTCGAGGCTCGACACCTGCCCCTGGAGGTCGGCGTAGTCCTTCGCCACCACCACCCGCGTGTGGCACCCGAGGCAGAAGCCGGTCGCGGTCTGCAGCTGGTGGCGCGCGGCCTCGTGGGCGCCCTTGGCGAAGCGGTCCTGCGCGGTCGAGAGGTAGCCGTCGAAGAGCGCCATCATCGCCGCCACGCCGGGCTCCTCGGTGCGCGGCGGAGCGCGGAAGGCATGGCGGGTCTGCCGGAGAATGACGAGCTGGTGGGCGATCTCCTCGGCGTTGCCGGGGTCGGCGAAGCGCGCCTGGCTCGCCAGGTACGGCTGCAGGGTCATCAGCGCCCCGAAGTTGGCCCGCATCGCGGAGACCACCGCGGGCCGGCCGGCGTCGGGAGCCCCCGCGGCAAGCGCCGCACCGCCGAGGAGGACGAAGGCGCACGGCAGCGAGCGCGCGAAGAGCGTCACGGTCATGCGTCGCCCTGTGCCAGATGTCGCCGCGACAGTCGCCACATTCTCGCCATGCCTCGCGCAACTGCAGCCTGCGTGCCCGGGCGCAGAGCCGCGAGGTTCCAGGGGGCCGCCGCGGCCGGGCGCGCACGGGCTGCGCGCAGTCTCTGCGCGTGGCGTTCGCGCGAAGGATGGCTATCTGATCACTCGCCCCCGACGTCGGTGGTCGGGGCACCTCTCGCGGTGCAGGCCAGGTGGCCCATGACGCCAGTCGTGCTCATGCTGACGCTCGTCGCCGCCACGCCGGCGCCTCCGGAGCTCGAGCACCCCGGGCTCGGCCACCGCGTCGCGGGCCACACTGCGTTCTTCTCGGGCCTGGCGGCGTCCGCCGCGCTCTCCTTCGGTCTCGCGCTGCTTCCCCCGCACGCGAGCTTCGAGGCCACCGGCAGGCCCGAGCCGCTTGCGCTCGCTGGCGGCATCGCGCTGGGCGTGGTGACCGACGCGCTGCTCACCTTCCTCGTGTTGCCCGAGCTGTACCGGCTGGGCGGCGACGACGTGGCCCGCGTCGACGTGGGCGCGGTGCGCGGCGAGATGTGGCGGCTCGCGCGCTGGCCGGCGCTCGGCGCGGCGGCCGGGGCGCTCACCCTGGGCATCGGCGCGGCGCTGGAGCACCAGGCCTACGGCCGGGGCCAGGTGGCGATCGTCGTCGGGCTCCTCGGCGTGTTCATCTCCGCCGGCGTCTTCGAGGTCATGTCCGCCATCGGCGGCGTGCACGGCTACCAGCTCGGGCTCGCAGCACCCTCCGGAGGCTCACCATGACCTTCACCCGCCGCGACGTGCTCATCGCGCTGTCCGCGTCCACCGGGCTGGTGCGCTGCGCCGGCGCGCCGCTGGTGCCCGCGGCCTCCACCGCCTTCCCGCTGGGCGTGGCCGCGGGCGACCCGACCTCCGACGGGGCCGTCCTCTGGACCCGGTACGCCGGAGAAGGAGCGCTCACCGCCCTGGTGTGGGCCGACGGCGTGCAGGGCGAGGCGCTGGCGACGCAGTACGAGGTGCGCGCCGGCGACGGCGGTTACGCGCAGGTCGAGGTCTCGGGCCTCGAGCCCGGCACCTGGTACCGCTACGCCTTCGTGGCCAGCGGTCAGCGCGACGCGCGCTCACCCTCGGGCCGGTTCCGCACCGCTCCCGCCGCGGGGACCCGCGACGTGGTGAAGCTCGGCGCCACCTGCTGCACGCAGTACGGCAACTCCTTCGAGGTGCTGGGGCACGCCGGCGCCCGCGAGGATCTCGACGCGTTCCTCCTGCTGGGAGACACTGTCTACGCCGACGGCGCGCACGACCCCGACGCCTTCCGCGCGTGCTGGCAGCGCTCGTTCTCCACGCCGGAATACCAGGCGCTGCGCTCCTCGACCGGCGTCATCGCGGTGTGGGACGACCACGAGTTCAACAACGACTGGTCCGGCGACAGCATCGCGCCCGACCGCTTCTCGTGGGCGAGCGGGGCCTGGTTCGACCACATGCCGATGCGCCGCCACCCCACCAACCCCGAGCGCATCTGGCGCAGCTACCGCTTCGGAGACACGGTGGAAGTGTTCGCCCTCGACGGCCGCAGCGAGCGCATCCGCAGCCAGGCGCAGTACCTCTCGGAGGCACAGCTGGCGTGGCTCGAGGAAGGGCTGCGCACCAGCACCGCGACCTTCAAGGTGCTGATGAACTCGGTGCCCATCTCGAGCTTCGCGGTGCCCTTCTTCTCCACCACCGCGCACGACCGCTGGGAATCCTTCCCCCAGGCGCGCGCGCGGGTGCTGGAGTTCATCGACGCGGAGCGGATTCCCGGCGTGCTGTGGCTGTCGGGCGACTTCCACCTCGCGTGTGCCGGCAAGGTGGGCCTCGAAGGACCGGGCAAGGACGCCGTCGAGGTGCTGGTCGGCCCCGGCGCGCAGACGCCCAACGCCGCCCCCAGCTACCCGGGGTTCCCCCAGTTCGAGTGGAGCTCCGGCATCAACAACTACGGCGAGCTGACGCTCGACCCGTCGACGGGGGTGGCGAAGGTGGCGTGGATCCGCGGCAACGGCCGGCGCATCTTCTCGCGCAGCTACCAGCTGGCCTGAGCCTCACCAGGTGGCGCTGAGGCCCACGCCCAGGCCGCCACCGGGCACCACCACCGGCACCACGGTCACCGCGTCGAGCACGCCGTCGTCCCGCCGGTGCGGCAGCCCGTCGGCGCCGTTGCGGTAGCGGGTCGAGCGGTGCTGCACCACCCAGCGGCCGATGCCGAAGCCGATGGCCGCCCCGAGGATCGACTCCGACGCGAAGTGGTAGTTGTCCAGCACCACGGTGACCGCGATGAAGGCGCCCACCGCCTGCAGCGCCACCGTGAGCCAGGTCTGCGCGTAGTACGTCGAGAGCGCGGTGAGGATGGCGTAGGCCGTCACCACGTGCCCCGACGGGGTGCCCGACGGCCAGAGACGGAAGAAGGCCGTCGGACCTCCGTAGGCGCCGTCGCTGGAGAGCGCTCCGGGGGTGAGCCCGTCCTTCGGGCCGGCGCGGCCGGTGAAGAGCTTGATGACGTTCGAGTACAGCTGCCCGATGAGAAAGGCCTCCACCGCGAGCGTCGCCGCCTCGACCTCCGCGGGCCGCGAGCCGATGAGCCCCACCAGGAAGACGGTGGCCACCGAGGCCCACAGGCTCGCCCAGAGCGCCACGTCGCGCGCCGGCGTCCACCAGATGATGGTGTTCTCGCCCAGGCCGCTGCGGAGCGCGCGCTGCAGCCGCACGTCGAGCGACGGCCCCAGCGGCAGCGACAGCGTCACCGTGGACGCCACCACCACGCCCGCTTCGGTGAAGTCGAACGCGCTCCACCCCGCCACGCCCGAAGGAATCGCCACCACGTCGAGCAGCGTGCGCAGCGCGAGCCCCGGCAAGAGCGAGTGGCGGCCGTAGCGGTACGCGTCGCTGGTGAAGACGCCCCGGCCCGCAGCATCGGCAGGCACGGGCACCGCCGGCGCCTCGACGGGAGCCGCAGCGTCGGAGCCAGGCGCCTCGTCCACCGGGGCGGCGGCGAGAGCGACGACGAGGGAGAGCGCACACACCATTCGCTGGCGTGGGCAATGCATCTCATGCGCCAGGATGAGCGCCACCGTCGCGAGCGTGCTGCTGTCGGTGCTGCTGGTGGCCGAAGGGCCCCCGGTCGCCGCGCCGCGAGAGGTGGCGGGGCGTTCCATCGCCCTGGCGGTGGTCGGCCAGGTGCTGGTGCTGTCCGGCGCCACCCTCGCCACCATGGGGGTTGGCCCGTCCTACGACGCCGTCAGCGACGGGGTGTCCCGCTCCAACGCCGCGGGCGCAGCCGGGTTGGTGGGCGTGGGCCTGTCGCTGATCCTCTTGTCGCTGGTCTTGCACTGGGCCGATGGCTGGTCCGCGCAAGCCTTGCGCCTCCCCGGTGATGCGCGCACCGTTTTCGCGCCCCTCGCGTGGTAGCGGCGGCGCTGCTCGCAGGACTGCTGGCGAGCGCCGACGCCGGGCAGCTGCCGGCCGACGCGCCCCTGGCCGAGCCGTCGCCGCAGCCGCACCAGACCTTGCCCCAGTGGGCGCGCTTCGGCGTCGCGCTGGCGGAAGGCACCGCGCTCGACTTCTGGTTCCTGACCTTCAGCAACCTGGTGAGCCGGGAGCCCTTCGCCCGCATCTCGGGCGCGACCATCGCCGCGCACCTCCAGCCCAGCAGCTGGACCCTCGACGGCGACTACTACCTGACCAACCAGTTCGGGCACCCGTACCAGGGAGCGCTGCACTTCACCGCCGCGCGCTCCGCAGGCCTGGGGTTCTGGACCTCGGCGGTGCTCACCTCGCTCGAGAGCCTGGCCTGGGAGCTGTTCTTCGAGGTCGACCCGCCGTCGCTGAACGATCAGATCACCACCAGCCTGGGCGGCGCGATGCTGGGCGAGGTGCTCCACCGCACCGCGCTCAAGGTCCGCGGACCGACCGAATCGGTGATGCGCCACGTGGCGGCCTTCGTCATCGACCCGTTCGGGGGCGCCAACCACGCGCTGCTCGACCTCGAGGAGGTCGACGACCCGGTGCAGCTCTACGCGCGCTTCGACAGCGGCGCGGCGGTCGCGGCGGTGATCGACCGCGACACCAACGCGCTGATCGCCCGCTCGCCGCTCCAGGCGCGGGTCGCGGTGACGCTCGGCTACGGCCTGCCGTGGGACCCGCTCGCCCGCTTCGACGCGCCCTTCTCGTCGTTCGAGCTGCGCGCCGACCTCTCGTTCCCCCGCGACGTCTACGGAAACCTCTTCATCCGCGGCGTGGTGGAAGGCCTGCGCATCGGCGACGGCTACGACTCGCACCTGCGCGGGGTGTGGGGGCTCTTCGGCATGTACGACTACAGCGCGCCGGCCATCATCCGCGCCTCGGCGCTGGGCCTGGGTCCCGGGGTGATGGTGCAGTGGGCGGGAGACGGCGACGCCTTCCTGCAGCTGTCGGCGGCGCTGGGCCTGAGCCCCTACGCCACCGCCGGGCAGATCCAGGTGCCGGCCGACGTGACGCGCGACTACCACGTGGGCCCCGCGCTGCAGTCCTTCGTGGGGCTCGCCGTCGGCCACCGCCGCCGGGTGATGGTGGAGATCCACGGGCGCAACTGGCTGGTGGCGGGCGTGTACACACCCGACCGCACCTACGAGTCGATCACCTTCATGACCACCGCGGTGACGGTGCGCCTCTGGCGGTGGCTCGGCCTGAGCGCGGAGGCCACGCTCGCCAGCCGGCGCGCCGGCGTCCCCGAGGACCCCACCAGCGCGGTGCACGACACCGGGCTCGCGCTCCGGCTCACCCTCTGCGTGATGTCCGACGAGTCCTTCGGCACCACGCCCCGCCCACTCAAGGTGCCCGATGCGAGCTGACCGCTTCCGCGCTGGCGCTGCGCTGTTCCTCGCGGGCCGGCTCGCCGTCGCCCAGCCCGCCACCGCGCCCGTCGACGAGCCGCCGCCGCCGCCGCGCCCGCTCGCCTGGTCGCCGGTGGGCGACGGCATCGCCACGTCGGCGCTGGCGCTGGAATGGCTGCTCTTCGAGACCGCGCTCAAGCCGCTCGCCCCGGCCGAGTGCCGCTGGTGCACCGCGAGCGGCCTGGACCTCGCCTTTCGCCGCCTCTTCGTGCCCAACCCGCTGGGCGACGGCCGCGGCATCGGTCCGGCGGACACTGCGAGCAACGTGACCTGGGCGCTGATGCCGGTCGCCACCATCGGGCTGTCCACCTTGCTCTCGTGGCGAGAGACGCCCGACGGCCCGTGGCTCTCGCGCTCCGCCGTCGATGCGCTGGTGGTGCTGGACGCCGCCTTCGCCGCGGTGGCGGTCAACCAGCTGGTGAAGTTCACCGCCGGCCGCGCGCGCCCCTTCGTGAGTGACCTGACCCCGGCGCAGCAGGTGCTCACCAAGGACCCGCGCGACAACAACCTGTCGTTCTACAGCGGGCACGCCACCTGGGCCTTCGCCTTCGCCACCGCCGCGGGCACGGTGGCCTCGATGCGCGGCAGCCGCTTCGCCTGGCTGGTGTGGGCCATCGGCTTGCCGCTCGCCGCCACCACCGCGGTGCTGCGCATGGCCGCGGACAAGCACTGGTTCTCCGACGTGCTGGTGGGCTCGCTGTCGGGCGCGGCCTTCGGAGTCGGGCTGCCGCTGCTGCTCCACCGCGACGGGGCGCCGGCGCTCACCGTGCTGCCTTCCGGCTCCGGCGTGACCGTCGCCGTCTGGTGGTGACCTTCAACGTCTGCGCTTGGCGCGCCGGGCCGCCTCTTCTTCCGCCTCGACCTCCGCCCTCGCCTCGCGCGCGCCCTGCCCCGCGAGGTGGTCGGCGCGCTCGTTGCCCTCGTTCCCGTTGTGGCCGCGCACCCACTGCCAGCGCACGGTGAGGCGCCGGCGGGTGATGGCGTCGTCGATGCGCTTCACGCTGTCGAGCAGCACCGCGTCGACCTTGGCGAAGCCCCCCGCGCGCCAGGCGGACAGGTTCTTCGCCAGGCTCTCCACCATCGTCTGGTTGTCGGAGAAGACCGCGGCGCTCGCCCCGTCGGGGAGCGCCGCGAGGGCCTCGGCCACTGCCCGGTACTCCATCGCCTTGGACACGGTGTCCCGCGCCTTGCCGTACCCTTCGAGCGGGGGCCCTGCGGGCGGCTTGATCCAGTACCCCCAGCCGCCGGGAGCGCCAGCAACGGCCTTGCTCGAGCCGTCGGTGTAACAGAGGTACTCGAGCGGACCGGCCACGGTGACCGCGAGGTTAGAGACGAACGGCGCCCCACCGGTAGCGTCACTTCACCTCGAGCCAGAGCCCGACGGCCCAGGCGAGCGCCGAGGTGACCAGGCCGATGGCCATCAGGGTGAGCCCCTCGCGCAGCGTGGAGCCCACCGTGTTGCGCGCCTTGACCGCCCCCAGGGCGAAGAGCGCGAGCGCAGCGACCGCCACCGCGCCCACGACCGCCGCCCGCCCGTCGAGGACCAGGAAGGGCCCCAGCGGAATGAGCGAGCCCACGAGCGACGCCACCCCGACGATGACCGCCGCCGCGAGCGAGCGCCGCAGCGGTACCGGAGCGAGCTGGTGCTCCTCGGCCATCATCAGCGCCACCCAGACCTCGGGGTCCTTGGTGATGTGCGCGACGATGCGCTCCAGGAGCTCACCCGAGAAGCCCTTGGCGGCGTAGAGCGCGCGCACCTCTTCCCGCTCGATGCTCGCGCTGTGCTGCACGTGCCGCCGCTCCCGGGCCACCTCGGCGTCGTAGTAGTGCGCCTGCGCGCGGCTGGAGGTGAAGGCCACCGCGGCCATCGAGGCCGACTCGGCGATGGCCGCCGCCGCCCCCGCCGCCAGCACGATGGCGCCGTTCGACGTGGCCGCGGCCACGCCCAGCACCACGCCCAGCACGTTCACCAGGCCGTCCTGCGCGCCGAGGATGATCTCCGCGCTCCGCGCGCCCTGGCGGTGCGGGTCCACCCGATCGTGGTAGTCCTGCTCGGTGACCGTCTTCATGCCCACCTCCGAAGCAAGCGATGTGCCTGGCGCGTGCCGGCTGGTGAGTTCCTTGCAGGGCAGACGCCCATGACCGGAACCAAGGGCTCGGGGGCGACCTGGCTGTTCGCGCTGGGCTACTTCGCCGCCTACGTGCCCTACAGCGCGCTGACCAAGGCGCTGAGCTCGGGAGAGCTCGGCCCCAAGCTCCAGGGGCTGGAGGTGGTGCCGGTCACCACCACGACGTCGATGCTGGCGATGGTCGCCTTCCTCGGGCTCACCGGCTGGTGGCGCGCGGCAGGGAGCTTCGTGACCGTGGGCCCCCTGCGCCTGCCTCGCCCCTCGCGGTGGACCTTCCTGTCCGGCCTCTGCACCGCGGCCATCGTGGTCACCACCACCCTGGCGTACACCTTCGAGGGCGTCTCCATCGTGCTGTCGATGGTGCTGATGCGCGGCGGCGTGCTGGCCTCGGCGCCGGTGGTCGACGCGCTCGGAGGCCGCACGGTGAGCCGCGAAGCGAAGATCGCCCTGGGCCTCACCCTGGCGGCGCTCTTCATCTCTCCCGTGCGGGACCCGCAGCTCACCTGGGTCGCGCTGGTGAACGTGGTGATCTACGTCGCCGCCTACTTCTTCCGGCTGCGGGCGATGACCCACCTCGCCAAGACCGAGGACCCGGCCGTCACCCGCCGCTACTTCGTGGAGGAGCAGCTCGTCGCCACGCCCGCTGCGGTGGTGGCGCTGGCCGCGGTGGCGCTGCTGGCGCCTTCGAGTCTCTCCGCGCCACTCACCCGCGGCTTCCTCGAGGTGCCGTTCACCTCGGCGCTGGCGGTGCTGGTGGTCATCGGGCTGTGCTCGCAGGGCACCGGTGTCTTCGGCGCGCTGGTGCTGCTGAGCCCGCGAGAGAACAGCTTCGCGGTGCCGCTCAACCGCATCTCCAGCGTGGTGGCGGGCGTCGGCGCCTCGCTCCTGGTCACCGCGCTCTTCGGCGGGGAACCGCTCGCGGCGGCCGAGTGGTGGGGCGCGGGCGTGCTCGCGCTCGCGCTCCTGGTGCTCAGCCGCAGCAAGAAGCCCGCGCCGGCGAAGGCCTAGGCGGCGCCGAGTTCCTTGGGGCGCACCACCAGCACCGGGCACGGTGCGTGGCGCACCACCATCTCGGCGACGCTGCCCATCACCAGCCGCTTGAAGCCGCGGCGGCCGTGGCTGCCGATGACGATGAGGTCGGCACCGAAGGCCTTCGCCACCTCGATGATCTGATCGCGGGCGTCGCCTTCCTTCACCACGCCCGACAGCTCGACCCCGGGCTGGCGGTGGCGCGCCACCGCATCCTGCATCGAGCGCTCGGCGTCGGCCGCCATGCGCACCGCGAGGTCGCCGATGAAGGCCCCGCCGAGATCCGGCGGCCCGGGCATGGGCACCACGTAGGTGTGCACCAGCTGCACCCGCGCATCGAGCCGCTGCGCGAGCGCCAGCGCGTGCGCCACCGCGCGGTCCGCCTGCTCGGTGAAGTCGGTGGCGACGACGATACGCTTCGGAAGGACGGGGTCGGTGGTGGCCATGCAGGACGGTGGTGCAGCGCCCGTGCCGCACCGGACGCCCTGGCCGGCCGCCGCGCGGCGCGCAGAGCTTGCGCACCGCAGCGGGCACGCGCACCGTCTGCGTCACTGGCTGACGTAGCCGCCGTCGACCAGCATCGGGTGCCCGGTGATGAAGGACGCCCGGGGCGAAGCGAGGAAGAGCACCGCCTCGGCGATCTCCTCGCTGGTGCCCAGCCGCTTCACCGGGTGGAGCGCCTCGATGCCCTGCCGCACCTTGGGGTCGCTCAGGAGCCCGGCGCGCTCCAGCATCGGCGTGGCGATGAAGCCCGGGCACACCGCGTTGACCCTGATGCCCTTCGCCGCCGACTCCAGCGCCGCCACCTTGGTGAGCCCCAGGAGCCCGTGCTTCGCCGCGGTGTACGCGCCCGCGCCTGCGAAGCCCACCGTGCCCAGGATCGAGGCGTTGTTGATGATGGCCCCGCTCCCCTGCTTCTCCATCTGCTCCAGCTCGTAGCGCATGCAGAGGAAGGCGCCGGTGAGGTTCACCGCGATGACCTTGGCGAAGGCCTCCGGGCTCTGGGTGGCGACCGGCCCCTGTGCCCCTTCGATGCCCGCGTTGTTGAAGGCCACGTCGAGCCGCCCGAAGGCCGCCACCGTGCCCTGAACCAGCGCCTGGACCTCCGCCGCGCTGGACACGTCGCAGCGCAGCGCCCTCGCCACGCCGCCCGCGTCGCGGATGCGCTTGGCCGTCGTCTCGCCCCCCGCGTCCACCACGTCGGACACCACCACCGAGGCCCCTTCGCGCGCGAAGGCGATGGCGGTCGCCTGTCCGATGCCGCTCGCGCCGCCGGTGATGAGCGCCACCTTGCCCTGGAATTCCTTGGCCATCGTCGTCTCCTCGAACCAACTGCGGGTTGCGCGGAGCACTGCAGGAGCCGGGCCCGCTCGTGCCCACGCCGGTCAGCGAGCCGCGGTGCAGACCGCGCGCACCCGCGGAGGCCGGCGAAGAATCTGCACCTCGAGCGCTCACCCGGCCGGGGCGCGCGCCTGGCACGACGCGTGAAGTCCTGCACCCCGGTCCGACGGGCCAGGGAGCCGGCATGGAGCAAGGAACCGCTGCACTCAAGCCTTCGGCGACACCGGTCGAGCGACGCTCGCTACCGGCGCTCATCGAGCGGGAGCAGAAGCGCCAGCGGCGCCGGCGCACGCTGTGGATCGGCGCGCTGGTGGCCCTGCCACTCGCGGCGGCGGGCATCGCCTGGGCGACCCGGCCCAAGCCGATTCCCCTGCCCGAGCGCTTCCGGGTGACGGCCGTCACCCGCGGCGACCTCACCCGGGTGGTGCGCGCCACCGGTCACGTCGAGGCGCTCACCTCGGTGTCGGTGGGCGCCGAGGTCTCCGGCCGCATCTCCACCGTGGAGGTGGACTTCAACGACCGGGTGACCGCCGGCCAGGTGCTCGCCCGCTTCGACCGCGCGGCGCTCGACGCCCAGCGGCTGCAGATCGAAGCCACGGTGGCCGCGGCGCGTGCGGCGGTGACCCAGGCGAAGCTCGACCTCGAGCAGGCGCGGCGGACCATGGCCCGCTCCGACGTGCTCTTCGCCCAGAACGTGCAGACCGCGGCGGAACACGAGGCCGCGCGCTCGCTCGCCTCGCTCAGCGAGGCCCGGGTGGCCGGCGCCCAGGCCCAGCTGGCGGCGCAGGAAGCGGCCCGCGCGCTGGCGCGCACCAACCTCGACCACGCCGTGGTGCATTCCCCCATCGACGGGGTGATCATCACCCGCAACGTCGACCCCGGGCAGACGGTCGCCTCCATGCTGCAGACGCCGGTGCTCTTCACCGTCGCCGCCGACCTCGAGCGCATGCGGGTGGTCACCGCCGTCGACGAAGCGGACATCGGCGAGGTCGCCGCCGGCCAGAGCGCGACCTTCACCGTCTCCGCCTACCCCGAGCGCACCTTCGAAGGCGTGGTCACCGAGGTGCGCAACTCGCCGACCATCGTGCAGGACGTGGTCACCTACGGCGCGGTGGTCGAGGTGCCGAACAAGGACCTGGTGCTCAAGCCGGGCATGACCGCGTCGGTGAAGATCCGCACCGCACAGGCCAAGGACGTCGCCCGCGCGCCCACCGTGGCCCTGCGCTTCGTGCTCCCGGGCTCGGAACGCCCCTCAGGTGAAGGGCTGTGGGTGCTCGAGGGCGGCCAGGTCAAGCTGGTGCCGGTGACGGTGGGCATCTCCGACGGAGAGCTGACCGCGGTGAGCGGCGTGGCGCCCGGCACCCAGGTGGTCACCGAGCTCAGCCCCGCGGGGAGAAAGGCCTATGGCCTCGACCACCGCCCCTGAGCCGCTGCTCTCGCTCGTCGGGGCCACCAAGGTCTACGGCGAAGGCGAGGCCGCGGTGCGCGCGCTCGACGGCGTCGACTTCGCCATTCACCAGGGCGACTTCGTGGCCATCACCGGAGCCTCGGGCTCGGGCAAGTCCACCGCGGTGAGCGTGCTCGGCTGCCTGGAAGCACTCACCGACGGCGAGTACCGCATCGAAGGGTACCCGGTGCACCTGCTGCAGGCCGACGTGCTCGCGGCGCTGCGCAACGAGCGCTTCGGCTTCGTGTTCCAGAGCTACAACCTGCTCTCGCGCACCTCGGCGCTGGAGAACGTCGCCCTGCCGCTCGTCTACGCGGGCATCTCGCGCCAGGAGCGCGCCGAGCGCTCGGCCGAGGCGCTGGCGCGGGTGGGCCTCAAGGGCCGCGAGCACGCCCGGCCCAACCAGCTGTCGGGCGGTCAGCAGCAGCGGGTGGCGATCGCCCGCGCCCTGGTGAACGCGCCCAGCGTCATCCTCGCCGACGAACCGACCGGCAACCTCGACTCGCGCATGGGCAGCGAGGTGATGGAGATCATCGCCGCGCTCAACCGCGACGCCGGCATCACCGTGGTGATGGTCACCCACGACCAGGGCTGCGCCGCCTGGGCGAAGCGCCAGGTGGTCTTCAAGGACGGGCGAATCCTGTCCGACACCCGGCAGGAGGCGCGCGCGTGACGCTCGGCTCGACCGGCTCGCTGGCGCTGGCGGCGCTCCTGCGCAACCGCATGCGCTCGCTGCTCACCACCCTGGGCATCGTCATCGGCGTGGCCGCGGTGCTGATGATGCAGTCGCTCGGCCAGGGCGCCACCGCCTACGTCGCCGAGGCCATCTCGGGCCTGGGCACCAACGTGCTCATGGTGGTGCCCGGCGGCACCTCGCGCAGCATGGGCGGCATGACGCTGGGCGTGCCGCTCTTCACCTCGGGCGACCTCGACGCCATCAGGCTCCAGGCCCGCGACGTGGGCCGCATCACCGCGCTCAATTCGCGGCCGATGCGGGTGGTCGCCGGTGGCGCCAGCCGCAGCACCACGGTCAGCGGGGTCACCTCCGACTACTTCGAGATCCGCGAGTGGCGGGTCAGCGCGGGCCGGCTGCTCAGCCGCGAAGACGAGCGCGCCGCGGCGCAGGTCTGCCTGGTGGGCCAGACGGTCGCCGACGCCCTGTTCCCCGGGCAGGACCCCATCGGACAGGAGCTGCGGGTGCGGCAGATGTCCTGCCGGGTGGTGGGGTGCCTGGACGCGAAGGGGGCCTCGGCCTTCGGCATGGATCAGGACGACCTGGTGCTGATGCCGTATTCCACCTTCGCGCGGCGCATCATCGGCACCGAGCGGGTGGCGATGGTGATGGTGTCCGCGGTCTCCGCCGACCGCATCGACGCCGCCCGCGACGAGCTCGTCGGCATCCTCCGCGCGCGCCGGCACATTCCCCAGGGCGAAGACGACGACTTCGCGGTGCGCGACCCGCGGGAGATGCAGGCCTTGCTGCAGAAGGTGACCGGCGTGCTCACCACCCTGCTCGCCGGCGTGGCCGGCATCTCGCTGCTGGTGGGCGGCATCGGCATCATGAACATCATGCTGGTGTCGGTGACCGAGCGGACGCGGGAGATCGGCGTGCGCCTCGCGGTCGGCGCGCGCGCCCGCGACATCCTCGCCCAGTTCCTGGTGGAAGCGACGGTGCTGTCCGCGGTGGGCGGCCTGGCCGGCGTCGCCCTCGGGGTGCTCGGCGCCGCCGGCCTCGCCGGCGCGATCCGCGTGCCCTTCGTGATGCCCACGCTCGCGATCCCCATCGCCTTCGGGGTCTCGGTCGCGGTGGGCATCACCTTCGGCGTCTTCCCGGCGCGCAAGGCGGCGCGGCTCAACCCGCTCGCCGCGCTGCGCTTCGAGTGACCTCCGACTGACGCTCGCCGGCTACTGGTCGATGACGCCCGGCAGCGCGGGGGTCGGGGGCGCCGCGCCCACGCCGTTCTTGCCGTCGGGGCGGAAGGTGATGATGAACGGCGCACCCTGGATGTTGTTGTTGTCCTGGACCGTGATGCGCAGCGGGTCGCCATCGGCGGCGTCGTTCACCGGCACCGAGAGCTGGCGGTCGTTGCCCACCGAGCCCGACGTGGTCGAGTTGGTGCGCTGGTTCTGCACCTGCACGTTGGCGCCCGGCTCCAGCGCCTCGCTCGCCTTGAGCGTCACCGTGCGGGTGAAGTTCGCCACCGCGCCGACGTCCTGCCAGTTCACCTGGTCATCCTTGGACCCGGTCCGCGCGGCATCGAACCGGGCGAACAACGCCGAGTCGCCCAGCAGGGTCTTGAGCGCGGTGCGGAAATTCTCGGGGTAGCCCTCGTTGGTGCTCTGCGTCTTGAGCTCCTCGGCGGTGAAGCTGTCCTTGCCCATCGCCCGCTGCATGGCGCCCCAGCCACTGTTCAGCACCGCGCCCAGCGCCTTGTCCTCGGGCGAGAAGCGCTCGTCGACCACGATGCTCACCTTCTCCTGCAGGGTGGTGACGATGGGCTCGCTCACGTCGAAGACCGACTTGGCCATCACCGCCACCCGCTTGGCCTCGCCGTCGAGCATGTTGAACTGCGCGCCCGGCGTGGTGACGAACGCGTCGCCGTTCTTCTCGCTCACCTGGCCGTTCACCCACTCGTTGGGCATCAGCTCGGTGGTCACCGCCGGCGAGACGTTTGCCGGGTTGGCGGTGTCGACCGCGCGGAGCTGGATCATGTGGCCGGGCTGGAGCCCGAGCTTGTCCATCTGCTCCGCGTTGAGGAAGGCGCTCGCCTGCCGGTTGGCGATGTCGCGGCCGGTGAGCGGCAGCTCCACCACCGCCTTGGCGTCGTTCCAGCTCGCGCCGGGGTTCGCCGACAGATTGAGCAGCTGGATGGTGGTGCCCACCTCGACGTTGCTCAGCTCGAGATAGACCGGATCACGCCCACCGGGGCGCTGGGTGATGGGCGGCGGGTTCGGCCTGAACGTCGCGTCCTTCGCGGCGCGCTCGAAGGCGATCGACACCTGCACCTGCGGCGTGGGCGGCGGCGAGATGTCCCGCGAGGTGACTCCGCTGACCTGACCAGGACCCTGAACGTTCTTCGGCATGGTGCGCTCCCGCAAACGGATGAAATGAGGGGACGGCTCTTGGAATTCTCTCACCCCCCAGAGGCCTCGGCTGTGAAAAGCGATTGGGACCACGAGGCCCGAAAGCCGCCAGGGGTTCGCTCGATTCCAGAGCCGTGCCAAAGCCTGCTAGGGGTCCCGGCCCTCATGGCCGACCAACCGCTCCCCACCCACGCCCGCGCCGTCGTCATCGGCGGCGGCGTCATCGGCTGTTCCGTCGCGTACCACCTCGCCCACCTCGGCTGGAAAGACGTGGTGTTGCTCGAGCGCGACCGCCTCACCTCGGGAACCACCTGGCACGCCGCCGGGCTGATGGTCACCTTCGGGTCCACCTCGGAGACGTCGACCGAGATGCGCAAGTACACCCGCGACCTCTACTCCCGGCTCGAGGCCGAGACCGGCCAGGCGACCGGCTTCCGCCCCGTCGGCTTCATCGAGGTCGCCGCCGACCAGGACCGCCTCGAGGAGTACCGCCGCGTCTCCGCCTTCAACCGCCTCTGCGGCGTCGACGTGCACGAGATCGGCCCCGCGGAAGTGAAGAAGCTCTTCCCCCTGGCCAACGTCGATGACGTGCTCGCCGGCTTCTACGTGAAGGAAGACGGCCGCGCGGATCCGGTCGACGTCACCATGGCGCTCGCCAAGGGCGCGCGCTTGAAGGGCGTGAAGGTCATCGAAGGCGTGTCCGTCACCGGCGTGCGCTCGCGCAGCGGCGCGGTCACCGGCGTCACCACCAACCAGGGCGACATCACCTGCGACGTGGTCGTCAACTGCGCCGGCATGTGGGCCCGGCAGCTCGGGGCCAAGTCGGGCATCAACATTCCCCTGCAGGCGGCCGAGCACTACTACCTCATCACCGAGAAGATCCCCGAGGTGAGCAAGGACTGGCCGGTGCTCGAGGACCCCGGCTCCTACGGCTACTTCCGCGAGGAAGGCGGCGGGCTGATGATCGGCCTCTTCGAGGCCAAGTGCGCGCCGTGGAAGGTCGGCGGCATCCCCGAGGACTTCTCCTTCGGCAGCATGCCCCCCGACTGGGACCGCATGGGCCCGTACGTGGAGACCGCGATGAAGCGGGTGCCCATCTCCATGAACGCCGGGGTGAAGACCTTCTTCTGTGGGCCCGAGAGCTTCACCCCCGATCTCCAGCCGTGCGTCGGCGAGGCGCCCGAGCTCAAGAACTACTTCGTGGCCGCAGGACTCAATTCCATCGGCATCTTGACCGGCGGAGGCCTGGGGCGCGTGCTCGCCCACTGGATCATCAACGGCCGCCCCGACGTCGACGTCACCGGCTTCAACATCGACCGGCTCCACACCTACCAGTCGAACCCCGAGTACCGCGCCACCCGCACCGTCGAGTCGCTCGGCATGGTGTACCAGTGCCACTACCCCACCCGGTCGATGAAGACCGCGCGCGGGGCCAAGACGTCCGCCTTCCACGACCGGCTCGCCGCCCAGGGCGCCTTCTTCAAGGACGTGAGCGGCTGGGAAGGGCCCGACTGGTACCTGCCCGCCGGCGCGCAGCCGCAGCCCGAGAAGCTGTCGTGGGGCCGCCAGCACTGGTTCCCGTACTGGGAAGCCGAGCACCGCGCGGTGCGCGAAGGCGTGATCCTCATGGACATGTCGTTCATGTCCAAGTTCCTCGTGCAGGGGCGCGACGCCGGGCGGCTGCTCAACTTCATCTCCGCCAACGACGTCGACAAGCAGACGGGGATGATCACGTACACCCAGTGGCTCAACGAAGGCGGCACCCTCGAGGCCGACCTCACCGTCACCAAGCTCGACGACGAGAAGTACTGGGTCGTCTCGTCCGACACCGCGCTCGGTCACACCCAGACGTGGATGAAGCGCAACTTCCCCGCCGCCGCGCACGCCTTCGTCACCGACGTCACCTCGGGCTACGCGCAGCTCAACGTGCAGGGCCCGAAGTCGCGCGAGCTGCTGCAGTCGGTCACCCACGCCGACCTCTCCAACGAGGCCTTCCCGTTCCGCTGCGCGCGGGAAATCGACATCGGCTTCGCCCGCGCGCTCTGCGTGCGCATCACCTACCTCGGCGAGCTCGGCTACGAGCTCTACATTCCCACCGAGCAGGCGACCCACGTCTACGACCGGCTGCTCGCCGCCGGAAAGCCGCTCGGCCTGCGCCACGCCGGCCTCAAGGCGCTCGCCAGCTGCCGCATGGAAAAGGGCTACCGCGACTACGGCCACGACATCGACAACACCGACTCGGTGCTCGAGGCGGGCCTCGGCTTCGCCGTCGACCTCAAGAAGCCCGGCGGCTTCCTCGGCAAGGACGCCGTGGTCGCCAAGAAGGCCAAGGGCCCCCTCACCCGGCGCCTGCTCCAGGTGCTGCTGAAA
Source organism: Myxococcaceae bacterium (assembly GCA_019694595.1). Taxonomy (GTDB): domain Bacteria; phylum Myxococcota; class Myxococcia; order Myxococcales; family Myxococcaceae; genus JAIBBQ01. The sequence goes on from JAIBBQ010000009.1 coordinate 73,889, forward strand.
GACCCCACCCCGATGCTCTTCCACGCCGAGCCGGTGCTCCGCGACGGCAAGGCCGTCGGCTACGTGCGCGCCGCGTCCTACGGCTTCACCCTCGGCGGCGCCGTCGGCCTGGCGATGGTCGACGCCCAGGGCCCGCTCGACCAGGCGTGGATCGACGCCGGCACCTGGGAAGTCGAGGTCGCCGGCAAGCGCGTCGCGGCGAGCGCCTCGCTCAAGCCGCTCTACGATCCCGAGAACAAGCGCATCAAGCTCTGACGGGCCCGACCACCGGGTCAAAACCCCAACGAAGTCAGCACCTTACCGAGCCACACTCGGTAAATCGGGCACGCAGTCTCGCCCGGGGCCCCGCCCGCGGGCCTCTCGACAATGGACGCAAGGAGCTCACCCCATGCGCCGATTGCTCGCCCCAAGCCTCGCGCTGTTCGCCGCCGCCGGGTGCGGCCCCGCACTGCTCGGGGAAGGCGACGACACCGACGAGCACCCGGCCGCGACGCTGGGCGAGGCGCTCACCGGCCCGGTGTGCCCGACGGGCACCATCCTCGAAGGCATCGACGTCTCGCACTACCAGGGCAGCCCCAACTGGGCGCAGGTCGCCGCGGCCGGCAAGCGCTTCGTCTACACCAAGGCCAGCCAGGGCACCGGGGTCGACCCCACCTTCGCGGCGAACTGGGCGGGCATCAAGGCGGCCGGCATGCGCCGCGGCGCGTACCACTGGTTCAACCCCGCCACCGACCCGGTCGCCCAGGCCGACACCGTCATCCGCCTGGTGGGCAAGCTCGCGCCCGGCGACCTCCCCGTCATGGCCGACGTCGAGGAGATGAACGGCGTCATCCCCACCCCGGCCGTCTACACCGCCCGCCTCAAGACGTGGATCGAGCGCGTCGAGGCCGGCACCGGCCGCAAGGTGATGATCTACACCGGCGGCTACTACTGGCAGCAGTACCTCGGCGACACCGCCATCTTCGCCGACCGCCCGCTCGCGGTGGCGCACTACACGACCGCGGCCTGCACCGCGATCCCCACCCCGTGGAAGACGTGGACGCTCTGGCAGTACCGCGGCAACGCGGTGGGCACCGTGCCGGCGGGCCGCTGCCCGGGCGTCGTCGGCGACGTCGACCTCGACCACTTCGCGGGCGATGCCGCGGCGCTCGACCGCCTCGCGGGCATCGTGCCGCCGCCGCCTCCTCCCCCG
>JAIBBQ010000367.1 GCA_019694595.1 Myxococcaceae bacterium
CACGGGCCCACGCACCGCGGCCTGGGCAGCGCTCGCCGCGGCCAGCGCGCTCCTGGTGGCGAGCGTGGGGCTGTGGCGGCGCCGGCTCACTCGACGGTGACCACGGTCAGGCCGAGCTCCTGCCCGCCGCGCAGCACCTTGATGGTCCACTTGCCCTTCTTGCTCAGGCTGGACTGCCGCCAGGTGCGGGTGCGGCCTTCGGTGTTCAGGTTCAGGTCGATGGTCGAGCGCACCTGACCTTCGTGGATGAACTGCAGCACCGCGTCGTCGTACTTGCCGCCGATGGGCACGTACCAGCTGGTCCACCCGTGGACCAAGGTGCCGACCTTCACCGTGCCGTTCACCGGCTCGAGGCACTCGTTGCGGGTGGGGCTGTTCTTGTCGGCGTCGACCTTGAGGCAGGCCTTCACTTCCAGGAGCGCGGGGCCGCGCGCGGCGCCGTTGTAGTAGTACTCGAGCACGCGCTTGATCTCGTCGGCCGGGGGCGGCGGCGCCGGAGGTGCGGCGGCCGGGGCGCCAGCGTCCTGGGCCCAGGCGGTGGTGCAGATGAGCGACAACGCGAACACGGCGCGGAACATGGGCGCTCCTTCACGAATCGTGGGGTCCGACGGCGCCGGCACTGTAGCCCGAGATCTTTGGGGGCAGGGGTGCTACGAGCGCCGCCCTCACGATGCCGGCCGCCAACGCACACCTGCGCAACTTCTCGATCATCGCGCACATCGATCACGGCAAGTCCACGCTCGCCGACCGCCTGCTCGACAAGACGGGCACCGTCACCAAGCGCGAGAGCCAGGACCAGTTCCTCGACAACATGGAGCTGGAGCGCGAGCGCGGCATCACCATCAAGGCGCAGACCGTGCGGATGAACTACCGCGCCAAGGACGGCAAGGACTACGTCCTCAACCTCATCGACACCCCCGGGCACGTGGACTTCGCCTACGAGGTGAGCCGCTCGCTCGCCGCCTGCGAAGGCGCCCTGCTGGTGATCGACGCTACCCAGGGCGTCGAGGCCCAGACGCTGGCCAACGTCTACATGGCGGTGGAGCACGACCTCGAGATCGTCCCCGTCATCAACAAGATCGACCTTCCGTCGGCCGACGTCGAGCGCACCCGCGCGGAGATCGAAGACGTCATCGGGCTCGACGGCAGCATCGCCGTGCCCGCCTCCGCCAAGGAAGGCATCGGCATCGAGGAGATCCTCGAGGCGGTGGTGAGCCTGATGCCGCCCCCGTCGGGCGACCCCGAAGGCCCGCTCAAGGCTCTGGTCTTCGACAGCTGGTACGACAACTACCGCGGCGTGGTGATGCTGGTGCGCATCCTCGAAGGCACCCTGGCGCTCAAACAGCCCATTCAGCTGTGGAGCAACAAGAAGAACTTCGAGGTGCAGGAACTCGGCGTCTTCGCCCCGTTCTCGCGCCCGGTGCCCAAGCTCATCGCCGGCGAGGTGGGGGTGCTGGTCGCCAACGTGAAGGAGCTGGTCGACGCCAAGGTGGGCGACACCATCACCAGCCCGACCCGCCCGTGCGCCGAGCCGTTCCCCGGGTTCAAGGAAGTGAAGCCCATGGTATTCTCGGGCGTCTTCCCGGTCGACGCCGCCGACTACGAGAACCTGCGCGACGCGCTGTCCAAGTTGCGCCTCAACGACTCCGCCTTCACTTACGAGCCCGAGACGTCGACCGCGCTCGGCTTCGGCTACCGCTGCGGCTACCTCGGCCTGCTCCACATGGAGATCGTCCAGGAGCGTCTGGAGCGGGAGTACAACCTGAGCCTCATCACCACCGCCCCGTCGGTGGTCTACCGGGTGTTCCTGCACGACAAGTCGATGATCGTGGTCGACAACCCGGCCAAGCTGCCGCCGGTCCAGAACATCGAGCACCTCGAGGAGCCGTTCCTCACCACCAACATCCACGTGCCCAACGAGTACCTGGGCGCGATGCTCAAGCTCTGTCAGGAACGGCGCGGCGTGCAGAAGGGCATCGAGTACCTCGGCAGCTCCGGCACCCGGGTCAAGCTGACCTACGAAATGCCGCTGGCCGAGGTGGTGTTCGACTTCTTCGACAAGATGAAGAGCCTGAGCCGCGGCTACGCGTCACTCGACTACGAGATCGCCGACTACCGGCCGAGCGAGCTGGTGAAACTCGACATCCTCATCAACGGCGAGCCGGTCGACGCGCTGTCGATCATCGCCCACAAGGATCACGCCTACCAGCGCGGCCGCGACGTCTGCACCCGGCTGAAGGAAGTGATCCCCAAGCAGATGTTCGAGGTCGCGATCCAGGCGGCGATCGGCAGCCGCGTCATCTCGCGCGAGACGGTGTCCGCGATGCGCAAGAACGTGCTCGCCAAGTGCTACGGCGGCGACATCAGCCGCAAGCGCAAGCTCCTCGAGAAGCAGAAGGAAGGAAAGCGCCGCATGAAGCAGGTCGGCGTGGTCGAGCTGCCGCAGGAGGCGTTCCTCGCGGTCCTCAAGACGGGCGAATAGTGGCTGGCGAGACTCCCAGCGCCCGCCCGTTCGCCGCCGAGGTGCTCGCCGCGCTGAGCGAGGCCGAGCGTGCCGCCTACCGCGCCGCCGTCTGGCGCGAGCGGTGGCTCAGCCTCTGGGCCCCGGTCACCGTGCTGGGCCTCGTCTTCCTGGTCTACCTGGCGATCGTCGAGAGCGCGGTCTGCACGTACCTGTGGCTGCAGCTGCCGATGAAGCTGGTGGCGCTCGCCTGCTTCGTGGCCTGGCTGGGGTTGCTTTCGGCCCGCGGCGCGCTGGCCAGCTTCCGGACGCTGCGCAACGCCCGCCGCGAGGTCGAGGAGACGCTCGAGGAGGCACTCGCCATCGGCAAGAAGCTCGGCCCCGCGGGCAAGGGGCGGGCGGAGCTCGCCACCATCGCCACCGGCCTCGCGGTCGCCTACGGCGGTGCCGACGCCGACGCGCTGTCGCAGGCCGCCGACAAGGCGGGCAAGGCGATCGAGAAGCTGGGCCTCGCCAGGCGGGGCGGGGCGCTCGACTTCGCCTCGGGCTTCCTCAAGGCGCTCCTGGTGGCGCTCCTCATTCGCACCGTGTTCCTGGAGCCGTTCAAGATCCCGTCGGGCTCGATGATCCCCACGCTCGAGGTCGGCGATCAGATCTTCGTCAACAAGTTCATCTACGGCGTGCGGATCCCCTTCACCAACTTCGTGCCGTTCACCCTGGTGCGCGCGCCGAAGCGGGGCGACGTGATCGTCTTCAACAACCCGGTCGACCCCGACAAGGACTACATCAAGCGCATCATCGGGGTGCCGGGCGACGTGATCTCCGTCGAAGGGCACGCGGTCACCGTCAACGGCCAGCTGCTCGCCAGCGAGACCGAGGCCAGTCCGTACGACTACTGGGACGACCCGAGCCTGCGCGGCTGGCAGCAAGGGCGGGGCGTGCTGGAGCGCGAGGTGGTCGACGGCACCCCGCACCTGCGCCTGCTCCACGAGCCGGCGCGCGGCTTCGACGGCAACCCCATCACCGTGCCCAGGGACTCGGTGTTCGTCATGGGCGACAACCGGGACAACAGCGAGGACAGCCGCTACGGCCTGAGCCGCCACGAGCTCGGCGTGCAGTTCGTGCCGTACGGCGCCATCAAGGGCAAGGCGATGGTGATCTGGCTGTCGCTGTCGC